>NZ_CP077093.1:6674712-7026924 GCF_014268755.2 Pseudomonas vanderleydeniana | reverse complement strand
GACGAAGTAAGTGGTCTGTTACGAAAAAAGGGCGGGCATTTTAACAGGCTGGACGGATTCTGCCGCGACTCTCCGACATTGTGACGCAAGGCACGATCTAAATTTGCCGGTTTTGTTACTTTCCCGCAGGATGCGCAAAGAATTTAAGGCTATTGTTCAACCTGACGCGATATAAGTTAGCGGTTGATAACCATTCGCATTGTAATCGCTCCTCGGCGAGTCATAATGCCTTTCGCCCATGTTTTTTGCAGAGTCTAGGGAGCTAGCTTGTCTACGCCTGTCGAACCCTTGCGTTTGCTGCTGCTGGCCGATGATCCGGCCTGGGCGGCGTTGTTGCGCGAGTGTCTCGCTCCGCTGGGGGGCACGGCCATGCTGGTCAGTGCGACTTCGTGGGAGTTGGTCCGCGGCCTCTTCGATGACGAGCGCGCGGCGGTATTGCTGACCGTTCCGCAATTGCAGCCGGCTCCGGGGCGCTGCAGCCTGCCGACCGTGCTGCTGCTCGATGACGAGCCGGAAGTCGCGCCGCTGGGCGCCAGCGACTGGCTGGTGCGCGATACCCTGGATACCGCGACCCTGCGCCGCTGCCTGCGGCATGTGCACGAGCGCGGGGTGCTGGAAAACACCCTGCAGCGCCTGGCCGAACAGGACCCGCTGACCGGCATCGCCAACCGCCAGGGTTTCCAGACCCTGCTGACCGCACGCCTGGCCGAGAACGACGGGCGCGGCCTGGCCCTCGGGCATCTTGACCTGGACAACTTTCGCCATGCCAACGACGCGCTGGGCCACCAGGCCGGCGATCGGCTGATCCTGCAGGTGGTCGCGCGCCTCAAGAGCCAACTGGAGGCCGGTGACCAGCTGGCCCGCCTGGGCAGCGACGAGTTCGCCCTGCTGATCGATACGCGCCGGGCACCGCAACGCGCCGAGTGGATGGCCGAGCGGATCGTCGAGGTCATGGCCGAACCCTACTGGATCGATGGCGAAAGCCTGCTGATCGGCTGCAGCCTGGGCATCGCCCATGCCCGCGCCAAGGCCGGTGCCGACCCGCTGATGTGGCATGCGCACATCGCCATGCAGCAGGCCAAGAGCACCCAGGGCTGTACCTTCAATGTCTTCAACGAACGGATCAACCGCAACGCCCGCAGCCTCGCCGACCTGGAAAGCGAGCTGCGCCGGGCGTTGCGTCGCGACGAGCTGGAACTGCATTACCAGCCGCGCCTGGACCTGGGCAGTGGGCAGATCGTCGGCCTCGAGGCCCTGGTGCGCTGGCGTCATGGCGAGCGCGGGCTGCTGCCGCCGAGCGAATTCGTGCCGCTGGCCGAGCAGAGCGGGCTGATCGTGCCGCTGGGCTACTGGGTAATTTCCCGGGCCCTGCGTGACATGCAGGATCTGCGTCAGCGTGGGCTGGGGCCGTTGCACATGGCGGTCAACCTGTCGTTCCGGCAGTTCCAGGACAGCCAGCTGCTGTCGACCCTGAGCCGGCTGATTGCCGAGCGTGGGGTCGAGGCGCAATGGCTGGAGTTCGAACTCACCGAGACGGCGGTGATGCGCCGCAGCGACCTGGTCAAGCAGACCATGGATGCCCTCGGGCACCTGGGCGTGCGTTTTTCCCTGGATGACTTCGGTACCGGTTTCTCCTCGTTCGTGCACCTCAACAGCCTGCCGATCGCGCTGCTCAAGGTCGACAAGAGCTTCGTCGGCGGCATGGAGCAGCGCGAGGAGAACCGCAAGCTGGTTCACGCCATGATCAACCTGGCCCACAACCTCAACCTGGAAGTGGTGGCCGAGGGGGTCGAGACGCCGGAACAGCTGGCCCTGCTGCACGGCTTTGGCTGCGACCAGGTACAGGGTTACCTGATCAGCAAGCCGCTGCCGCTGGAGGAGCTGGCCCAGTACCTGACTTCCTGCGCCAGCCAGCCGGCGATCCAGGCCGTCTGCTGAACGCATGGATGCAACAACCTTCCTGTAGGAGCGGGCTTGCCCGCGAAGAGGCCCTTGGGGGCACAAAAAGCTTCGCGGGCAAACCACGCTCCTACAGCGCGCGGCCTCCCGAGCCTGGCGCGGTCACTGTGGGAGCCGCCCGGCCGTCTCCCACATGATCCTGGCCCTAAGGGGAGGCGTTCATGGCCGCTTGAGCCGATGCATTCTTCTCGCCTTTGCCCAGCATCCGCTTCATCCGCCATTCGAACGCCAGCGTCAGGCCGATTGCCGCACACGCCAGCCCCAACGCCAACCCCCACCAGACCCCGGTCGGCCCCCAGCCAAGGTTGAACGCCAGCAGCCAGGCCGACGGCGCACCGATCAGCCAGTAGCAGCCGAGCCCGACCAGGAAGGTGGTCTTGGCATCCTTGAGCCCGCGGATCGCGCCCATGGCGATGGTCTGGGTGCCGTCGAACAGCTCGAACCAGGCGGCCACCGCCAGCAGGCTGACGGCCAGCTCGATCACCGGGCGGAAGGCCGGGTCGTTGTGGTCCAGGAACAGCCCGATCAACGCGTTCGGCGCCAGCCAGAACAACATGGCGAAGGCCAGCATGATCGCCGCGCCGAAGGCGATGCCGACCCGTCCGGCCCGCCGCGCGTCCAGCAGTTGCCCGGCCCCGTAGTGCTGGCCGATGCGCAGGGTGATCGCGTAGGAAATCCCCGCTGGAATCATGAACGCCACCGAGACGATTTGCAGGGCGATCTGGTGCGCCGCCAGTTGCGTGCTGCCCATGGTGCCCATGCACAGGGCCGCGAAGGCGAACAGTCCGACTTCCACGGCATAGGTCCCGCCAATCGGCAGGCCCAGCCGCCACAGCTCACGCAGGTACTGCCAGTTCGGCCGTGACAGGCCCTTCAGCAAGGGGTAGTCGCGGTATGCCGCATTCCGCCGGATGTACCAGGCCAGGGCCAGTGCCATGCAGTTGGCGACGATCGCCGTGACCAGGCCGATCCCGGTCAGGCCCAGGTGGGGCAGGCCGAACATCCCGGTGATCAAGGCATAGTTGAGCAGGAAGTTGGCCACGGTGCCGCAGAGGCTGATCACCATCACCGGCGTAGCCCGCCCCAGCGCACTGGTGAAGCCGCGCAGGGCCATGAAGCTCAGGTAGCCGGGCAGGGCGAATGGCAGCACCATCAGGAACTGGCCGGCGGCCTGCACGTTGGCGGGTTTCTGGCCGAACAGCAGCAGGATCGGCTTGAGGTTCCACAGCAGCAGGCCGGCGCCCAGTGCCATGGCCCAGGCCAGCCAGAGCCCGGCCTGGGCCAGGCGGGTGACGCCTTCGGTGTCGCCGGCGCCATGGCGGATGGCGACCAGCGTGCCGACCGCGGCAATCACCCCGAGGCAGAAGATCGACACGAACGAATAGCTCGCCGCGCCGAGGCCACCACCGGCCAGGGCCTCGGGGCTGAGCCGGGCCATCATCAGGGTGTCGGTCAGCACCATGAGCATGTGCGCCAACTGCGAGGCGATCAACGGCCCCGACAGCCGCAGGATGGCCCAGAGTTCGGTACGTGCTGGATGCTGCATGATCATCGGACTCTCAGAGTGACAGAAGGGTTAAAGGACTGATTCTCGGCGCTTGCACGGCTTTGCACAAAGGGATAAAAACGATTGCTCGCATGATAAAAACTCATGCAGCCATTTCTGCCAGGTGCTGTTCCATCCCGTTCCCGGAAGGTCACTCATGTCCCGTCGCCTGCCCCCGCTCTATGCCCTGCGCGCCTTCGAGGCGGCGGCGCGCTACAGCTCGTTCACCCGGGCAGCGGAAGAACTGTCTATCACCCAGAGCGCGGTGAGCCGGCACATCCGCACCCTGGAGGATCATTTCGCCTGCCGGCTGTTTCAGCGCAACGGTCGCAACCTGCAACTGACCGAGGCCGCGCGGTTGCTGTTGCCGGGGATTCGCGAGGGCTTCGGCGCGCTGGAGCGGGCCTGCGATACCCTGCGCGCCGAAGATGACATCCTGCGCATGAAGGCGCCGTCGACGCTGACCATGCGCTGGCTGCTGGCGCGTATCAGCCGCTTCCGACACTTGCAGAAAGGCAACGAGGTACAGCTGACCAGTGCCTGGATGGACGTCGACAACGTCGATTTCAACCAGGAGCCGTTCGATTGCGCGGTGTTGCTCAGCAACGGGCATTTCCCGCCGGATTGGGAGTCCAGCTACCTGTTTTCCGAGTGGCTGATCCCGGTTGGCGCGCCCACCCTGCTCAATGACCAGCCGTGGGATGTCGAACGCCTGGCCGCCACCGAGCTGCTGCACCCGACGCCGGACCGGCGCGACTGGCGCAACTGGCTGGAGCGCATGGGCCTGTCCGAGCGGGTGTCCCTCAAGGGTGGGCAGGTGTTCGACACCCTGGAGCTGGGGATGATTGCCGCGGCCCGGGGTTATGGCGTGTCCATGGGCGACCTGCTGATGGTCGCCGAGGACGTCGCCCAGGGACGCCTCAGCCTGCCCTGGCCGACCGCCGTGGCCAGCGGCGAAAAGTACTACCTGGTATGGCCGAAAACCCGCCCCGGTGGAGAACGCCTGCGTCGGTTGAGCGACTTCCTGCAGGGCGAAGTCGCGGCCATGGAACTGCCCCGGGTCGAGCGGTTGGGTTGAATGCGTAATCCTTCGGTCAGATTTCTGGCAAATATCCCTCCGATTTGCTCAAGTATCTGTATGAGCAGCCGACTGTAGCGACATGGAACCTTCGTTCAGAAAGGCCTCTCACGACTCAACTTGAAAAAACCGGGTAGCGCCATGGGATAAGGATGACCCGGCTACTCGGTCAGGAGCTGTTCATGCCTCAACCCCGTGCTCGCATCGCCACGCAACTCGGTCTTGCGCTTTCCGTCATCCTGGCGGTGGTGATCAGCGGCAGTACCGTATTCGCCCTGCGTTCGCTGGACTCGGCCAACCTCGATACCCGCGAAGAGCATTTGGCCAGCGAAGCACGCCTGCTCGCCGACCAGTTGAATACCTTCCACGGCACCCTGCGCGAAAGCACCCAGCGCCTCAGCGGGCTGTTCGAGAAGCGCTTCAGCAGCGGCTTGAGCGCGCGCACCGATGAGCTGGTCAGCGTGGCCGGTACCCAGGCCCCGAGCCTGTACCTGCGCGACAAGCTGCTCAACAACGACTTCACCGAAGTCGACGACTTCAAGCAGATGACCGCCGGTGTCGCGACCCTGTTCGTACGCAGCGGCGAGGACTTCATCCGCGTCAGCACCTCCCTGACCAAGCAGGACGGCAGCCGTGCCATCGGCACCCTGCTTGACCACCAGCACCCGGCCTACGCCAGGCTGATGGCGGGCCAGAGCTATGTCGGCCGTGCGTTGCTTTTCGACCGCTACTACATGACCCAGTACACCCCGGTGCGTGACAGCAGCGGCAAGGTGTTCGCGGTGCTGTTCGTCGGCTTCGACTACACCGATGCGCAGAAGGCGCAGTTCGACAACCTCAAGCGTTTCCGCATCGGTACCACCGGCTCCCTGGCGCTGCTCGACGAGCAGAAGCGCTGGCTGGTCGCGCCCGCCCAGGTGAATGATCCCGAGCAGGCGGCCAAGGTGATCGCCGACCTGGCGAAGCAGCCGGGCCAGGGGCGCTTCTGGAGCGACAAGGGCGATGACGTCTACAGCGTCGCGGTACCTTTCGAGGACGGCCCGTGGTCGGTGGTGGCGAGCATGCCCAAGGCCGAGATCAGCGAGGTGACCTGGAGCGTCGGCATTCGCCTGGTGTTCGGCAGCCTGCTGGCGATGTTGCTGGCAGTCGGCGCGGCGGTCTGGCTGCTGCGCAGCAAGCTGCGTCCACTCGGTGACCTGGTGCACCAGGCGCAGGCCCTGGGGGCCGGCGACCTGAGCGTGCGGCTCAACGTGTCGAGCCACGACGAGATCGGCCAGCTGGCTGGCAGCTTCAACCAGATGGGCCAGGCGCTGTCGACCATGGTCGAACACATCCGCAAGGCCGCCCAGGAGGTCAACGGTCGTGCCCAGGCCTTGTCCGGCCTGTCGAGCGGGGCCTACGAAGGCATGGAACAGCAGTCCGGTGAAATCACCAGCATGGCCGGCGCGGTCGAGGAGTTCAGTGCCACCTCGCTGAACATCGCCGACAACATGAGCAACACCGAGCGCCTGGCCCAGGAAAACGCCCAGCAGACGCGTATCGGTCGCAGTTCGATGGAAGAGGCGTCCTCGTCCCTGGAGCAGATCGCCGCTGCGCTGGGCAGCACGGCGACCGTGATCAACACCCTGGGCCAGCGTTCCCAGGAAATCGGCGGCATCGTCGGCGTGATCACCTCGATTGCCGAACAGACCAACCTGCTGGCGCTCAACGCTGCCATCGAAGCCGCCCGTGCCGGAGAACAGGGCCGTGGTTTCGCCGTGGTCGCCGATGAGGTACGCAGCCTGGCGGGCCGCACCCGCGAGGCGACGGACGAGATTTCCAGCATGATCCACAGCATCCAGCAGGAAACCGGTCACGCCATCCAGACCATGGAGCAGGGCAACGCGTTGATGCAGGAAGGCCTGTCGCGTAACGCCAACGTCGCCTCGGCATTGCAGCGCATCGACGAACAGAGCCGTTCGGCCGGCCAGCAATTCGCTGCTATCACCACCGCCACCCAAGAGCAGAGCAGCACCGCGACCCTGCTCAGCAGCAACCTGCAGAGCATCGCCCTGGCCAACAGCGAACAGCGCGAAGTGGTGTCCAACCTGGCGCAGACCGCGCGTGAGCTGGAAACGCTGGCGGCGGAGTTGCGACAGGAGGTTGATCGGTTCCGTTGAGGCGGTGCCGGTCTTTAGATCCATTCGCGGGCAAGCCACGCTCCTACAGTACCGAGTCGTACATGGACCCTGTATACGACTCGGCACTGTAGGAGCGTGGCTTGCCCGCGAATAGTCCCTCAACTTCACCGCAGTACTAGCCATTATCCCGGCCATATCAGGCACTACTGGGCCGATACTGCAACGCCTCGGCCAGATGCTCACGGCTGATCCCCTCCACCCGCCCCAGATCCGCCAACGTTTCGATCGTTCCCACGCTCGGCGTGGGAATGCCTCCCAGGACGCTCGGCGTCCGTTCTTGCGACGCCGAGCGTCACGGGCTGCGTTTCCACGCGGAGCGTGGGAACGATCATCAACAACCAATGACTGGAGCAGGGCTTGTCGGGGCGCCGAATCGCCGCGAATAGGCCCTCAACCTCTCCGCGATATATCAGGCGCTACTGGGCCGATACTGCAACGCCTCGGCCAGATGCTCACGGCTGATCCCCTCCACCCGCTCCAGATCCGCCAACGTTTCGATCGTTCCCACGCTCGGCGTGGGAATGCCTCCCAGGACGCTCGGCGTCCGTTCTTGCGACGCCGAGCGTTACGGGCTGCGTTTCCACGCGGAGCGTGGGAACGATCATCAACAACCAATGACTGGAGCAGGGCTTGTCGGGGCGCCGAACCGCCGCGAATAGGCCCTCAACCTCTCCGCGATATATCAGGCGCTACTGGGCCGATACTGCAACGCCTCGGCCAGATGCTCCCGGCTGATCATCTCCACCTGCTCCAGATCTGCCAACGTCCTTGCCACCTTCAGCAACCGATGCGCGGCCCGCAGCGACAGGGTCAGGCGCTCGCAGGCTGTCTCCAGCCAGGTTTCATCGGCTGTGGATAACTTGCAGTGCTGGCGCAAACCCTCCAGATCGAGAAAGGCGTTGGCGCAGCCCTGGCGTTGCTGCTGGCGCAGGCGGGCTTCTGCAACCCGCTCGGCCGCCTTGGCCGTAGTGTTTCCCGGCTCCTTCACCGGGTTCAACGCCGTGGCCTCACGGGCTACGGTCAGGTGCAGGTCGATACGGTCCAGCAGCGGGCCCGACAGCTTGTTGCGATAGCGCTGGATCTGTTCCGGCGTGCAGCGGCAAAGGTTGGTCGGGTCGCCAAGATATCCACAGGGGCACGGATTCATCGCCGCCACCAACTGGAAGCGTGCCGGAAAACGCACCCGGTCGCGGGCGCGGGAAATGATGATATGGCCCGACTCCAATGGCTCGCGCAGTACTTCCAGGACCTTGCGATCGAACTCCGGCAGCTCGTCGAGAAACAGCACGCCGTGATGGGCGAGGGTGATCTCGCCGGGACGCGGCCGCGACCCGCCACCCACCAGCGCCGGCCCGGAGGCGGAGTGGTGGGGTTGGCGAAACGGCCGCTGCGGCCAATTGCTCAGCGGCACATGACTGGCAACCGACTGGATCGCCGCCACTTCCAGCGCCTCATGCTCATCCAATGGCGGCAACAGCCCGGGCAGCCGGCTGGCCAGCAGCGTCTTGCCCGTACCCGGTGGGCCGCTGAACAGGAGGTTGTGCGCGCCGGCAGCGGCAATCAGCAAGGCACGCTTGGCGGCGAGTTGGCCCTGTACGTCACTCAGGTCTGGGTAGGGCTTGGCCTGGTGCAGCAGGCCGTTGGATTCGAACGGCTTGATCGGCGCATGGCCATTGAGATGGGCGACCAGTTGCAGCAGGTGGTCGACGGCAATCACCGTCAGCCCGCAGGCCAGCGAGGCCTCTTCGGCATTGGCCAATGGCACCACCAATGTGCGTCCGGCCGCGCGGGCGGCCAGTGCGGCGGGCAACACGCCTTGTACCGGGCGGATGGCACCGGACAGGGCCAGTTCACCCAGGCACTCCATGTTGTCCAGTGTCAGCGCCGGCACCTGGATGCTGGCGGCGAGGATGCCCAGGGCGATGGCGAGATCGAAGCGTCCGCCATCTTTGGGCAGGTCCGCCGGAGCGAGGTTCAAGGTGATGCGTCGGGCGGGAAAATCGAGGGCCGAATTGAGGATCGCGCTGCGTACGCGGTCCTTGCTTTCCTTCACGGCAGTTTCCGGCAGCCCGACCAGGGTCAGGCTCGGCAGGCCGTTGGCGAGATGGGTTTCGACGGTGACGGCAGGGGCTTCCACGCCGACCTGGGCGCGGCTGTGGACGATGGCCAGGGACATGTTCTTTCCTTGAACGTGAGGCGGGTTTACTGCGTTTCTGGAAGGCTAGACGAGTGAGGGGGAGGGTTGAGCGCTTTTGTGTGTCCAGAAAAAACGCCTCTGAATGGCGCCATGCCTGTAGCACTGAGGCAGCGAGCCCACCGCAACTCCCTGTAGGAGCCGGCTTGCTGGCGATGGTGTCCTTTCTGTCCCTGGCGATTTTGCTGGATGGCCGCCTTCGGCGGATCGTCGGAAGGCCGCCCGCAGCAAGCCGGCTCCCACAAGGGGCAGAGAAGTGATTCCGGATTAAAGAAGGCCCGCGCATTTGCGGGGGCTTTTCTTTTTCAGCGTGACATTACTTCCCCCTGAAATCGGCTCATTTGGTGGCTGTGAATTCTCCGAACAGTTGCGCGACATGTCGCGCCACTTGGCGATGGTTTCGGTGCACCTGATCGAGTTGGCGCAAAGCCAGGTGGATGGGTTGCTGGATCAGCAGCACTGAGACACAGGGTAAACAGCCGCCATGGCTGATCGTGCCCACGCTCTGCGGGTGGGCATGCAGCCGGTGACGCTCTGCGTTACCAGGACGGGCGCAGAGCGCCCTGGGAGGCGTTCCCACGGGGACCGTGGGAACGATCGGATAGCCCCCATCGCTGATCGTGCCCACGCTCTGCGTGGGCATGCAGCCGGTGACGCTCTGCGTCACCAGGGCGGGTGCAGAGCCTCCTGGGAGGCGTTCCCACGCCGAGCGTGGGAACGTCGGAGTCTGGCCGCCGCAAAGCAAAAGGCCCGCTCAAAGGCGGGCCTGGTGGTTCAGGGGAAACTCAGCGGGCTGTCAGCGCCGCGTAGCTGTTCATCAGGTTGCGATAGTTCGGGATCCGCTGCGACAGCAGGTTGCCCAGGCCTTCGATGTCGTTGCGCCAGTCGCGGTGCAGCTCACAGGCCACCGAGAACCAGTTCATCATCTGCGCACCAGCCTGGGTCATGCGGTTCCACGCCGCCTGTTGCACCGTTTCGTTGAAGGTACCGGAAGCATCGGTCACCACGAACACATCAAAACCTTCAGCCAGCGCCGACAGGGTCGGGAAGGCTACGCAAACGTCAGTCACCACACCGGCGATGATAAGTTGCTTGCGGCCGGTGGCCTTGATCGCCTTGACGAAGTCTTCGTTGTCCCAGGCGTTGATCTGGCCGGGGCGGGCGATGTACGGCGCGTCCGGGAACATCTCTTTCAGCTCTGGAACCAGCGGGCCGTTCGGGCCCTGTTCAAAGCTGGTGGTCAGCACGGTCGGCAGGTCGAAGAACTTGGCGAGGTCAGCCAACGCCAACACGTTGTTCTTGAACTCGTTCGGCGAGAAGTCCTGCACCAGGGAAATCAGGCCGGTCTGGTGGTCGACCAGCAGGACTACGGCGTCGTCTTTGTTCAGGCGGTTGTAGGTTGGCTTGCTCATGGTGGAATCCTTTTTCGTTAAGTGGTTAAAAGCTGTGTCGTTCAACTTGTGACCAGATTAATGAGTCGCCGAAAAAGGAAAAAGCGGCTGAAACCGGTTTGACTGTCGCGCCAAGATGGACAATCTCATTTCTGCCATCATGAACACGCCAAGGGCCGGTACTGTCAGCTCAGTTACCTGAAGACTTCATCGTGTGGCGAGCGGGCTAGCCCGCGCTGGGTCGCGACGCGGCCCCAAATACAACGATCCGGTCTACCAGGCTCTCCGAAGTGGCAGGTTTTGCGGCTGCTGTGCAGCCGAGCGTGGGCAAGCCCACTCGCCACGTTGTGCACGGGGGGGCAGCTCCCCACGGACCGGTTGGAGAAACGGGTTCGGCCTCTCGGGAGTGTGCTGGTGAACGTATCGCCGACCAGGGATAAATCGGGGTTCCCGTGGCCCCCGCCAGAAAAGCCTCTGCCGTCTGGCGACATACGATCAGCCGCGAATCTCCAACTCACTCAGAGCGTAAACCGCCCAATCGTCCCATTGAGCTCGCCGGCCAACTGCGCCAGTGCCTCGCTGGCTCCGGTGGTCTGGCTGGCGCGTACGGCGGATTGGGCGGAAAGGTCGCGAATGCGCACCAGGTTCTGGTCGACTTCCCGGGCGACCTGAGCCTGTTCTTCCGAAGCGCTGGCGATCACCAGGTTACGCTCATCGATCTGTGCCACCGATTTGACGATGCTCGACAGGGCCAGGTTGGCGGAGGTCGCCTGGCTGTGGGTCTGCTCGGCCTGCGAGGTGCTGAGTTCGAGGGCCTTGACCGTGTTGTGCGTGCCGACATGCACCTGTTCGATCATGCTTTCGATTTCCCGGGTGGATTCGCCCGTGCGGTGTGCCAGGCCGCGAACCTCGTCGGCCACCACGGCGAAGCCCCTGCCGGCTTCACCCGCGCGTGCCGCTTCGATTGCCGCGTTCAGGGCCAGCAGGTTGGTCTGCTCGGAGACGGCGCGAATCACTTCCAGCACCTTGCTGATCGCCTGCGTGTGGTCCGACAGCAGTTGTGCCTGTGCCGAGGCGTCACCGACATTGCGTACCAGATGGCTGATCGAGCCCAGGGTCACGTTGAGTTCATCCTGTCCTGAGCGCGCGGCGCTGTTCGAGGACCGGGAAGCTTCGGAGGTCGAGGCAGCATTTCGCGCCACTTCCTCGACAGCCTGGGTCATCTCGGTGACGGCGGTGACCGCCATCTCGATTTCGATGTTCTGTGCATTCAGATCGGCATGGCTATCGCGCATCAAGGCGTTCAGCTCTTCGGCCGCGGAGCCCAGCTGGTCGGCGGCAGCGCCGATCTGGAGCAGCATCGTGTGCAGATTGCCGCGCATGCGTTCCATCGACTGGAGCAGCAGGGCGGCTTCATCGACACCCTCGATGTCGGTCGCAAACTGCCGCAGGTCCCCGGAGGCGATCTTCTCCGAGCTGCCCAGGGCCTGGCTGATGGGACCGGCCAAGCTGGCGATCAGTCGCCAGGCGAGGATCAGCGTGTACAGCAGTGACAGGAACAGTACGCTGCCGATCACGATTCGGGCACTGCTGTAGGCGGCTTCGGCGGCTGCGGATGATTGTGCCTGGGAGTCATCGTTGATCGTTTCGAGTTTCTGCAGCTGTTCCTTGATCTGCCCTGCGATCGGAACCATTTTGCCGATGATGACTTCCTGGGCCTCTTCGTGCTTGCCAGCCTTCAACAGGTTGTAGCTGGCTTCAGTATCGGCGCTGTATGTGGCATATAGCGCGACAATGCCGTCGACCGCCGATTTTTCCTCCGCACCGCCGATGAGCGGGCGATACCGTTCGATTGCCGCATTGAACAGTTTCTGTTTTTCCTGAGTGTTGGCATAGGCTTCGGGTAGTTTGGCCGGCGTTACCGACAACAGGCGCACGACCTCGGTCCGGGTGTTCGAGAACGCCAGTGCTATATCGTCGCCCAGGGCGATGCCGGGCAGTGCATCATTTTCGATTTTCTGCCCTTCTTCCCGTACCTTGGCAATCTGCACCAGGCCAAAGATGCCCAGCATCAGGACGATCAGGACAATCGAGCAGAAACACAGCAGGACCCGATTGGCGATTTTCATTTTGCGCAGCAAGATTCATTACCTCGATTCAGTAGTCAAAAATCGGATAGTGGCGAGGCCATCAGGTCGGATAGTTCCCGATCACGCACGGTCTGGACGCCCCAGGCAAAAGGCGCTGTGGCTTGCTCACCAGGAAGCCTTGCATCCACTGCGCTGCGCAATTCGCCAGGCGTTCGGTATCGGCATCAAACTCCACGCCTTCGGCTATCACGTGGGGGGCCAGCGTTTTGCACAGCCCCACCAGATGCCTGAACGCCTCGTCCGCCACTTCGCAAGTTCGCGCGCGGTGCAAGTAACCCTTGTCGATTTTTATAATGTCTGGTGAGGCGGTACGGATGAATTCAAGCGTGCTGAAGCCCGAGCCGAAATCGTCGACAGCCACAAGGCAACCCAAACTTCGCATGCGGATGACAAACTCTGTTGCAGCCCTGTGATTTGACGAAGCGCTTTCCGTTATTTCAATAACCAGCCTTGCAGCCAGTCCGGGCTCGGCCCGCAGTTGGGAAATGATGTGGCTCCACTGCTCGTCCAGTACCGCACTTTGTGCAGATATATTGCAGCCCAGTCGTTTCCCTGGAAAATTTCTCAACATGTCGATGACACTCGACACGACACAATGATCGAGAGCTCTTATGCAGTTCCTTCCTTCCAGTACTGGAAATGGGTTGAGCTGCATGGGGCCACCGCAGTGTCTCAAGAGTCCTTCGTAGTACAGGTTCGTATTCGCTCCGGTCGACATGATCGGTTGGAAGGCGAGAAAGAAATGACCCCGCGCGAGTTCGCCGTAGAACCAGTGGGTGAAGTCCGGCGTTTCCTCGGACGAGACGCTACAGAACTCCAGCTCGGAGTTCATGTCCATGTGAGAGACCATTGGCATTACCTCCGCCGGTAACGGACACCTGCGTATTTGATGGAGTGGGAGTCTCAACGGCGGGTGCCGGTTTTTTGCGGCGACAACCAGGCGATTCCCGTCGCATCGATTCTCAGGTGCCTGGCGCGCCGTCTCGCCGATAGCGTTCGCGGTGCGTGCGTGTCTCGCGGGAAGAGCACGATACGATGGGAAATGACATTAGGTGGCTAAGGGCCATCACCTGGAGGATAATCGCACTGGGACACTACCCTGGCTAGTGTCTTGAGTTGCCTTTACGGTGTCCTGTCGTGCAAATCACTCCCTGGTAGTTCAGGCTTGGCCATTAAGTGATCAATAAGAAGTTTCAGGGTGAGCAATGTCGGATCTTGTGATTGTTGAATGTAATGATATTGCCAGGATGATTTCGAAGAAGAGCCTCAAGATAAAGGAAGTCTTTGATTGTTATGGATCAGCAGTCTTCAAATCGATTGAGCCCAATAAGCTGGATTTTTCCCTGATCTACCGTTTCCTTGATGAAGTCTATGAGTGCACAGAGGATGTTGATATCGGCCTTGTGGCCTATCAGTACGCCAGGCCGGGTTTCTTCGGCGTGCCAGGTTATTCGATGATGTCCAGTCCCACGCTCGGAGTGGCGTTGGAGCGCCTGGTCAAATACTCCCCGCTGATCACCAATGCGCCATTGATTCGCCTGGATGACAGGGACGGGCGTCTCAACATGACGGTGCATCTCGAGGGTTCGTCCTGTGCTCAAGCCCCCAGATACATTATCGATGCCGCCGCTGCTGTCATGCTTGGTCTCGTTCATTGGCTCGGTCATCCACTCAAGGCCCAGCCGAGCCTGATAGAGCTGCCTTATTCCAGGCCTGCCGACACGACCAGTCTGGAGAGCCTGTTTGGTCGTTGCCTGAATTTCGATGCGCCGCACCTCAGCCTCTCGTTCAGCCACGATATAAGAGAGGCGCCGGTGTTTACCGCAAACCCTGCATTTGAAGAGACTCACTGCAGATATGCCGATGCGCTGCTGGAAGAGCAGTTGAACGGCTCGCTGGTTGAAAAGGTTCGTTCGGTATTTTCAGCAGGTGTTGTCGAAGGGCGGCTGCCTTCGCTTCAGAACGTGGCGGATGAGCTGCACATGAGCACACGCACGCTGCAGAAATCCCTGGAGCGAGAAGGTGTCACTTTTTCCGAGTTGCAGGAAAACCTGAGAAAGGAAATCGCCGCCAACCTGTTGTCCATCCCCGCATTGAGCCTGAAGGAAATATCTTCGGTGCTCGGTTTTTGCCAGCCAAGCAGTCTGCACAAGGCCTGCCAGCGCTGGTTCGGCTCATCGCCTGGCCAGGTTCGGGCAAAAAACAGCAGAAACCTGCCGGTTCACTGAGTACTTATGCCGACGATCGCTCCCACCTGCGCCCAAGTGGTCCTGAGACTGAAGGGGCTTGCGCACCCTGCCTCGCATCAGGTCGAGGACCTGCATGCCCACCTCGGCGACATCGCCGCCAGCGGACAGCGGGTCCGGATAGAAGAAATTTCGAATTTCGTGGAGGTACTCCAGGCCGCATCGAATCGTCCCGATATCGGTCTGGGCTGCTATGAGCTGTTCCATCCAGGCCAGCTCCAATCCCAGCTCTACCCCATGATGTCCAGTGCCACGCTGGGCGAAGCCATGACTATTCTTTCGCGCTATTCAGCGATCCTGTCGGATGGAGTTCCATTGCTGATCGTGGAAGAGCCAGAGTCCTGCAGCGTGGTTTTCCTGCGCCTGGAGTTGCTGGACCTCTGCAGGTCCTACATCGACTGTTATCTCTCCACCATCATGGCGATCGTCCATTGGCTGCTCCCCCTGCACGGGGTGACGCCGGTCGAGACAACCTTCAGCTATGAGGCGCCGGCCGATTGCCGCGAACTGGAGGCTCTTTTCGGCAGCAACCTCAGGTTTTCCAACCTGGTCAACAAGATCACCTTCTCGGCCAGGGACTGGCACCAGCGGCTGCCGACCGCTTCTCTGGAGTTGAAGCTGCATCATGAGAGCCAGGTCAACTCGGAGCTTCAGCGTTTTCCACTGAAGGTGTCGTCAGTCGTGAAAAACCATATCGTCGTGGGTCTGGCAAAGGGCATCGTCGTTTCCCTCGAGAGTATTGCGAGCGCCTTGAACCTGACGCCACGAATGCTTCGCAATCGGCTGGATGAAGAACTGACCGGCTTCCGGGAGCTGCTGGACGAATGCCGCTTGCAGTTGGCCCGCCACTTGATCGGCTCGACGGACCAGAGTGCGGCGGCGATTGCGCAGAGCCTGGGATTCACCGAACTCAGCAGCTTCTATCGAGCCTGCAACCGATGGTTCGGCTGCGCTCCCGGCGCCTATCGCCTGAAGTCGGCCCGAGTACGTTCGCCCCGGGCCGAACCGGTCAGCGCTCCTTGATCTCGCCCTCGTCCGTATCGCTGGCAAACAACCGCGCCAGTTCCACCCGGGCTTCCTGCGCTGTCTCCATGACCTTCGAGCGGTCCCCGCGCACCAGGTGCTGGGCCGCCAGGGTCTCTTCGTCGTGGACCATGAACTGCCGGATCCGCCGCTCCGCCTGGGCTGAGCCAAGGCCCAGGCCTTCCAGGGCACGCCGGGTCATTTCCAGGCTCGAATAGTAGGTCTCGCGCACCGGTTCCGCGCCGGCATCGAGCAACTGGTGCACGTGCTGGCGGTTGCGGGCACGGGCCAGGACCTTGACCTGCGGGTACAGGCGCTGCACGGTTTCCGCAGTCTTCACCGCCTTTTCCGGGTCATCCAGCGCGACGATGAAGTACTCGGCTTCGCCGACCTTGGCGGCGCTGAGGATTTCCGGGCGCAGCGGGTCGCCGTAGAACACCGGCACGTGCTCGAAGTTGCGGGTCATCTCGATGGTGTCGACCGAGGTGTCCAGGCCTATGAACGGAATGCCCTGGGCATGCAGGATCCGCGCGACGACCTGGCCGACGCGACCCATGCCGGCGATGACCACCCGAGGGCCGTCGCTCTTGATCTTCCGGAGTTCTTCCGGCACTTCGCGGGCCGGTTGCGGCGGCGTCTTGATGAAGTGTGCGCAGGCCATCAGCAGCAACGGCGTGACCGCCATCGACAGGGTGATGGTCATGATCAGCGTGTCGTAGGTGCGGGTGTCGAACAGGCCGAGGTTCTGGCCGAGCTTGAACACCACGAAGGCGAACTCGCCACCGGCCGCCAGCACCATGCCCAGGCGCAGGGCGGCAATACGTGACAGGCCGCCAGCCATGCGCCCGACGAACATCAGCAACGGCAGCTTGATGGCGATCAGCAGCAGGGTCAGGCCGATGATCAGGCCGGGGTTCTCGAACAGCAGCGGCAGGTTCGCACCCATGCCGACGCTCATGAAGAACAGGCCCAGCAGCAGGCCCTTGAACGGCTCGATCTGCGATTCCAGTTCGTGGCGGTATTCCGAGTCGGCCAGCAGCAGGCCGGCGAGGAACGCGCCGAGGGCCATTGACACACCGGCCAGTTCCATCAGCCAAGCGGTGCCGATCACCACCAGCAGCGCGGTGGCGGTGGCGACTTCCGGCAGGCCGGTGCGGGCCACGGCGCGGAACAGCGGACGCAGCAGGTAGCGGCCACCGACCACCACCACGGCGATGCTGCCGAGCACCTTCAGGCCATGCACCAGGCCGCTTTCGCCGGTTTCCTGCACACCGGTCACGGCCAGCAGCGGCACCAGGGCGATCAGCGGGATGGCGGCAATGTCCTGGAACAACAGGATGGCGAAGGCCAGGCGGCCATGGGGGCTGTTCAGTTGGCGGCTCTCGGCCAGGCTTTGCAGGCCCAGCGCGGTCGACGACAGTGCCAGGCCCAGGCCGAGCACGATCGCCGCCTGCAGGCTCTGGCCGAAGGCGGCCATGGCCACGGTACCGATCACCAGGCCTGTGAGCAGCACCTGCGCCAGGCCGACACCGAACACCGCCTTGCGCATCAGCCAGAGGCGCTTGGGCGACAGTTCCAGGCCGATGATGAACAGCAGGAACACCACGCCCATCTCGGAGAAGTGTGCGACGTGCTCGGCGTTGCCCATCAGCTTCAGCACTTGCGGGCCGATCAGCACGCCGGCCAGCAGGTAGCCGAGTACGGCGCCGAGCTGGAGGCGCTTGGCCAGGGGGACGATGATGACGGCGGCCATCAGGAAAATGACCGAAGCCTGCAGCAGGCTGCCTTCATGTGGCATGGGAGAATTCCCTTTCTTCAGTAAAACGGTGGAAGCCCGCCAGCAGTGCAGCCTGGCGGGCTTGTGTTCGCAGGGATCAGCCCAGGGTACGTTGTGGAGCCTTGTGCACCATGGTGTAGGCGTAGTCCACGCCCATGCCGTAGGCGCCGCTGTGCTCGCGCACCAGGTCCATCACGGCATTGTAAGTGTCCTTGTGGGCCCAGTCGCGCTGGTACTCGAGCAGAACCTGCTGCCAGGTCACCGGGATCGCGCCGGCCTGGATCATCCGCTGCACGGACATGTCGTGGGCTTCCTGGGTGGTGCCGCCGGAAGCGTCGGTGACGATGTACACCTCGTAGCCTTCAGCCAGGGCTTCCAGGGCCGGGAAGGTCAGGCAGACCTCGGTCCACAGGGCGGCCATGATCAGTTTCTTGCGACCGGTGGCCTTCACCGCCTCCACCAGTTTCCTGTCTTCCCAGGAGTTCATCGAGGTCCGCTCGATCGGCTGGGCACCCGGGTTCACGGCCAGCAGTTCCGGCCAGATGTAGCCGCTGAAGCTTTCGGTCTCGACCGAGGTGTAGATGGTCGGCACGTTGAAGATCTTGGCCGCCTTGGCCAGGCCCACGGTGTTGTTCTTCAGGGTCTGGCGGTCGATCGACTGCACGCCGAAGGCCATTTGTGGCTGGTGGTCGATCAGGATCAGGGCGGAGTTGGTTGGGTTCAGCAATTCGCGGTTGGACATGATTGAGTTCCTTTTTAAGTCGATAAAGTGTGTGAAGCGAATTCGGCACCGGCCTGGCGTTTTGCTCAGTGGCTGCGGTATGGGTGTACTTTAGGGGCGATCCGTGTTCGAGACAATTAGGCAAAAATGAGAATGATTGATTCTAAAATAGGGACAATGTTTTCAAGGCTCGAGTGAGTGCTGAAACGGCCGGGTCAGGCGCTTGCCAGAGGAGGGGGCAGGGGAGGAGGGGAAGACGTGACAGGCCAGGGCGGCCTGCCACGTTGGCTGCTGCGGGACCAGGCGTTACGCCTGGAAGTCCTTGAGCAGTTGATCGGCAATACGGATG
This sequence comes from Pseudomonas vanderleydeniana, assembly GCF_014268755.2. Classification (NCBI taxonomy): domain Bacteria; kingdom Pseudomonadati; phylum Pseudomonadota; class Gammaproteobacteria; order Pseudomonadales; family Pseudomonadaceae; genus Pseudomonas; species Pseudomonas vanderleydeniana. The sequence continues at coordinate 7,008,310 of NZ_CP077093.1, read as the reverse complement.
CTCAGGGCCGCGCCGGTCAGCGTGGGGTTCACGCAGGACGACGACGGCATCACGCTGGTGCCGGCGATGAACAGGTTGGCGTGGTCGTGGGCGCGGCAGTCACGGTCGACCACCGAGTTCTTCGGATCGTCGCCCATGATGGTGGTGCCCATGATGTGCTGGCGGTTCTGGAAGCCCACGTCGGTGCTGAGGATGTCGGCGTCGAGCAGCTTGGCGAACTGCTTGAAGTCCTCCAGGGCCTTTTCCTTGCCGGCGTGCCAGTAGTCCGGGACGCTGTAGTAGATCTCCGGTACCGGCAGGCCGATGGCATCGAACTTGGTCTTGCTCGGCGTCACGCGGTTTTCCGGCAGCGGCAGGGTTTCGAAGTCCACCGCCCAGTTCAGCGAACGGGCCGATTGCAGGCGGATCTGCTCGTCGAGTTTCGAGCCGAGCACACCCTTGGCGATCAGGTTGCTGGTGATCTGCGAGGTCGGCACCGTGTTGCGCACCTTGATCTTGTAGCTCGGGTAGTCCTTGCGGAAGCCGCCGTCACGGCTGTTGAGGTACACCAGCAACTGGGTCGGGCCTTCGCCTGGCCACATGTCTTCCTTGGTCATCACGTTCATGCTGATGCCGGTGTGGTCCATCAGGTTGCGACCGACCTGGTCGGAAGAGTTGGCGATGCCGTTCGGATACTTCTCGGACGTGGACATCAGCAGCAGCTTCGGCGACTCGATGCCGTAGGCCGCCAGCACGAAGTAGCGGGCGGTCAGGCGGTGCTGGGTCTTGTCCGGGCGCATGTACCAGATCGCGCTGATCTTGCCGTCGTCACCGGCCTCGATCTTGTACACCACCGAGTTGTCCAGCAGCTTGGCGCCATGCTTTTCGGCTTCATCGATGTGCATGGAACCATCGTACTTGGCGGCAATCGGGCAGACCGGGTTGCAGTTGTTGTTGCCGGCGCACGGCGGGCGCTTGCCGTAGGGACGGGTGGCGCGGCCGTTGGGTTCCAGGATCGGGTTGTAGCCGCCCTTGCTGAGCATGCTCGACAGGCGCTTGAACATGTAGCTCGGCTTCAGGCCCTCCATCGGGTAGGGGATGGAGCGGGGCGGGAAGGCTGCGCCGCCCTGGCCGCTTTCGTCCTGGCCATCGACACCGGACACGCCCAGCTCGGTTTCGGCGCGGGCGTAGAAGGGTTCCAGTTCATCGTAGCTGATCGGCCAGTCACGCCCGCGCCCGTACAGGCTGTTGAGACGGAAGTCGTTGGGCAGCATGCGCCACAGCGAGGAACCGAAGTGCCAGGTGGTACCGCCGACCACGCGCAGGTACGAGGTGTTGTATTTCACCGGGCCGACCTGCTGCAGGTAGTCGCCATAGGTAGAGGGCGCGTGCGGCAGGCTCGGGTACGGCGAGCCGGCGCCTTGCAGCTTGGCGTTGGCCAGCGACAGCTTGACCGGGGCGTTGCGGAAGGTTTCGACGATGTCGCGGCGGTTCACCCGCGGACCGGCCTCGAGGACGATCACGGATTTGTTGGCCTTGGCCATTTCGGCGGCGATCAGGCCGCCCATCACGCCGGAGCCGATGATGACCACGTCGGCATCGTAAGCAGCACTGCTCATAGTTGGGTGTCCTGTCTATCGGTTGGCTTGTTGCCCCAGGAGTCGGGGCCACCGCCGTAGGTGGGGATGGCGAGGATGCCGTGGGTCGGCGCGTACATCAGCGCTTCGGAGTAGCTGACCAGTTCGGCGTCGGCGAGCTCGCCGACGATGCCCAGGTACCAGGCCGAGATGATGCTGGTGGCAGTCGCCTTCAGCGACGCATCCGGGTTGGGCTGGGCCAGGTATTCGTCCACGTGCTTGAAGCCTTGCGTGGTGATCAGCTGGCGCAGGGCACCGACGTTGCCGGCGAAGTTCGGCGCACGCTTGCTCAGGGCGCGGTAGTAACGCGCCGCCAGCACCGGGTTGACCGGGCGGCTGACGAGGAACTGCGACAGGGCGATGAAGTCCTGGTCGTCCGCGGCCAGCACCGATTGCCACGGGGCGAGGCTGCCGACCAGGGCGGCCAGGCCGAGGGTCACCGAGCCGCGCAGCAGGCTGCGGCGGGAGAGGGTGTGCTTGTCAGTCATTGAAGTTTCCATGGTTCAGGCCTCCACGCGCTGGCGACGGGTCTTGAGCCTGAACAGCGCCAGGAGGACCAGCAGGCCGAGAATGATCAGGCCCGGCACGCTGTACTGCGCCAGGACGGCGAGCGGCGCCTTGGGGCCGCCTTCGCGTACACGCGCCACGTCGGCGGCGGTCACGGTGGTTTGCGGATTGCCGTAGTGGGTCAGCACGTAGTTGCTGACATCGGCGATTTCCTGGTCGGTGAGGCGGTCGGTATAGAACGCGTCGGGACCGAAGCCCGGCATGTCGATGGCGACGCCGTCGACCTTGCGGTGCACGCCATGGACGATGGTCGCGATCAGGTTGTCGGCACGGCTGGTGGCGGTGTTGTGGAACAGTGACGGGTACTCGCGGTTGCCCTGGCCGTTGGCCTGGTGGCAGTTGGCGCAGGTGCCGCTGAAGATGTGCCAGCCCGGGTTGTCCTGCGGCTTGCCGCCGCGCAGGGTCAGCTCGTCGCTGGAGGCCTGGCCGAAGGTGTGGCGTGCCTGGCGTTCGCCGCTGGCGACCGGAGTGGTCTGCAGCAGGTAGGCGGCGATGGCCTTGAGGTCGTCATCACCCAGGTACTGCAGGCTGTGCTCGACCGCCTCCGCCATCGGTCCGGCGGCCTGGGCCTTGCCCTCGACGTGGCCAGTGCGCAGGTAGGCGACGATTTCGTCGCTCGACCAGGCGCCGATGCCGCTGGTCTTGTCCGAGGTGATGTTCGGTGCGTACCAGGCGCCCAGCGAGCCGCCGGACAGCGCCTTGTCGTTGTTGGCGGCCATCAGCACGTTGCGCGGGGTGTGGCAGGTGTCGCAGTGGGCCAGCGCATTGACCAGGTAGTCGCCGCGGTTGACCTGGGCCGACTTGGCCGGGTCCGGGGTGAAGCGCTTGTCGCTGTGGAACAGCGCGTTCCAGCCGATCATCGAGGCGCGGATGTTGAACGGGAAGTCCAGCTGGGTCTTGGGGCTCGGGGCGTCCACCGGTTTCACTTCATGCATGAAGTACTGGTAGAGCTCGGCGATGTCGCTGTCGGTCATCTTCGCGTAGGAGGTGTACGGCATGGCCGGGTACAGGTGGGTACCGTTCGGCGTCACGCCGTCGCGCACGGCACGGGCGAAGTCCGCCTCGCTGTAGTTGCCGATCCCGGCAGTTTTGGACGGGGTGATGTTGGTCGAGTAGATGACGCCCATCGGCGAGTTCAGCGGGTAGCCGCCGGCGAACGGCTTGCCCCCGGCACTGGTGTGGCAGGCCACGCAGTCGCTGGCCACCGCCAGGCGCTTGCCGGCCGATGCGTTGGCGTCGAGCGCCTCGGCATGGGCCCCCAGGCTGATGGTCATCAGGGCCAGCCACCCGGCCAGGGTATTCCTCATGGGTCTTGCCTTCTGCACGCCAGGCAACAGCCGACCCATCCTTTGCGGATGCATGTGTAACTCCTCACGGTTTGACTTGCGCGCGTGACGCCCGATCCGTGTCATTTTCATAACCGGATAAGAGTCGTCGTACGACATCGTATGTTTGCGGTTAATATTTCACATGCTGTAACATTTAACAACGATTATGGCAAAAAGCCATTACGTGTTTGTTGCAGCTAAAGGCTCTGGAACGTATGTTTCAGAAAGTAGGTGGCCCGTCGACATCGTGCGCGCGATGAGGGGGCGAGAAGGAAGTGATCCCATCAAGCTTGAGGGAAAAAGAGGTATTCGGCTTGTGCGTTTGTGCTGTGGTACGACGTCATTGGTTGAAGAACCTTGCCATGCGCCAGCTCAGGCCGTGTTGTCGTCAGGCGGGCTCGAGCAGCGATGGAATCCCCACACGGGCCCGTCACCTGGCAGTACGCCGGGGCAGGGAAATGCACACATGAAAAGGGCTGCTCGACCAGCGCCCACAAGGATTCACCGATGAACTGGCTCAACGATGCAAAACTCTCGACCAAACTGATCAGCTCCTTCTTCCTTTGCGCGCTGATCACGCTCGCCGTGGGCATGCTCGGCATCAGTGGCGTGTCCGCGCTGTCGGCGCGGCTGCAGGCGGTGTTCAGCAACAACCTCGTCTCGGTCGCCAACACTTCGCAGACCAAGACCAAGGCGGTCGGCCAGACGCGCGACATGTACCGGTTGTATGTCGCGACCGCCGGCAATGCGCCGCAGAGCGTCAAGGATGAGTTCCTGGCGTCGATGAAAGCCAACCAGCTGGCCAGCGAGCAGGCGTTCGCCGCGTACCGCAAGGGCCCGCTCGCCGAGGACGAGCGCATCGCCGGCGACCAGATGGCGCGCGACTGGCCGGTGTACCAGGCCCTGGTGCAGCGCTATGTGGCGATGATGGCGGCGGGTGACCTGGAGAACGGCCGCGTCCTGCTGCTGGGTGACCTGCAGAAGGCCTACCGCAAGGTGATGGACCAGTTGACCATCATGATCGACTCCAACGATCGCCAAATCAGCGAGGATGCCAAGGCGGCTACGGCGCAGGAGGCCTCGGCCAGGACGCTGTTGTACAGCGGCATCGCCATCGCCTTCATCGCGGCCGTGCTGCTGGGCTTCTTCATCAGCCGCCTGATCAGCCGGCCAATTTCCACCGCGGTTGACTGTGCACAACGTATCGCCGAGGGCGACCTGACCCAGCGCATCACCAGCCATGGTCGTGACGAGGCCGGCCAGTTGCTCAAGGCCCTGGGCGACATGCAGGACAGTCTGAAGAACACCATCCAGCAGATCGCCAGCGCCGCCGACCAGCTGGCCTCCGCGGCCGAGGAACTGACGGCGGTGACCGATGACGGCAGCCGGGCGCTGACTCGCCAGAACGACGAGATCCAGCAGGCGGCCACCGCCGTGACGCAAATGACATCGGCGGTCGAGGAAGTGGCGCGCAATGCCGTTTCGACGTCGCAGGCCTCGCAGTCGACCAGCGTGCAGGCCAGCAGCGGTCGCGACCAGGCGCGCAGCGCCGTGCAGGCGATCAACAATGCGACCCTGGAAATCAATTCGTCCACCGGCCTGGTCAAGGATCTTGCCGTGCAGGTTCGCGATATCGGCCAGGTGCTGGATGTGATCCGCGGCATCGCCGAGCAGACCAACCTGCTGGCGCTCAACGCGGCCATCGAGGCGGCCCGCGCCGGCGAGCAGGGGCGCGGCTTTGCCGTGGTCGCCGATGAGGTACGGGCCCTGGCGGCACGGACCCAGGCGTCGACCGGCGAGATCGAGACGATGATTCATTCGGTGCAGGACCGTGCCGACAACGCGGTCGACGCGATGGGCAAGAGCCAGGCGCTGGTGACCGAAACCCAGGACCTGGCCCGGGCTGCCGGCGAGGCGCTGGAGCAGATCGCCGAAGGTATCTCGCAGATCAACGACCGCAACCTGGTGATCGCCACCGCGTCCGAGGAGCAGGCCCATGTGGCCCGCGAGGTGGATCGCAACCTGGTGAACATCCAGGATCTGTCCACCCAGACCGCTGCCGGGGCCAACCAGACCAACGCGTCGAGCCAGGAACTGTCGAACCTGGCGCTGTCCTTCAACTCGCTGGTCAGCCGCTTCCGGCTCTGATTCGGCCGGGCCGTTCGGCCCGGCTCATGACCTGGCGCCCTGGCGGCGCCGGGTGTGTCACTCCTGGGCGGGGGCCAGTCGCGCCTCCAGCTCGGCGACCTTCGCCTCCAGGCTCTCCAGGCGCGCACGGGTGCGGGCCAGGACCACCATCTGGCTGTCGAATTCTTCCCGGCTGACCAGGTCCAGCTTGCTGAATCCGCTCTGCAGCAGGGCCTTGAACTGGCTTTCGATTTCGTTGCGCGGCAATGGGCTTTCGCCATTGAACAGGCGGGAGGCTTGGCCGCTCAGGGCGTCGAGGAAGTCTTTGGGCGCGAGCATGGTGTGGATTTCCGGATACAGGGTCGGTCCAGTGTACCACGCGGTGTCTATAGTGATTTTAAGGGTCGGCGGTGCACGCTTTTTGCGCAACCCGCCGGGCGCTCGCGCACCGTTGTTGTGCGTGCTGGTGGGGCGCCGCGCCGCTTTTCCCTTGTGAAGCTAGCCAAGAGCTTGAAATTCATGGGTTTTGCAGAGCTGGCAAGGTTTCTGCTTAGTCGCTCATGACCCATGCACTGATGCAGTCGCTGTGACCAGGCAGTGCGGCGGGCTCGGCCGATCGGCAACGGTTGGCTGGCGTCGACAGGCAGATCAGGGCTGACGACGCGTTACAAAGCCAGGCACTGCGCTTAGACTTGAGTCGGGTTTGTTTTCCTGGGGCAAGTCCACCAATTCGGGAGAGAGTTTCATGAAGCTAGTCACTGCCATCATCAAGCCGTTCAAGTTGGACGATGTGCGCGAGTCGTTGTCCGAGATCGGCGTGCAGGGCATTACCGTCACTGAGGTCAAGGGCTTCGGTCGGCAGAAGGGTCACACCGAGCTGTATCGCGGCGCGGAATACGTGGTCGACTTCCTGCCCAAGGTGAAGATCGACGTCGCCATCGACGACAAGGATCTGGACCGGGTTATCGAGGCGATAACCAAGGCCGCCAACACCGGCAAGATCGGTGACGGCAAGATCTTCGTGGTCAATCTGGAACAGGCTATTCGCATCCGTACCGGCGAAACCGATACCGACGCCATCTAAGCCGCCCAAACCCCAACGCCCCAGGAGAAAACAATATGACTCTGCGTAAATTCGCAGGGCTAGGAGCCCTGTTGTCCCTAATAATGCCAGCCCTGGCCATGGCGGCAGACCCTGCCCCCGCGCCGGTGCTCAATTCCGGTGACACCAGCTGGATGCTGACCTCCACGGCCCTCGTGCTGTTCATGACCATTCCGGGCCTGGCGCTGTTCTACGGCGGCATGGTGCGTTCGAAGAACATTCTTTCGGTGATGATGCAGTGCTTCGCCATCACTGGCCTGATCACCATCCTGTGGTTCATCTACGGCTACAGTATGGCGTTCGATACCACCGGGATGGAAGCCGGTGTCGTCAACCTCAACTCCTTCGTCGGCGGCCTGGGCAAGGCCTTCCTGGCCGGTATCACTCCGGCGAGCATCACCGGCCCTGCGGCGCTGTTCCCCGAGGCGGTGTTCGTCACCTTCCAGATGACCTTCGCGATCATCACCCCGGCGCTGATCGTCGGTGCCTTCGCCGAGCGCATGAAATTCTCCGCGATGCTGATCTTCATGGGTGTCTGGTTCACTCTGGTCTATGCGCCGATCGCGCACATGGTCTGGGGCGGTGCGGGTTCGCTGCTGGGCGACTGGGGCGTGCTGGACTTCGCAGGTGGCACCGTGGTGCACATCAACGCCGGTATCGCCGGTCTCGTGGCCTGCCTGGTGCTGGGCAAGCGCAAGGGCTACCCAACCACGCCAATGGCGCCGCATAACCTGGGCTACACCCTGATCGGTGCTGCCATGCTGTGGATCGGCTGGTTCGGCTTCAACGCCGGTTCCGCCGCTGCCGCCAACGGCACCGCCGGCATGGCGATGCTGGTGACCCAGATTGCCACCGCCGCCGCCGCACTGGGCTGGATGTTTGCCGAGTGGCTGACCCACGGCAAGCCAAGCGCACTGGGTATCGCCTCGGGCGTGGTGGCCGGCCTGGTCGCCATTACCCCGGCGGCCGGTACCGTCGGCCCGATGGGGGCACTGGTGATCGGCCTGGCCGCTGGCGTGGTGTGCTTCTTCTGCGCCACCTCGCTCAAGCGCAAGCTGGGCTACGACGACTCCCTGGACGCCTTCGGCGTGCACGGTATCGGCGGTATCCTCGGCGCGATCCTGACCGGCGTGTTCGCCGCACCGTCGATGGGCGGCTTCAACGCCGCGACCACCGATGTGGCTGCCCAGGTCTGGGTACAGTGCAAGGGTGTCGGCTTCACCATCATCTACACCGCGATCGTCACCTACGTCATCCTGAAGGTCCTGGATGTGGTGATGGGCCTGCGGGTCACCGACGAGGAAGAATCGGTCGGCCTCGACCTGGCACAACACAACGAGCGTGGCTATAACCTCTAAGTGCCTTGAAAAAAATTGCCCGGCTTGCCGGGCATTTTTTTGTCCGGATTTTGTCAGGGGAAAGAGGGCTGAAAGGATTTATCCAGAGGCATTACAGACAAAATGTTGGAGCCTGTTCCCATGGGGCGATGGCTTACAGCATGGCAGGCGTATTAGGCGCTTTGCTTTTTTCCTGAGCGCGCTAGAATGCGCGCCGATGGGCGGAGAACTGTATGTGGCAACAGACACTGATTACCTTGCGGGCCAGGCCCCGGGGTTTTCATTTGGTGACCCAGGAGTTGCTCGACGGCTTGCCTGAACTGAAGGCATGTCGAGTCGGTCTGTTGCATTTGTGGCTGCAGCATACCTCGGCCTCGTTGACCATCAACGAGAATGCCGATCCGGCGGTACGTCGTGACTTCGAGCGTTTTTTCAATCGACTGGTCCCGCAAGGCGACCTCGACTATGAACACAACGACGAAGGCGCGGACGACTTGCCGGCGCACTTCAAGGCCAGTTTGCTAGGCTGTCAGCTGACTTTGCCGGTAACGGCGGGGCGGCTGGCGCTGGGTAGCTGGCAGGGCGTCTATCTTGGCGAGCACCGCGATCATGGCGGTGCCCGTAAAGTCCTTGCCACCCTCCAGGGTGATGGGGCATAAGCCGCTGGTCTCCAGCGGATGTTGATTTTTTTCCGGCAGCCTTCGACAGTCGGCATAGCTGGGCTATAACTAATCTGCTTTTCGCAAGTCATGAGGTAGAACATGAGCGACGACGATCTGGAAAATGATGACCTCGAAGTAGGCGACGAAGACGAGAACGAAGAAGGCCTGGAAGCGTCTGCAGAAGACGTGGACGTAGCCGACGACGATGGCGGCGATGCACCCGCTCCGACCTCCAAGGGCAAGGCCAAGGCGGCGGTATCGGTCGATGAGCTGCCAAGCGTCGAGACCAAGAACAAGGAGCGCGATGCTCTGGCGCGTGCCATGGAAGAATTCCTGGCTCGCGGCGGCAAGGTGCAGGAAGTGGAGGCCAACGTGGTCGCCGATCCGCCCAAGAAGCCGGATAACAAGTACGGCAGCCGCCCTATCTGAGTGGCGCTACCCGCTTGTCGAAAAAGCCCGCCGTCGCTGCGGGCTTTTTCATGCCTGCAGAATGGCTGGATCTGCAGCAGAAGTAGAGGCTAGAGCAGAAGCTGAGGCTAGGGTAGAAGCTGAATCTAGGGTAGAAGCTGAGGCTAGAGCAGAGGCTGAAGCTAGAGCAGAGGCTGAAGCCAGGGTAGAAGCTGAGGCTAGAGCAGAGGCTGAAGCTAGATCAGAAGCTGAAGCTAGATCAGAAGCTGAAGCTAGATCAGAAGCTGAAGCTAGATCAGAAGCTGAAGCTAGATCAGAAGCAGAAGCTAGGGCAGAAACTGTGGCGAGGGGGCTTGCCCCCGCTCGGCTGCAGAGCAGCCGCAGAACCTGAGTAGGCGATGTACCTGAAAGCTCAAGTCAGCCGGGCTTGGGGCCGCTCTGCGACCCAGCGGGGGCAAGCCCCCTCGCCACAAGAGGTGTGGTGCTGTCTGGCTAGGCGTTCCAGGCGGCGAGCAGGCTCGGCAGCTCGGTGAGGCTGCGAATTTCGGCATCCGGGCGGCGTTCGGCTTCCCAGGTCTTGCCTGCCGGGTTGTACCAGACCGCCCGCAGGCCGGCCTGCTGCGCACCGGCGATGTCGTCGCCAGGATGATCGCCAATATGCACCGCGGCGCTGGCCGCAATGTTGCCGCCACGTGCCAGGGCTTCGTGGAACAGGCGCGAGTCCGGCTTGGCGATGCCGATGTCCTCGGCGCAGAGGGCAAAGCGGAAGTAATCGGCCAGGCCCAGGCGACGCACGTCGGCGTTGCCGTTGGTGACCACGCCGAGGGCGAAGCTGCGGCCCAGGGCTTCCAGGGTCGGCTCGACCTCAGGGAACACGTCGATCTGGTGGCGGGCGTGAATGAACACCTCGAACGCCTCGTCGGCCAGCACGCTGGCCTGGGCCTGCGGATAACCGGCTTCCACCAGGGCATGGAACAGCACCCGCCGGCGCAGGGCGCTGATGCGGTGCTTGAGCGTCGGCTCGCTGAGCAGCACGCGCTCGCGGATCGCCCACAGGTGTTCGATCGGAATGCCGCCCAGGTCCGGCGCATGGCTGGCCAGCCACTCGCGCAGCACGTTTTCCGCACTGTGGATCACGGGAGCGGTGTCCCACAGGGTGTCGTCGAGGTCGAAGGTGACCAGCTCAATCGTCATTGCGAGGAATCCTTGCTGCGTTTGGCCCGCGGGTGGGCGCTGTCATAGACGGTGGCCAGGTGCTGGAAGTCCAGGTGGGTGTAGATCTGCGTGGTCTTGATGTCCGAGTGGCCGAGCAGTTCCTGCACGCCGCGCAGGTCCTGGGAGGACTCCAGCAAGTGGCTGGCAAACGAGTGGCGGAGCATGTGCGGGTGCAGGTTCTGCCCAAGCTCGCGCTCGCCGGCAGCCTTGACCCGCAGCTGGATGGCCCGAGGGCCGAGGCGCCGGCCCTGCTGGCTGACGAACACCGCATCGTCCGCCGGGTTGCTCAGGGCCCGTAGCGGCAGCCAGGCCTGCAGGGCTTCCCGGGCCTTGCGGCCGACCGGCAGGACGCGGGTCTTGCTGCCCTTGCCGTGGACCTGCACCAGGCCGTCGGCCAGGTCCAGCTGGTCGAGGTTGAGCCCGGTCAGCTCCGAAAGGCGCAGCCCCGAGGAATAGAACAGTTCGAGAATGGCCTGGTCGCGGTGGGCGAGGAAGTCGTCCTCCACGGCGCCGTCGAGCAACTGCTGGGCACGGTCGGTATCGAGGGTCTTGGGGAGTCGGCGCTCGCTCTTGGGTGGCGCCAGGCCGGTGGCCGGGTCGTGATCGCAGAGGCCTTCGCGATTGAGATACTGGTACAGCCCGCGCACGGCCGACAGCAGGCGTGCCAGGCTGCGCGAGGATTGCCCTTGCTGGTGCAGGCGGGCGACGAGTCGGCGCAGCCGCTGGATATCCAGCCTGGCCCAACTGCCGACCTGTTCCTTCTCGCAGAAGGCCAGGACCTTGTTCAGGTCGCGGCGATAGGCTTCGAGGGTGTGCGGCGACACCTGACGCTCACTGCGCAGGTGCTCGCAGTAGGCGTCCAGCTGTCGTTCCATGGCTAGCGTACCGAGCGCAGGGAGTGGGTGAAGCGCGGGACGACGCGACCCAGAACTTCGGCGATATAGCCGAGGAACAGGGTGCCGACCGAACTCTTGTAGTGCTGCGGGTCGCGGCTGGCGATGGCGAGCACGCCATGCAGACCCAGGTGACTGATGGCGACGACGGCGGTGGAGCCGATCTGCTTGCGCTGCTCTTCGCCGAACAGGAAGTCCAGCTCATGCTCGCGCAGGCTGCCGCTGACGCTCTTGCCTTCCGAAAGCAGTCCGCCGATCGCCTGCTGGGCCTCGGCGCCGCTGACCCAGCGGCCGACCGGCATGGCGTTGTCGCCGAACAGGATCAGGCTGACGAAGGGCACCTGGAAGTCCTGGCGCAGGCTGTCCTCGACCGCCATCACCAGGTCGTCGAGGCTGGCCGCATCCATCAGCGCGAGGATCAGCCGGCGGGTCTTGTCGAACAGCCGGTCGTTGTCGCGGGCGACGTCCATCAGCTGCGACAGCCGATGGCGCATCTCGATGTTGCGTTCGCGCAGGATCTTCATCTGCCGCTCGACCAGCGACACCGTGTCGCCACGCTGATGCGGGATGCGCAGCGCCGGCAGCAGTTCCTCATGGTCGACGAAGAAGTCCGGATGAGCCTCCAGGTAGGCGGCGACGGCGGCCGCCTCAAGGCTCTGCTCTGGCAGTTCGTGGGGCTGTTCGGCTGGAACCTTGGGCTGGTCGGTCATGACGTTCGCTCGCTTATAGACGCACTTGTCCTTCATACACCCGCACGGCGGGCCCAGTCATCATCACCGGCTGGCCGACGCCGGCCCACTCGATGGACAGGCGCCCACCGGGCAGGTCGATGGTCACCGGCGAATCCATCCAGCCCTGGCTGATGGCCGCTACCGCCGCGGCGCAGGCGCCGGTCCCGCAGGCCTGGGTTTCCCCGGCGCCACGTTCCCAGACGCGCAGTTGCGCACGGTGACGGTCGATCACCTGGAGGAAGCCGACGTTGACCCGTGCCGGGAAGCGCGGATGGTGTTCGATCTTCGGGCCCAGTTCGTGGACAGGCGCCGCATTGATATCGTTGACGCGCAGCACCGCATGGGGGTTGCCCATCGACACGGCGGCCAGTTCGACCTGTTGGCCGTCGACTTCCAGCGGGTAGCTCAGGGCCTGGGCCGGGGCCTGGAACGGAATGTCCGCCGGCACCAGGCGCGGGGCGCCCATGTCGACGCTGATCTGGCCATCCTGGCGGACGTCCAGCTCGATGATGCCGCTCTTGGTCTCGACGCGGATCCTGCGCTTGGCGGTCAGGCGCTTGTCCAGCACGAAACGGGCGAAGCAGCGCGCGCCGTTGCCGCACTGTTCCACTTCCGAACCGTCGGAGTTGAAGATCCGGTAGCGGAAGTCCACTTCGGGATTGCTCGGCGCCTCGACGATCAGCAACTGGTCGAAACCGATGCCGGTGTGGCGGTCGCCCCACTGTTTGGCGTGCTTGGGCTGAATGTGCGCGTGCTGGCTGACCAGGTCGAGGACCATGAAGTCGTTGCCCAGGCCGTGCATCTTGGTAAAACGCAGCAGCATGGGTTTACTCCGGCAGCAGGCTTTCGCCGGCGTACAGTTCGGCCAGCGTTTCGCGGCGACGGATCTCGATCACCTGCTCACCGTCCACCAGCACCTCGGCGGCGCGGCCGCGCGTGTTGTAGTTGGAGCTCATGACGAAACCATAGGCGCCAGCCGAGTGCACGGCCAGCAGGTCGCCTTCTTCCAGCGCCAACGGACGGTCCTTGGCCAGGAAGTCGCCGGTCTCGCAGATCGGGCCGACCACGTCGTAGGTGCGTGGCTGTGCATCCCGCGGACGCACGGCGGTGACGTTCATCCAGGCCTGGTACAGCGATGGCCGGATCAGGTCGTTCATCGCCGCGTCGACGATGGCGAAATCCTTGTGCTCGGTGTGCTTGAGGTACTCGACCCGGGTCAGCAGCACGCCGGCGTTGGCGACGATGAAGCGGCCCGGCTCGAACATCAGCGCCAGGTCGCGGCCGGCGGTACGTTCACGCACGGCCTTGATGTAGTCGGCCACCCGTGGCGGCTCTTCGTCGCGATAACGCACGCCCACGCCACCGCCGAGGTCGATGTGCTGCAGGTAGATGCCGCATTCGCCAAGGCGGTCGATCAGCGCCAGCAGGCGGTCGAGGGCGTCGAGGAACGGATCCAGGCTGGTCAGCTGCGAGCCGATGTGGCAGTCGACGCCGAGCACTTCCAGATTCGGCGACTGCGCGGCGCGCACGTAGGCTTCTTCGGCGTCGGCAATGGCGATGCCGAACTTGTTTTCCTTGAGGCCGGTGGAGATGTACGGGTGGGTGCCGGCATCCACGTCCGGGTTGACCCGCAGCGAGACCGGCGCGCGTACGCCCATCTCGGCAGCGACCTGCTGCAGGCGCTCGAGCTCTTCGGACGATTCGACGTTGAAGCAGTGCACGCCGACTTCCAGGGCGCGGCGCATGTCATCACGGGTCTTGCCGACGCCGGAGAACACGATACGGTCGGCCCGGCCGCCAGCGGCCAGCACGCGTTCCAGCTCACCACGCGAAACGATGTCGAAACCGGCGCCCAGGCGGGCCAGTAGGTTCAGCACGCCGAGGTTGGAGTTGGCCTTGACCGCGAAGCAGACCAGGTGCGGCACGCCTTCGAGGGCATCGGCATAGGCGCGGTACTGCGCCTCGATGTGCGCGCGGGAGTAGACGTAGGTGGGCGTGCCAAAGCGCTCGGCAATGGCGGACAAAGCCGCACCTTCCGCGAACAGCTCGCCGTCGCGGTAGTTGAAAGCGTCCATGATGAGCCCTTACTCGTAGGTGTCGTGCTTATGCGCCTTGCTTTGCGAAGACTTGGCCTGGTCGTTGGGGTTCTGGTTGTCATCGGGGAGGTACAACGGACCTTTTTGACCACAGGCAGAGACCAGGCAAGCGATCGCGAGGAGCGCAGCAAGGGAAGAGATCAGGCGCTTCATGGCGAAATCCTTTGTAAAAGCATTGATTGCGCCCGAGTATACCGGCCACCCGGCGGCTTGCCTATGCAAGCCGCCAGCCGGGCGGTGGCGGACCGATGATTGATGTCTCGTCGCCCCGCACTGGTTATGCTTTGCAAACATCCGGCGACGCGCTTATCTTCGCCCGCCTGGAGTGACACGCATTTTTCGAGGTTCGCGCAATGAGTTTGACTGAAGCCCGCTTTCACGACCTGGTCGATAGTCTCCAGCAAAATCTGGAGGATGTGTTCGACGAGAGTGACCTGGACCTGGACCTGGAAAACTCCGCCGGAGTGTTGACCGTCAAGTTCGAAGGCGGCAGCCAGCTGATCTTCAGCCGCCAGGAACCCCTGCGCCAGCTGTGGGTAGCGGCACGTTCGGGTGGCTACCACTTCGACTATGACGAAGAGAGCAGCCAGTGGGTCTGCGACAAGAGCGAGGAACTGCTCAGCGAGATCGTCGCCCGGGCCACCTGGGAACAGGCCGGCGTCAAGCTGGACTTCGACGAGATCTGATGGTGACGCAGCCAGCCGCTCCTGCACGGCCGCCCAAGCCGCTTTACAGCAACATCAGCCCGGCGGTGCCTTCGCCCTGCGTGAGCCTTTGCCGGCTCGATGAGCAGAAAATTTGTATCGGATGTTTTCGGCATGTCGAGGACATCCGCGAATGGCGCTCGGCGGACGATGAGCGCCGGCGGGTGATCTGCGCGCAGGCCCGCACGCGCAAGGCCCAGGCCTGAAGGGCACTTGATTGCCCTGTGGCATGGGGTGGGAGCCGGCTTGCGGGCGATTGCGATCTGACCTTCAGCCTCTTCGTAGTCTGATACACCGCCATCGCCAGCCAGCCGGCTCCTGCGCAGGCATCGCTCGGTGGCTTGTGTATTTACGCTGCTGTGGTAGTGTCCGGATACGCCCTGCACCGAAGTAGGGCATGAGAACCCCGCCTTTCGTGGCGGGGTTTTGCTTTTATCGCGCAGAAAAAAGGAGTCTGCCTGGATCATGAGCACCGCACCTTCCATCATTCTTACCCGCCTGGACGTGCAGCGCCTGGAACGCCTGATCGACAGCCTGGACGACTCGCTGCCGGGCGTCATCGCGTTGCAGGCCGAACTGGATCGCGCTGAAAACGTCGTGGGCCACGAAGAGGTGCCGGCCGGTGTCGTGACCATGAATTCCCGGGTGCATTGCCGCGAGGAAGGCAGCGGCAAGGACTACCGCCTGACCCTGGTCTATCCGCAGGACGCCAATGCCGACGAGGGGCGGATCTCGATTCTCGCGCCGGTCGGCAGTGCCTTGCTCGGCCTGCAGGTCGGCCAGCACATCAACTGGCCGGCACCGGGTGGCAAGACCCTGAAGCTGGCGCTGCTCGAGGTCGAGTACCAGCCGGAAGCCGCTGGCGACTACCACCTCTGAGCGGCTTCAGACCAGGTCCAGCGCGAGGTTCAGCGAGTTCTCCAGCTCGGCCTTGTAGCGCAGGTGCAGGTTGGTCGAGCCGACGCCCTCGCCGACCAGGCCGCTGAGGTCGAGGTCGGTGATATAGCAGCGGTAGCGCTCCACTTCGCGCCGCTGGCCGACGATTTCCTGGGCAACCGCGAGGTACAGCTGGTTGCCATGCTCCAGCTCGGAAAACTCCCGCTGATTGCAGTACAGGGTGACCTGGACCTCGTCCTGGCCGGTCTTGCCGACGATTGCCTGGACGTCGTAGAACGGCTTGTTGACCGGCGTCTGCGGTGCCGGGCGGACTTCGACCCGTCGGGCCCGGCCCGGTGCCGAGGGCAGCAGCTGGTAGTACAGGACTTCCAGTGCCCGGGTTGGCGCCGCCGAGTCCATCGGCATCAGGGCCTCGCGGCGGTAGAGGATCGACTGCAGGAAACGCTGCAGCGGCACCAGCAGGCTCTGCTCGTCGTGGAACGGCAGGCGCTGCAGCCACAGGGCGTTGAATTCATCCAGCACGTACAGCTCGGCCTGGTCCTCGTTGATCCGGTAGAACACCTGCACGCAGTCGGGCTGGCCCATCGGCAGCACCAGTGCCAGGTCGTGTTCCTCCATCGCGCGCAGGTCCAGGTGCAGCGGGCTGTACGCCGACAGGTCGGTGCCCAGGTAGTCGAGCAGCATCGAAATGCTGTCCAGGGCGATGTGCCGGACCTGGCCGGGTACCAGTTCCAGCACGTGGTAGTGCTGCTGGACCTGGACCAGGTAACGATGGTTGAGGTTGCCGAGCAGCAGCTCCTGGGCGGTGTTGAGCACTTCCTCGACGCGCTGGGCGATGAACTGTGCACGGTTGTGGCAGAAGCAGCGTACCTGCAGCCGGGGCATGTCGCGGCCCAGCGGCAGGTTGTTGAGGTAGTCGCGCAGGCAGTCGAGCAGCGCATGCGGCCCGTCGTAGCGGTTGAGCAGTACCTCGTTCCAGCTGTTGAGGGTGACCTGGTCGAGGGTCAGCACCAGGTTTTCCCGGACTCCGGCATAACTCAGCGAGTCGGTGCGTTCGGTGGTCATCAGGATGTTCAGGTCGCGGTGGTGCTTGAGCGGGTCGACCCCGACGTTGACCAGCAGCAGTACCTCGCTCGGGATACTGGGGCGCAGCAACTGTTCTTCGTCGACGCTGCTCAGGGGCAGGGCGATCACCTGCTGCAGGCTGCCGAGCAGGTTGAACAGCTCGAACTCGGTCAGGTCGCTGCTGCCCGGGTGCAGGGCCAGGCGGGTGCTGCTGTCGATCACGCCGTTGCGATGGCACCAGGTGAGCAGTTCGAGCAGTTCGCGGCTGCGCTTGATCGGCGCGAAGTGCTCCCACTCCTGGGCGCCCAGGCTGCCGTTGTAGAGGCCCCAGTGGGTGTGTCCCGGTTCCTTGCGGTTGGGTGACTGGACCAGGGTGAGGGTGTCCTCGGCCATGTCCGGCGCGATCCCGGGGTTGATGAACTCGATCTTGCCGGCCTTGCGCTCGAAGGCTGCGTAGAGCCGGCGGCCGAGCACGTTGAGATCACGCTTGTTGATCAGGCTGACGGCCTGCTCGGTGCGGGCGAACTGGGTCAGGAAGCGGTAGCTGTAGTTCAGTTCGTTGACCAGTGCGCGGCGTTCGGCGCTGACCTGGCGAACCTTCCACTGGCTGCGGCTGTCGAGTAGCGTCAATTGCCGGCGGTCCCAGCCCCATTCGCCGGCCAGGCGGACCAGCAGCAGGCGCTGCCAGCTGCTGTTGCGGGTGTTGCCACCGGTGAGCTTGCGGTTGACCTTGAGGTACAGGCTGCGCCGCACCAGTTCCAGGCGCTCCGGCTCGTTGCGGGCCTTGAGGTATTCCTCGATCCGCCGGTAGACCACGACATAGGGGTCCAGCTCGTCCAGGTCCAGTCGGTTGGCGAACACCGCCTGCTTGAAGCGCAGGCTCAGGCATTCGACCTGTGGGTGCTCGCTGGCGTAGACCTCGGTCAGCAGCAGCTTGAGCACCGATTTGTAGGGTGACTCGATGCCCTTGAACAACTGCCAGAGCCCGGCCCCGATGAATTCTCCTGGCGGGATGTGCGCCAGGTGGCCGAGGTCCAGGCATTCGTCCGAGCGGATGAACCGCTTGGACAGCAGGGTATGGGTGTACTGGTCGTAGCGCGCTTCCTCGTACACCGGCACCAGCCACCACAGCGGCGTACGGCCGGCGAGCCAGATGGCGGTGCGGTAGAACTCGTCCAGCAGCAGGTAGTGCTGGGTGGTACCGCAGTCTTCCGAACTCAGTTGCGCGTCGCGTTCGCCGCGCACGAAACGGGCCGGATCAATCAGGAAGAAATGCGCCTCGGCGCCCTGGCTGGCCGCCCAGGCTTCGAGCAGCTGGCATTTCTTGCGCAGTTCGGCCAGTTCACCCTGGCTCAGGTCGCTGGCGTGGCAGACCCAGAAGTCCATGTCGCTCTGGTCGGCCTGGGCCAGGGTGCCCAGGCTGCCCATCAGGAACAGGCCGTGGATCGGGCGTGGCAGGCTGGCCGGGCGAGTCTTGTAGGAGAAGGAGCGGGTCAGGCGCTGGGCTTCGGCCAGGGCCGAGTCGTTCGGCTCGTAGCCCGACAGTCCAGCCGGCGTGCTGCCCGAGACGTAGCCGGGCAACAGCGGGTGATTGACGTGGAAGAACAGCGGCAGCACGTTCAGCACGACCTGCTGGCGTGGCGACAAGCCTTCCATCGCGCGCTCCAGTCGACCCTGATTGAGTTTCAGGAAGCGCAAGCGCAGCTGGTTGAGCACCTGGCGGTCAATGCCCTCGTCCAGGTTAGGGCGTATTTCGTGGGTGCGCGTCATCAGCTTGCGGCGCTCGACAGTAGGAAATATCTGAATGATGTGCAGTTTACAGGCTAAGCGGGCGCTGCTTTAAGCTGAATTTGTCGATGGATGCCAGATTGTCTAAACCCTGGCGACAAAGGCCCGCGCAGTCCGTGCGACAGTGGGACCGCGTGGGCGCTGTATGGGGTCAGGCGGCTTCCTTGACGCTCAGGATCGTCAGCAGGCCCTGGGCGTGCTCGGCGGCATCGCGACCCAGGCTGGTCAGGTAACCACCATCGACTTGAGTGATCAGTTCCTTCTCGAACAGGCGTTTGGCGGCGGCAATGGCCGAAGGGGCGGCAGTCTGATGGATTTTCAGGCCCTCCTGGGAACTCCCCAGGTTGAACAGTGCAAGGATTTCCAGTTCGGCAACCAACTCAGGGGTATACGACATAAGGACTCCAGACTTTCAGGAATTATTATCGGGCGACGCACCACTAAGGTGATCCCACTTGCCCGGGCTGTCCAGTGCCGAGGCGTTTTCAGTGTAGACGCGGTGGGGGTGGGTTGCCTTGCCGGGCCTGTTCGCGGGCAAGCCACGCTCCTACAGGCCCGTGTCGAGCGCAGGATTTGTGCTCGGTCCCACCCTGCAGGAGCGAGGCTTGCCCGCCAATGGCCGTCGAAAATCCCTGGGGCTCAGTCCTTCTCGGGTGGCAATTCTGGCAAGGCGCGCAGGGCCGTTTCGTACCACTCGCTGTTGAAGGGGCGGTCGTCGTCGAGCATCGCGTCGATTTCCACGGCCAGCACGTGCGCCATCAGGTTGAGGATCTCGTCACGCTCGTAGCCGACCAGAGTCAGCTTGTTGAAGGTCGCCTTCGCCGCTGGCGGGTTGCCGCTTTCGATCTGGTTCTCGATGGCCTGGGTCAGGGTGGTTTCGGCGAACGCTTCGTCGTCGTTGTCGATATCGCTTGGCTCGCTCATGGCAGGCTCCTGTGGGAAAGATCGTCAGTTTACCCGGATTGGGTCGCAGGGTGCTGCTGGTCAATTTTTGTCCAGTGCACTATAACTGCCTGCGCCAACCCCGCACGGCCTGGAGGCTCTGTGATGCTCAAGCTTTATGGATTTTCGGTCAGCAACTACTACAACATGGTCAAGCTGGCCCTGCTCGAAAAAGGACTGCCTTTCGAGGAGGTCGCCTTCTACCCCGGACAGACCCCGGAAACACTGGTGATCAGCCCGCGTGGGAAGGTGCCGGTACTGGGCGTTGAACAGGGCTACATCAACGAAACCACGGTGATTCTCGAGTACCTCGAGGACACCCAGGGCGGCAAGCCGCTGCTGCCGCGCGAGCCGTTCCAGCGGGCCCAGGTACTGGCGCTGGCCAAGGAGATCGAGCTGTACATCGAACTGCCGGCCCGGGCCTGTTTTGCCGAGGTGTTCTTCGGCACGCCGGTGCCGGAGGCGATCAAGGAAAAGACCCGTGGTGAACTGTTGCTCGGATTTGCCGCACTCAAGCGCCATGGCAAGTTCGCGCCCTATGTGGCGGGTAGCGAGTTCAGCGTGGCGGACCTGTATTTCCTCTACAGCGTCGACCTGGCCTGTGCGGTGGGCGGCAAGCTGTTCGGCATCGATCTGCTGGCCGACATGCCGCAGGCGAAGGCGTTGCTGGAGCGGTTGCAGCAGGGCGAGCACGCCAGGCGGATCGCGGCGGACAAGGATGCGGCGATGCCGGCGTTCCTGGCGATGATTGCGGCGAAGAAGTAGCCGTGCAGTTTACCGGCTGAAGAGCCTCGCCCGGCTACTTGTGGTGAGCGGGCTTGCCCGCGCTGGGGCGCAAGGCGGCCCCAACCCCGGCGAACGCATTTTTCCTGAAAGTCCACGATTGCAGGAATTGGGGCTGCCGCGCAGCCCAGCGCGGGCAAGCCCGCTCGCCACGAATTGGCTCGGCATTAAAAGGCCTGTGTCGCCACAGGCCCTGAGGCGTTTCAGCGGCCGGCGAGCAGGGCCTGGCCGCGGGCGACCGCGGCCTTGACCTGGGCCGGGGCAGTGCCGCCGATGTGGTCGCGGGCGTTGACCGAGCCTTCCAGGGTCAGTACGGCGAACACATCCTGTTCGATCTGGTCGCTGAACTGGCGCAGTTCTTCCAGGCTCATTTCCGCCAGGTCCTTGCCGGTTTCCACGCCGTACTTCACCGCATGGCCGACGATCTCGTGGCAGTCACGGAACGGCAGGCCACGGCGCACCAGGTAGTCCGCCAGGTCGGTCGCGGTGGAGAAGCCGCGCAGGGCTGCCTCGCGCATCACCGCGTGCCGGGGCTTGATCGCCGGGATCATGTCGGCGAACGCGCGCAGCGAGTCGCGCAGGGTGTCGGCGGCGTCGAACAGCGGTTCCTTGTCTTCCTGGTTGTCCTTGTTGTAGGCCAGTGGCTGACCCTTCATCAGGGTCAGCAGGCCGGTCAGCGAGCCGAACACCCGGCCGGTCTTGCCGCGAACCAGCTCCGGCACGTCGGGGTTCTTCTTCTGGGGCATGATCGAGCTGCCGGTGCAGAAGCGGTCTGGCAGGTCGATGAACTGGAACTGCGCGCTGGTCCACAGGACCAGTTCCTCGGAGAAGCGCGACAGGTGCATCATCGCGATGCTGGCCGCCGAGCAGAACTCGATGGCGAAGTCCCGGTCCGAAACGTTGTCCAGGGAGTTGCCACCGACGGCCTCGAAGCCCAGCAACTGTGCGGTGTACTCGCGGTCGATCGGGTAGGTGGTACCGGCCAGCGCGGCGCTGCCCAGGGGCATGCGGTTGGTGCGCTTGCGGCAGTCGACCAGGCGCTCGTAGTCACGGCTGAGCATTTCGAACCAGGCCAGCAGGTGGTGGCCGAAGGTCACCGGCTGGGCGGTCTGCAGGTGGGTGAAACCGGGCATGATGCTGCCGGCTTCGCGCTCGGCCTGTTCCAGCAGGCCTTTCTGCAGGCGGGTGATTTCCGCCAGGATCAGGTCGATCTCGTCACGCAGCCACAGGCGGATGTCGGTGGCGACCTGGTCGTTGCGGCTACGGCCGGTGTGCAGCTTCTTGCCGGTGATGCCGATGCGGTCGGTCAGGCGCGCCTCGATGTTCATGTGCACGTCTTCCAGGTCCACGCGCCAGTCGAAGTTGCCGGCCTCGATTTCGCCCTGGATGGTGGTCAGCCCGTCGATGATGCTGTCACGCTCGGCATCGGTCAGCACACCGACCTTGGCCAGCATCGTCGCATGGGCGATCGAACCCATGATGTCGTGGCGGTAGAGGCGCTGGTCGAACGTGACGGAGGCGGTGAAGCGGGCGACGAAGGCGTCGACCGGCTCGCTGAAACGGCCGCCCCAGGACTGATTGGTCTTGTCGGTGCTCATGGATTCGCTCGTGATCTGCTGAAGATGGATTGCCGGAAAAATTGTTGCCGATCATAGCAGGGTTGCCCCGGCTGGGGCTGACGCCGGTCGTGCGACTTTTATTTCGACCGAATCGGTCGCATGGCTTGTCGTGGACAGCACAGACGTCGACACTGGGGGCATGCCAATCTCACGAACGAACACCGGGCGTGATGCGCCCGCGATACCGGAATTCTTCCTGCCGGAGCTCTGTCTGCCAGAAGCGCTGCTGGTGCTGGTGGTATTGGCCGAGCTGCTGGTGATGGTGCTGGTGCTCAGCGAGCCGATGCCTGCCGGCTTCGACTGGGTGCGCCTGGCCCTGACTTCGTTGTACGTGCAGTGGATCGTCCTGTTGTCGGCGGCGGTGCTGTGCGGTGCCCGGGCCTGGTTGGCGCGCTTGCGTCCCGGGGTGGCCGGGGTCCTGTGCTGCGCCCTGGTGGTTGGCCTGACGCTGGCCTGCACCGCGCTGACCGAATACTTCTCCCTCGCCGCCAGCCAGGTCGAGGGTGGCAGCCCTGGCCGCTATCTGCGCCATGCGTTGATCAGTCTCATCATGTCGGCGCTGATGCTGCGCTACTTTTATCTGCAGAGTCAGTGGCGACGCCAGCAGCAGGCGGAGTTGCAGGCGCGGTTGGAGGCGCTGCAGGCGCGGATCCGCCCGCACTTCCTGTTCAACAGCCTGAACAGCATTGCCAGCCTGGTGGCGAGCGACCCGCGCCAGGCCGAACAGGCGGTGATGGATCTGTCCGACCTGTTCCGGGCCAGTCTCGCCAAGCCGGGAAACCTGGTGAGCTGGCGCGAGGAATTGGAATTAGCGCAACGATATTTGTCGATCGAACGCTATCGTCTCGGCAACCGTCTACAGTTGGACTGGAGGGTCGGCACAATTCCGGATGATTTGCCGATCCCGCAACTGACCTTGCAGCCTTTACTGGAAAACGCCCTGATCCATGGCATCGCGCCGCGTGTCGAAGGTGGGGTGGTCAGGGTCGAAGCCGACTATAAAGAGGGAGAGTTCGTATTGTGTATCAGCAATCCCTATGACGAAGCTGCCGTGCAGCAGGTGTCTGGCGGTACTCACCTGGCACTGGTGAACATTGGTGCCCGACTTGCGGCACTTTTTGGGCCCCGCGCTAGTCTTAGCGTGGACCGCCGTGACGGCCGTCACTTCACCTGTCTACGCTATCCTTGTGCGAGACTCACTCAGGAATCCAGCGCAATATGAATGTCCTGATCGTTGATGACGAACCCCTGGCCCGCGAACGCCTGACCCGCCTGGTCAGTGAACTCGAGGGTTACAGTGTACTGGAGCCCAGCGCCACCAATGGCGAAGAGGCATTGGCCCTGATCGACAGCCTCAAGCCGGATGTCGTCCTGCTCGATATCCGCATGCCCGGCCTGGACGGCCTGCAGGTGGCCGCGCGCCTGTGCGAGCGCGAGACGCCGCCTGCGGTGGTGTTCTGCACCGCCCATGACGAGTTTGCCCTGGAGGCCTTCCAGGTCAGCGCCGTGGGTTACCTGGTCAAGCCGGTGCGCCCCGAGCACCTGCTAGAGGCCCTGAAGAAGGCCGAGCGGCCCAACCGCGTGCAGCTGGCGGCGCTGACCCGGCCGGCGGCGGAAAGCGGTACCGGGCCACGCAGCCACATCAGCGCGCGGACCCGCAAGGGCATCGAGCTGATCCCCATCGGCCAGGTGATCTATTTCATCGCCGACCACAAGTACGTGACCCTGCGCCATGAAGGCGGCGAGGTGCTGCTCGACGAGCCGCTGAAGGCGCTGGAGGACGAGTTCGGCGAACGCTTCGTGCGTATCCACCGCAATGCGCTGGTGGCCCGCGACCGTATCGAGCGCCTGCAGCGTACGCCACTGGGGCATTTCCAACTGTTCCTCAAGGGCCTCAACGGCGATGCATTGATCGTCAGCCGACGGCATGTCGCTGGCGTGCGCAAGATGATGCAGCAGCTGTAACCCGGGGCTTGCAACACGCCCCGGGGTTCACCCGTCCGCTGTTCCAGGCCAGGGAGGCTGCGGACTTCCTGATACAAGTCAAAGCTGGCCGGGCCGAACTGTTATTATCTGCCGTATCTATTCAGTACGGACCGATCCATGTCTTCTCGCGAAATCCGCATCGCTACCCGCAAGAGCGCGCTCGCCCTGTGGCAGGCCGAATACGTCAAGGCTCGCCTGGAACAGGCTCATCCGGGGCTGCAGGTGACCCTGGTACCGATGGTCAGCCGCGGCGACAAGCTGCTCGACTCGCCCCTGTCGAAAATCGGCGGCAAGGGGCTGTTCGTCAAGGAGCTGGAAACCGCCCTGCTCGAGAACGAGGCGGATATCGCCGTGCACTCGATGAAAGACGTGCCGATGGATTTCCCCGAGGGCCTGGGCCTGTTCTGCATCTGCGAGCGTGAGGACCCGCGCGACGCCTTCGTTTCCAACACCTACGCCAGCCTGGATGCCCTGCCGGCAGGCGCGGTCGTGGGAACGTCGAGCCTGCGCCGCCAGGCACAACTTTTGACCCGCCGGCCCGACCTGCAGATCCGTTTCCTGCGAGGCAACGTCAACACCCGCCTGGCCAAGCTCGACGCCGGCGAGTACGACGCGATCATCCTGGCGGCGGCGGGGCTGATCCGCCTCGGCTTCGAAGAACGGATCACCTCGGTCATCAGCGTCGAGGACAGCCTGCCGGCTGGCGGTCAGGGCGCCGTGGGCATCGAATGCCGCAGCGCCGACAGTGAAATCCATGCCCTGCTCGCGCCCCTGCATCACGCCGATACGTCTGTGCGTGTCACGGCCGAGCGGGCCCTGAACAAGCACCTCAATGGTGGTTGCCAGGTGCCGATCGCCTGTTACGCCGTGCTGGAGGGCGAACAGGTCTGGTTGCGTGGCCTGGTTGGCCAGCCGGCCGGTGGCCTGTTGCTCACCGCCGAGGCGCGCGCGCCACGGGCGGACGCCGAAGCCCTTGGGGTGCAGGTGGCCGAGGCCTTGCTGGGGCAGGGCGCCGACGCCATTCTCAAGGCGGTCTATGGCGAGGCCGACGGCGAATGAGTGGCTGGCGGCTGCTGCTGACGCGGCCGACGGACGAGTCGGCCGCGCTCTCGGCGACACTGGCCGATGCCGGTATCTTCAGCAGTGCCCTGCCATTGCTGGAGATCCAGCCGCTGCCCATCGAAGGCGCCGAGCTGGGCAAGATTCTCGAACTGCCTTTCTATGCGGCGGCAATCGTCGTCAGCAAGCCGGCTGCGCGCCTGGGGCTCGACCTGGTCGACCGCTACTGGCCGCAGCCGCCGATGCTGCAGTGGTTTACCGTCGGCGCCGCGACGGCAGGCCTGCTGGACGACTACGGCCTGCGGGTGGACTACCCGGCCGAGGGCGATGACAGCGAAGCCCTGCTGCAACTGCCGGCGTTGCAGGCCGCGTTGGCCCAGCCCGAACCGCGGGTGTTGATCCTGCGCGGAGAAGGGGGGCGTGAACTGCTGGCCGAGCGTTTACGCGCCCAAGGTGCTAGTGTCGACTATCTGGAATTGTACCGCCGCCTCCTGCCCGAGTATGCCGACGGTACCCTGATCCGGCAGATTCGGGCGGAACGCCTGAACGGGCTGGTGGTCAGCAGTGGGCAGGGTTTTGAACACCTGCGGCAGGTGGCGGGGGAGAATTGGCCCGAAGTGGCCCGGTTGCCGTTGTTCGTTCCCAGCCCCCGGGTAGCGCAGATGGCCCGGGATGCCGGGGCCGAACATGTTGTGGATTGTCGTGGCGCCAGTGCCACGGCCTTGCTGGCGGCGTTGCAGGAGCACCCTGTACCCGCTTTCTGAATGCAAAGGATGGACACGTGAGCGAAACAGCCTTGCCAAAAGAACAAGCTCAACCGGCGCCCGAGACGCCGGCCAAACCGCCAGCGGCGCCAGTCGAGCGTCGCGGCAACGGCCTGGCGGTCCTCGCCTTGCTGCTGGGCGCCGCTGGAGCGGCAGCCGGTGGCTGGGGGATCTGGCAGGTGCGCAACCTGCAGGCCAATCATCAGCAACAAAGCGGGCAACTGCAGGACCTGGGCAGCCAGGCGCAGTCGCTCAAGCTCAGCGAGCAGCAACTGGCGGCGCGCCTGGACCAGTTGCCGGCCGCCTCCGAACTCGAGGATCGGCGCCGCCTGGTGGCGCAATTGCAGGGCGATCAGCAACGGCTCAGCCAGCGTCTGGAAAGCGTGCTGGGTGCCAGCCGCAAGGACTGGCGCCTGGCCGAGGCCGAGCATCTGCTGCGCCTGGCCACGCTGCGCTTGTCCGCGTTGCAGGACGTGACCAGTGCCCTGGCCCTGGTGCAGGGTGCCGATGACATCCTGCGCGAGCAGAACGATCCGGGCTCCTTTGCCGCCCGCGAACAGCTGGCCAAGAGCCTGGCGGCGCTGCGCAGCACCGAGCAGCCCGATCGCACCGGGCTGTTCCTGCAGTTGGGTGCCCTGCGTGACCAGGTCACCCAGCTCAACGAACTGGCCCCGGAATACAAGGACCGTGGCGACTCGCTGCTGGGCCTGACTTCCGATGGCGATGGCGCCAGCCGCTGGTCCCAGTGGTGGGACGAGATCTCGCGCTACATCCGCATCGACTTCAACGCCAACAAGAACATCCGGCCGTTGCTGGCCGGGCAGAGCCTGACCCAGGTCCGCCTGGCCCTGAGCCTGGCGCTGGAGCAGGCTCAGTGGGCGGCGCTGAACGGGCAGGCCGAGGTGTATACCCAGGCCCTGACCGAGGCGCGTGACGTGTTGACCGGCAGCTTCAACCCGGACAACCCGCAGAGTAAGGTCATGGTCGAGCAGCTCGCCGAACTGGGCAAGAAACCGGTGACGGTGCTGACGCCTGACCTGGCCGCGACCCTGGGTGCCGTCCAGGCCTACCTCGAGCGCCGGCACGTGGAAACCGAGACGCCAGTAAGCGGTGATGCCAAGCCGGCGCAGGAGAACCGCCCATGAAGCGGTTCATCGCCATTGCACTGCTGGTCATCGCCGTGGCAGGCCTGGTGGGTTATGCGATCTACCGGCACGCCGGCTATGTGCTGATCGCCTACGACAGCTTCCGCTACGAGTCCAGCCTCTGGGCATTCCTGGCCGTGCTGCTGGTGCTGTGGCTGGTCTATCGGGTGCTGAAATTCCTGGTCGGCCTGGTGACGGCCTCCAGCTCGGCAGCCAACCCGTGGTCCCGGCGCAATCGCAGCCGGCGTGTCCAGCTGGCTATCGAGCAGGGGCAGATGGACCTCGCCGAAGGCCGCTGGGCCAGTGCCCAGAAGCATCTGAGCCGGGCAGCCGAGGCTGAGCGCCAGCCGTTGCTGTACTACCTCGGTGCGGCACGCGCGGCCAACGAGCAGGGTAAATACGAAGAGAGCGACAGCCTGCTGGAACGTGCCCTGACGCGCCAGCCGCAGGCCGAGCTGGCGATTGCCCTGAGCCACGCGCAGTTGCAGGTGGACCGGGGGGATACCGATGGCGCCCTGGGCACCCTGCAGGCGATGCACGAACTGCATCCGCACAGTGTCCAGGTGCTGCGGCAGTTGCAGCGCCTGCATCAGCAGCGCGGTGATTGGTCGGCGGTGGTCCGGTTGCTGCCTGAACTGCGCAAGGACAAGGTGCTGCCGCCAGCCGAGCTGGCGGAGCTGGAACGTCGTGCCTGGGGTGAAAACCTGGGCCTGGCGGCGCGCCGTGAGCAGGATGGCGAAGCCGGCCTGCAGTCGTTGGAGCGGGCCTGGCAGCAGTTGTCCGCGGCCCAGCGCCAGGAGCCGCAACTGGTCCTGGCCTATGCCGAACAATTGCGGCAACTGGGGGCTGACGGCGAAGCGGAAGAGGCGCTGCGCACCGCGCTCAAGCGCCAGTACGAGAGCCACCTGGCTCGGCTCTATGGCCTGTTGCGTGGGCGTGATCCGGTGCGTCAGTTGCAGACCGCCGAGGGTTGGCTCAAGGATCATCCGGCCGATGCCAGCCTGCTGCTGACCCTGGGCCGCCTGTGCCTGCAGAACAGCCTGTGGGGCAAGGCGCGTGACTATCTGGAAGGCAGCCTGCGGGTGCAGCGCAACCCCGAGGCCTGCGCCGAGCTCGCCCGGTTGCTGGCCCAGTTGGGGGATACCGAGCGCAGCAACCAGCTGTTCCAGGAAGGTCTCGGCCTGCTGGACGAGCGCCTGCTCGCGCGTCCGTTGCCGGTTCCGGCCAACGCCTGATGGCCGAAAGGGACGGGCGCCTGCGCAGGGCGCCTCGTCCCGGACTGGAGGCCCATTTCCCTGTAATGCCTTGATACCGAAATCCTACTTGCCACGTAATGGTTTCATAGGATGTCTATCGGTAATTCCTTACATGCTTGAGGAATTATCTGCTCTGGCTCGCCTTGAAAGGGCCGCGACCTTTCCTCTACCGTAACTGCCTGTCTCTCCTGCTACGGAAAAGCCATGTTCCTGGCCCGCTCACGCTCTCTGTTCTCCCTGGCCTTCCTGGCAGCGGCCCTGGTCATGGGGGCCTCGCTGTACCTGGAGCATGGGGTCGGGTTGGAGCCTTGCTCGTTGTGCCTGGTGCAGCGGCTGTTCCTGGGTGGCTTCTGCCTGGTCAGCCTGCTGGCGGCGTTGCATGGGCCGGCACGTACCGGCTGCCGGGTGTACGGTGCGCTGAGCCTGCTGCTTGCCCTGGCGGGAGCGGCGACGGCGGCCCGCCAGGTGCTGTTGCAGCAACTGCCGCCGGAGGAGCTGATGATCTGCCAGCCCGACCTGCATTGCCTGATGCAGCAGGTCTCTCCGCTGCAGGCATTGCAGTTGATGTTCCGGGCCACCGCCGAGTGTGCCCAGATCCACTGGACGCTGTTCGACCTGAGCATTCCCGAGTGGAGCCTGCTGGCCTTCGTCGGCCTGTGCATCCTCGCGATCTACCAGGTGATCGGCCCGGTTCTCGGCGCCCGTCGTGGTGCCGGACGCTACCGGTAGTCGCCCCTGCGGATTAAACGCTTGTATGAACTTTCTCGGCTGCGTACCTTGAAGCAGGTGTCGCGCGGGCATAATCTGGCCCGCACGCATCAACGCAAACCAGGTTGCCCTGTTTGGCCAAGTCAGGAGCCTCGGCGGGAACGAGGTGTCGGGCGGCATGACCCTGAAGGGAAGAGATCACCATGCTCGAAAGTTGTCAGAATGCCCAGGAACGCTGGGGCGGAGTTCATCTGCTGATCGATCGCTGGTTGCAGGATCGTCATGAACTCGTGCAGGCCTACGATGCTCTTGGCGCCGAGCCTGGAGCCCTGGCGGAGAGCCGCGAGACATTGCAGGAGTTCTGTGGTGTCCTGGTGGACTACGTGTCGGCGGGGCATTTCGAAATCTACGAACAGCTGACCAGCGAGGCCAAGGCCTTTGGTGACCAGCGCGGACTGAAGCTGGCCGATACCCTCTACCCGCGTATCGATGTGATCACTGAAAAGCTGCTCGCCTTCAACGATCTGTGTGACGCCGGCAAGTGCGTGGCGGAGAAGTTCAAGGAGCTGGGCGGCCTGCTGCACGAGCGCTTCGAGCTCGAGGATTGCCTGATCGAAGTGCTGCACAATGCGCACAAGGAAGAGGCCGTCGCCCAGGCTTGAACAGTCGTGGGCAATCCCTGAAAACGGTGCGCATGGCGCACCGTTTTTCGTTTCAGGCCAGGTTCAACTGGCGACCCCGAGCAGCTCGATATCGAAGACCAGCGGCGTGTAGGGGGCGATCAGGTCACCGGCACCGTCTGCGCCATAGGCCTGGGCTGATGGCAGCACCAGTCGCCACTTGGCGCCGACCGGCATCTGCGGCAACGCGTTGCGCCAGCCATTGATCACGCTGTCCAGGCGGAACCACTGCGGCTGATTGTTCTGGTCGAAGATCGTGCCATTGGGCAGGTGTCCGACGTAGCGCACCTGCACTCGACCGTTGGCGGCAACCTTCTCGCCGGTACCCGGTGTCAGCTCGGTCATCAGGATGCCGTCGGCCAATTCGCGAACACCCGGCTTGGCCTTCTCTTCGGCCAGGAATTTTTTCTCGGCTTCGAGGGCGACTTCGCTCTGCGGCTTGTCCGACTCTTGCGCACCCTGCGCTTCATGTGCGGCGAGGACCTGTTCGATCCGCTCGTTCGTCAGCGCCAGTGGCTTGCCCTGGTAGGCCTGCTGCAAGCCTTCGACCAGAGCCTTGAGCTGCAGGTCCGGAACCTCCTGGCGCAGGCGTTCGCCAAGGCTGGCGCCGAGGCTGTAGGCGAGGTCATGGGCGTCGTCGACTTTTTCCTCCGGTGCGCCGTGGGCCAGTGGCAGGACAAGACACAGCGACAACATTAGGTAACGCGACATGGGAACTCTCCGACCTGAGATCCGACGGATTATGCCAGTGCTGCTCGACGGTTGTTCGTCCTGGCGAATGATCGCCGACAACATTTTTTTCCGCATGCAACGTCGGCCCTTCAATACTGTCAACATGCCCTAGCGGCGGTAGTCACAGAAGGTCTAGTATGAGCCGCACTCACGTCAGCCAGGAGGTAAACCATGTCGGCCACCAAGAAGCCTGTAAATACTCCGTTGCACCTACTCCAACAACTCTCGGGCAGCCTGCTCGAACATTTGGAAAACGCTTGCTCCCAAGCCTTGGCTGATGCTGAAAAACTGCTCGCCAAACTGGAAAAACAACGCGGCAAGGCCCAGGAAAAACTGCACAAGTCGCGCACCAAACTGCAGGACGCCGCCACTGCCGGCAAAGCCAAGGCTCAAGCCAAGGCCAAGGCCGCTGTCGGTGAACTGGAAGAGTTGCTCGACAAGCTGAAAACCAGCCAGTCGGAAACCCGCGCCTACATCCTGCAACTCAAGCGCGATGCACAGGAAAGCCTGAAGTTGGCGCAAGGCGTTGGTCGTGTGAAAGAGGCCGTGACCAAGGCGCTGTCGACTCGTGACGCCAAGCCTGCCGCACCGACCAAAGCTGCTGCCAAGCCAGCCGCGAAACCAGCTGCTGCCAAACCCGCTGCCGCCAAGCCAGCTGCGAAACCAGCCGCTGCTAAAACTGCTGCCGCCAAGCCAGCTGCGAAACCAGCTGCTGCCAAACCTGCTGCCGCCAAGCCAGCTGCGAAACCAGCTGCTGCTAAAACTGCTGCTGCCAAGCCAGCTGCGAAACCGGCCGCTGCTAAAACTGCTGCCGCCAAGCCAGCCGCGAAACCAGCTGCTGCCAAACCCGCTGCCGCCAAGCCAGCTGCGAAACCAGCCGCTGCTAAAACTGCTGCCGCCAAGCCAGCCGCGAAACCGGCCGCTGCCAAACCCGCTGCCGCCAAACCAGCTGCGAAACCGGCCGCTGCCAAACCTGCTGCCGCCAAGCCAGCTGCGAAACCAGCCGCTGCCAAACCTGCTGCCGCCAAGCCGGCTGCGAAACCAGCCGCTGCCAAACCCGCTGCCGCCAAGCCAGCCGCGAAACCGGCCGCTGCCAAACCCGCTGCCGCCAAGCCAGCTGCGAAACCAGCCGCTGCCAAACCTGCTGCCGCCAAGCCGGCTGCGAAACCAGCCGCTGCCAAACCCGCTGCTGCCAAGCCAGCAACCCCGACAACTGCTCCAGCAGCATCGGCGCCGACTCCAGCTCCAGCTGCTGCCGCTACGCCTGCACCGACCCCTGCCGCTCCAGCAACCACCCCGGCTGCCAGCAGCACGCCTACCAGCGCTTCCTAAGCCTGGCTCACCACGACGCGCAGCCGATGCAGCGCGTCGTGGCTCAGGTGGGCCGCCTCGCCGGCCGCACCGTCCAGCCACATCGCCAGATCCTCGGCAGCCTCCCGCGGCCAATCCCTGGCAAGTACCTCCAGGCGCAACAGCAGGTGCTGCTCGGCTTCCAGCTCGAGTGACTTGACCCGATCGCGCAATCCCTTCAGCTCGCTGTCCTGCAAGGCCATGGCCCGCCATTGCCCGCGCAGTTGTCGCAATGGTTGCACCACCTGTTCCCGCCAGGGCTGAGCAACCCCTTGCAAGCTTGCCAGTCGCCCGGGTTCATACCTGACACCGTACGCCCCGAGCCAGGCCGCACAGAGCAGCAGGCAGACATCCGCCCCTTGCTCCTGTAGCGCCAGGCAGGCCTTTTCCACGTCGGGTTTGGCGTAAATTTCCAGGGAAAACGTCCACAGGTCAGCATGCATGGTGAGATCCGCGCCAGTTGCGAGGGAAGCTGGTAGACTCCGCCGCCATTATGATTCGACTTCAGAACCTGACTTTACAGCGTGGCCCGCAACGTCTGCTAGAAGACGCCGAGCTGACCCTGCACGCCGGCCAGAAAGCCGGCCTGATCGGTGCCAACGGCGCCGGCAAATCGAGCCTGTTCGCCCTGTTGCGGGGTGAGCTGCACCCGGACTCGGGTGACTGCTTCCTGCCGGCCGATTGGCGTATCGCCCACATGCGCCAGGAGGTCGATACCCTCGAACGCCTGGCGGTCGACTATGTGCTCGACGGCGACGTGCGCCTGCGCCAGGTGCAGCGTGACCTGGCTGCCGCCGAAGCGGCCCAGGACGGCGCGGCCCTGGCTCGCCTGCACTCGGAGCTCGACAGCGCCGACGGCTATACCGCCGATGCCCGTGCCCGCAAGTTGCTGGCCGGCCTCGGGTTCACGAACGAGCAGATGGATCGTCAGGTCGGCGACTTCTCCGGTGGCTGGCGGATGCGCCTGAACCTGGCGCAGGCACTGATGTGCCCGTCGGATCTGCTGCTGCTCGACGAACCGACCAACCACCTCGATCTCGATGCGATCATCTGGCTGGAAGACTGGCTCAAGAGCTACCCCGGCACCTTGCTGCTGATCTCCCACGACCGCGACTTCCTCGATGAAGTGGTCGACCACGTGGCCCATGTCGACCAGCGCAAGCTGGTGCTCTATCGCGGTGGCTACACCGCGTTCGAACGCGCCCGTGCCGAGCGTCTGGCCCAGCAGCAACAGGCCTACGAGAAGCAGCAGGCGCAGCGTGCGCACATGGAAAGCTACATCGCCCGCTTCAAGGCCCAGGCCACCAAGGCCCGCCAGGCGCAGAGCCGGATCAAGGCCCTGGAGCGGATGGAGGAGCTGTCGGCGGCCCATGTCGATTCGCCGTTCGACTTCACCTTCCGCGAGTCGCATAAGATCTCCAGCCCGCTGCTGGACCTTTCCGACGCGCGCCTGGGCTATGGCGACAAGACCATCCTGGAGAAGGTCAAGCTGCAACTGACTCCGGGTGCCCGGATCGGCCTGCTTGGCCCCAACGGTGCGGGCAAGTCGACGCTGATCAAGAACCTGGCCGGCGACCTGTCGCCTCTGGCAGGGCGCCTGACCCGTGGCGAAAACACCGTGGTCGGTTACTTCGCCCAGCACCAGCTCGACTCGCTGGACTCCAAGGCCAGTCCGTTGCTGCATCTGCAGCGCCTGGCACCGACCGAGCGTGAGCAGACCTTGCGTGACTTCCTCGGCGGCTTCGATTTCCGGGGTGCACGCATCGACGAGCCGGTCCTGAATTTCTCCGGCGGCGAGAAGGCCCGGTTGGCCCTGGCGCTGATCGCCTGGGAGCGGCCGAACCTGCTGCTGCTCGATGAACCGACCAACCACCTGGACCTGGAAATGCGCCTGGCATTGACCATGGCCCTGCAGGAGTTCAGTGGCGCGGTGCTGGTGGTTTCCCACGACCGTCATCTGCTCAAGAGCACCACCGACAACTTCTTCCTGGTCGCTGACGGCAAGGTCGAGGAATTCGATGGCGACCTGGATGACTACGCCCGTTGGCTGGTGGAGTATCGCCAGCGCAATGCGCCGGTCAGCAGCACGCCGGTCAATCCCGACAAGACCGACAAGAAGGCCCAGCGCCAGGCCGCGGCCGCCCTGCGCCAGCAACTGGCACCGCACAAGCGCCAGGCGGACAAGCTCGAAGCCGAGCTGGGCAAGCTGCATGAGCGCCTGGCAGTGGTCGAGGAGAGCCTCGGCGACAGCGCACTCTACGAGGCTGCCCGCAAGGACGAGCTACGTGACCTGTTGGCCGAGCAGGCCAAGTTGAAGGCCCGTGAGTCCGAGCTGGAAGAGGCCTGGATGGCAGCCCTGGAACTGCTGGAGAGCATGCAGGCGGAACTGGAGGCGTTGTCCTGACGGACACGCCGCTGCCGCGGTTGTCGGCCGCTCAAGAAAACGGTGGTCAAGTTCACGCCTTCGGATTAGCTTAGAGGTTTGTTACAGCGTTTATCCGAGGTGCGTGATGCTGCTTGAGACATGGTTGGCCTTTTTTGCGGCATGCTGGGTGATCAGCCTGTCTCCGGGCGCGGGTGCCATCGCCTCGATGTCCAGTGGCTTGCAGTACGGCTTCCTGCGCGGCTATTGGAACGCCCTCGGCCTGCAACTGGGCCTGGCGGCGCAGATTGCGGTGATCGCGGCTGGCGTTGGTGCGATCCTGGCGGCGTCTTCCACCGCTTTCTATGCCATCAAGTGGTTCGGTGTGATCTACCTGGTCTATCTCGCGGTCAAGCAATGGCGCGCGCTGCCCAGCGACATGGCTGAAGAGGCGACGATCCGCCCGGTCGGCAAGCCGCTGACCCTGATGTTCCGCGGCTTCCTGGTCAACGTCAGCAACCCCAAGGCCCTGGTGTTCATGCTCGCGGTACTGCCGCAATTCATCGACCCGCATGCGCCGCTGGTGCATCAGTACCTGATCCTGGGTGTCACCATGATCGGTGTCGACATGATCGTCATGGCCGGCTACACGGGCCTGGCGGCCAAGGTCCTGCGCCTGCTGCGCACGCCTCGGCAACAGCGCCGGATGAACCGTACCTTTGCCGGCTTGTTCGTCGGTGCGGCGGGCTTCCTGGCAACCCTGCACAAGGCCACGACCTGAGGCAGGACACGAGCAGAAAAAAAGGCGACCACTGGGGTCGCCTTTTTTGTGCCGCCTGGAATTACTGCAGAACCCTGGCCGGCTCATCCGGTGGCAGGTTGTTGCGCTGCAGGGGCGGGCGCTGGTCCGGGTACATGTCCGGACCACCGAGCTGCATGCTCAGTTGCCGTGCGACATCCTCGCCCAGGGACTTCGAGACATCACGTACCACCCGCGGACGGTTCAGCGACACGCGGATATCCCGGCTGTTGACCAGCTTGGTGTCCTGCCCTTCACCCATGGCGGTGAACGCCGAGGTGATCTGGTAGGTCCGGGTGTTGATCAGGCTGAAGTCACCCACCAGGGTCAGGCCCAGCACCGCCGAGTAGCTGTTGGTGTTGGCCAGTTCGTTGATGTCCTGGGTGAAGTCGATGTCCGAGACGGTACCGAACAGCACGTAGTCGGCACCCTTGAAGTTGCCGGCCTTGATCCGCTTGATGACGTCGTAGACGTCGCCCTTGGAGTTGGACGTGTAGGGTGTGCCCTGGACCAGCTGGAACATGCCGCTGCGCAGGATCTCGCCCTTGATGTCGCCGGTGAACTTGCGCAGTTCGCCCTGCTCGATATAGCTGCTGCGGCTTTCATACTCGTCGTAGCTCGCGGCACCAGAGGCGCCGTAGTAGCCCTGCTGGTAGTTGGCGCGGGCCGAAACGCTACGAATGTACTGCTCCACCTGTGCCTGATAGGCCAGGTCGGCCACTGCGACCTTCGGCGCAGCCTGTACGCCAAAGGCCCAGGCCAGGCCGATAATGCCAATCCATGCTCGCATTGCTTAACGCTCCGTGGTTTTGCGGATCTCTTTCTCGTCCATCCATTCGGCCAGGCCGCTTTCGACGTCGATCAGTTGCAGGCTGAACTTGTAGAACACGTCCTTGTAGTCGCTGCTGCGCTTGACGATCGAGCTGATCGAGCCTTCCAGGCGGTACTTGGCGGCGATCATGTTGCCGGTCTTGCTGATGGTGCTCTTCTTGTACAGGCCGCTCTGGTTCTGCAGCTTGAGCTGGTCGACCTGGCTCTGCATCTCGGTGTTGTCGCTGGCGAAACGGGCGGTGCCGGACTTCATCAGCTGGGTCTTGATCGAGGTGGTGATCTCGCGGGTGTCGATGTACTCGCTGGTCTTGTTCTTCACATCGTAGACCTGGACCACCGGGCGGCCCTGCAGCACGCCGGACTGGGCCAGGGAGCGGGTCATGGACTCGGCGATCATCTGCAGGTCGGTGGAGCCGAACTCGTTGGTGACCAGCTCGACAGCCTTGGTATCACCGTAGCTGATGTTCTTGCCGCCGAGGACCGGCGAGGTGTTCTGGGCGCAGCCGCTGGCCAGCAGGGCGACGACGGCGAGGAGCGAAAAACGTGCAAACATGGAGAGGTTCTCTTCAAAGGGGCGCAAGGGGTGGCTTCACATCAAGGCGTCTTGACTTCCAGGCGGAAGTCGACGGCCTTCGGCGTCGGGGCAATGGCCGGCAGGAAGGTGCTCTGGGCACCATACAGGCTCAGGGTCTTCCAGGTTTCCTCATCGGCGACCGGGAAGCCGTCGTTGCCCAGCCAGGCAAAGCGGTAATACATCATCTTGTTCTTGGTGCGCGTGTTGCTCAGCTGCACCTTGACGGTCAGGAAGCCGTTTTCCCGGGCGACGCGGATGGCACCCACCTGGATGTCCTCCATTTCGCCCATGGCGACGATCTTGCTCGCGGCGCTACCCGGTGCCGGTGGTGGCGGAGGGGTTGCACAACCGGCCAGCAGGGCCAGGGCAACGACAGCGGTCAGTTTGAAACGCATGGAAGAAGACTCCGTTCTCAAGGTTGTTTGATGCTGGCGACGGCGGTCGGGTTGCCGCTCGGGATCCGTTGGGCCGCCAGGCCGCTGGTGAACACCTGGTTGCCGATGGCCCGCAGGCTGATGACCTGGTAGTGCCGATCGACGTTGATCTTGACCAGCGAGCCACCGACCGCGCTAGGCAGCGACACCTGGTGCTCGCCCTTTTTCAGACGCAGGCGGACCACCTGGGTGGTGTCCGGCAGGGTGCGCCAGGTGCGGGTGTCGGCACCTTCGAGCACGGCGGAGGTGAGGCCCACGGCCAGGCCCGCCATCGGGTTGACCTTGTTCAGGTTCTTCTGGGCGATGCCGCGGCTGATGGCTCGTACGCTGGTGCGCAGGATGATGCCCGGCATGTCGTCGCGCAGGGCGCGGCTGGACATGGCGGTGGTGCTGTTGAGGGCGGTCAGGTTGACCGCCTGGCCATCGACGCCGATCTGGCTGAAGCCCGGCGTGGAGGTGTCGGCCTTGATGATCGGGAACGACAGTGGGGTGATGACCACGTTGTCGGAGATCAGCAGCGGCAGCGGGATGCGGATCGAGTCGCGGGCGGGTGCCAGGCCGCTTTGCACGACGATCAGGATGTCGCTGTCATCGTCCTTGCCGGCCGGCTTGTCGAGGTTGACCAGGGCCTGCTCGAGCAGTGGGGTGTTGGGGCGCAGCTCGGCTGCCTGGCGATAGCCCGGCGCGGCCAGGTCCTTCTCGCCCAGTGCTTCATAGACATAACCGGCAAGGTAGTGGCTGAAGGCGCTCTGGTAGCTGTTCTTCAGGCTGACCACTTCAGGGGCGTCGAGGCTGGCCACCGGGTAGCCCTTGAGGTCCTTGTACTGGGTCTTGATGCCTTGCTTGTCGGCTTCCTCTTCGCGCTTGAGGTACTCCTTGTCGCGCAGCTCGGCGATCACGGCTTCACGCTCGTGGGTCTTCTTGATCGCGGTGCGGGCGCTCTCGAAGTCGTTGGTGGCGAGGAAGTTCAGGGCCATCTGGGTGGTCAGCATGACCTTTTCGTAGTCGTAGCCTTCGTAGCGGCGGACCTTGTCGTTGACCAGGAAACTGCCGAACTGGGCGGCGTACTTGGCGTAGTCGAGCTTGACCGCATCCTCCCACTGGCCAACCACCTGGTCGGCGCTGCCCCAGGCCAGCTGGCTGCCGGCGATGTCGCCCTTGGCGCGCAGCAGCTCACCCTTCTCGAAGTAGTACAGCAGGTCGCGGTCTTCGCCGGTGTTGTTCTTCTCCAGCAGCGACAGCGCCGCGTCGACATTGCCGGAGGCCAGTTGCTGGTTGGTCTGCGCCAGTTCACTGTCGTAGTTGCGGAACACCGAGCAGCCGGACAGCAGTGCCACGGCCCCAAGGGCGATAAAAAGACGGGTGCTGGGTGTCATGAGCGACATCTTCCCTGATGATGAAAAAGCAGCCGGAGGGCGGGCCTGGCTGGAAGAACCCATTGGCAGGGGAAGGTCACCCTGACAATTCCTCATTAAAAGAGGAGCTTTTATTGCGTTTGCCCATAACACCGGCGCGGCATTATAGGCAGCGACTGCTGGCGATGTAATAGCTTTTTGCTCCCATTTAGTGGCTCATCGCAGCGTCGAGAGATGCAGTACCCAATTACGGTAAATGCGCGTGAGTTTCGGCGTCGACGTGTCGGGAGAGGAAGATCGCGTAGGAGTCCGCATCTGTCTTGGCCGGACCGATCCGGGGAATTGTCAGGTACGGCGCAACTGCCACACACGGCGGGTGGGTTTCCCACCCCTGGATCCGACGCTTCAGGGCTTCGCCTGTTCTGATCGGGTGGCGTAGCCGCTGGTGAAGGCTTGCTGGCCGATCAGGCGCAGGCCGATCACCTGGAACGGCTGGTCGATCTTGAACGCGATCGTTCTGGCCTTGGACAGCTGCAGTTGGTGCAGCCCTGGCTTCAGTCGCAGGCGAGCGACCAGCGTGTTGTCCGGCAGGGTGCGCCAGGTCCGGGTGTCGGCCTGTTCGAAGGGCGCGTCGGCGATCTGCTTGGCTTCCTTCGGATGTTTCTGGTTGTACTGGGCCTGTACCAGCGCATGGGCGTTGGCACGCAGGCGCGTTCGTTGAATGATGCCTGGCATGTCATCGCGCAGGGTACGCAGGGACATGTCGTTGATGCTGTTGAGCAGGGTCAGCGGTTGTTTGCGTCCGTCGATGCTGACGGAACCGGGCCGGGCTGTGGAGTTGTCCGGCAGCAGGATGGGGAAGGACACGAAGGACGTGATGGTCTGGCCGTCGTTCATCGGCACGGAGATGGGCAGGCGTACCGAGCTGCGCGCGGGTGCCAGGCCGGTCTGGATGATGATCAGCACATCGCTGCCGTCCGCCACCTGCGGTGGTTTGCCAAGGTTGGCCAGGGCCTGTTCGAGAAATGCCGTGTTCGGCCGCAGCTCGATGGCCTGGCGATAACCGGGCGCCGCCAGGTCGCGCTCGCCCAAGGCCTCGTAGACGAAGCCGGAAAGGTAATGGCTGAATGCACTCTGGTAGCCATTCTTCAGTGCCAGCACCTGTGGCGCGTCGAGGATCTGCACCGGATAACCCTGCAGGTTCTTGTAGCGCAGGTCGATGCCCTGCTTGCGCGCCTCGGTCTCCAGGCGCAGGTACTCCTGGTCCCGCAATTCGGCGATCTGCGTTTCACGTTCGTGGGTCTTCCTGATATCGACGCGCGCCCCGTCGAAGTCATTCAGCGCCAGGTGGTTGAGAGCCATCTGGGTGGTCAGCATGACCTTTTCGTAGTCGTAGCCGTCGTAGCGGCGGACCTTGTCGTTGATCGCCAGGGTGCCCAGGGTGGCGAGGATCTTCAGGTAGTCGATGTCCGTCGAGTCCTCGCGCACCAACACGGCGCGGTCCGCCGTCCGCCAGGCCGCCTGGCTGGCGTCCAGGTCGCCCTTGGCCCGCAGCAGCTCGCCTTTTTCCAGGTAGTACAGCAGATCCTTCTCGTCCCAGGGATTGTGGCGTTCGAGCAGGTACAGGGCCAGGTCGACGTTGCCGGCGCTCAACTGTTCGTTGGTCAGCTGCATCTCGGTGTTGTAGTCGCGGTAGATTGCGCAACTGCCGAGCAGGCAGCAGAACAGCAGGGGAGTGAGCAGGCGCCAGACCATGGTTTTTACTGTCTTCCTTGCAGGCTTTCGAAGCGGCTATTTGTCCCTTTGCACGCACAACCCTTGAGTGAGGCGCGATGAGAGGGAACAATATGTTACTTCGCATTTCCATTTAGGTCGTTTCAATGATTGTTCCCACGCGTTTCCTGGCCTGGCTGATGCTGCCGATGTTCGCCCTATGCAGCACCCACCTGCTGGCGAACACGGTGGAAGGCGCCCCACAGGCCCTGCACCTGATCGATTACATCGGCGCGGACTACCCGGCGACGGTGGCGGATGGCAAGGTTATCGACGAAACCGAGTACCACGAGCAACTGGAATTCCTCACCGCGCTGCAGAAACTGATCGTCGCGCTGCCGGCCCGTGCCGAGCGGGCGGAACTGGAACAGGGTGTGGTCGACCTGCGCCAGTCCATCACTGATCGCCAGGATGGCCCGGTCGTTGCCCGCCAGGCGCGTCAGCTGGGCGCCAGGCTGGCGGTGGCCTACGAGGTCAGCCAGGCGCCGGCCATTACCCCGGATCCGGCCCGCGGTGCACCGCTGTACGCCCAGCAATGCTCGGTCTGCCATGGCGAGAACGGGGCGGGCGACGGCCCGGCGGGCAGTGGCATGACACCGCCACCGGCCAACCTGCGTGACGCTTCGCGACTGGACCGCCTGAGCCTCTACGGGATCTACAATACCCTGACCCTTGGTGTGGAAGGGACGGACATGCCGTCGTTCGCCGACCAGCTCGATGAGCGCCAGCGCTGGGACCTGGCCACCTATATCGCCAGCTTCAGCGCCGCGCCGGTGGCCAAGAGCGACAAGGCCTACAACCTCGCCGACCTGGCTCGCCAGACCCCGAGCGAAATCCAGGCTGCCGAGGGCGACGAGGCCGCCGCGCTGTTCCGTGCCCAGCGTGCCCAGCCGCCGCAGGTCAAGCGTGGTCCGTCGCAACTGCTCGACTACACCGCGACGACCCTGGACAAGAGCCTGGCCGCCTATCGCGCCGGCGACCGCGAGCAGGCCTACGACCTGTCCGTGGCGGCCTACCTGGAAGGCTTCGAGCTGGTCGAGAGCTCGCTGGATAACGTTGACGCCAATGTGCGCAAGGACACCGAGAAGTCGCTGATGGCCTACCGGCAGTCCCTGCAGGACGGCCTGCCGGTGGACCAGGTGGAACAACGCCTGGGCATTGCCAAGGACAAGCTCAAGGCGTCCGCCGGGCTGCTCGGCAACGATGGCCTGAGCCAGTCGCTGAGCTTCATTTCCGGCCTGTTGATCCTGTTGCGCGAGGGCCTGGAAGCGATCCTGGTGCTGGCGGCGATCCTCGCGTTCCTGCGCAACACCGGCCAGCAGTCGGCGGTGCGCAGCGTCAACATCGGTTGGGGCCTGGCCTTGCTGGCCGGCCTGGGTACCTGGGCGCTGGCGGCGTATGTGATCGACGTCAGCGGCTCGCAGCGTGAACTGCTCGAGGGCTGCACGGCGCTGTTCGCCAGTGTGATGGTGCTCTGGCTTGGCGTGTGGATGCACGACCGTCGGCATGCCGCGGCCTGGCAGGACTACATCAAGAGCAGCCTGGTCAGCGGTGGCGGCCGTTTCGGTTTTGCCGTGCTGGCGTTCTTCTCGGTGTATCGCGAACTGTTCGAAGTGATCCTGTTCTATGAAACCCTCTGGCTGCAGGCCGGCCCTGCCGGGCACAACGCGGTCCTGGCGGGTGGTGCGACGGCGCTGGTGCTGCTGTTCGGCCTGGCCTGGGTGATTCTGCGCGGTTCGGCGAAACTGCCGCTGGCGCTGTTCTTCGGTATCAACGCCGGGTTGCTCTGTGCCCTG
This sequence comes from Pseudomonas vanderleydeniana, assembly GCF_014268755.2. Lineage (NCBI taxonomy): Bacteria > Pseudomonadati > Pseudomonadota > Gammaproteobacteria > Pseudomonadales > Pseudomonadaceae > Pseudomonas > Pseudomonas vanderleydeniana. The sequence goes on along the minus strand of NZ_CP077093.1, from coordinate 6,966,826 downwards.
TCGGTGGTGTTCGCCGGGCATGGCGTCAAGGCGCTGCAGGAAGCCGGGATCTTCGGTACGCGGCCGGTGGCGTTCTTCGACTTCGAGTGGCTGGGGATTCACGCCGACGCCTACTCGCTGGGTGCTCAAGCCGTCGCGTTGCTGGCGATCATCGTGCTCTACGGCCGTAGCCGGCTGGCGGAGAAACGCCGGTTGCAGGCGTCCTGAGCATGCGCGTGTGGATCGATGCCGACGCCTGTCCGCGGATCGCCCGGGACCTGGTGGTGAAGTTCGCCCTCAAGCGGCAGTTCGAGGTGGTGCTGGTGGCGGGGCAACCGCAGCCCCGCCCACCGTTCGCCATCGTCAAGCTGATCGTGGTACCCAGCGGGCCGGATGCCGCCGACGACTATCTGGTCGAGCATGCGGTGCCGGGTGAGCTGGTGATCTGCAGTGACGTGCCGCTGGCCGACCGCCTGGTGAAAAAGGGCGTGGCGGCCCTCGATCCACGGGGCAAGCCGTTCGACGAGCAGAACATGGGCGAGCGGCTGGCGGTGCGCAACCTGTTCACCGACCTGCGTGAGCAGGGGCAGGTCGGGGGTGGCCAGGCGCCCTATGGCGAACGCGAGAAACAGGCGTTCGCCAATTCGCTCGATCGGATCCTGACGCGGCTCGCCCGCGCGTCCTAGCCCTCCTGGGCCAGTTCCAGTACCCGGTCCACCAGCTTGTTGATGCCCGCCGCCGCTTCGCCAATCGACTGGGCGAGCATGTAGGCGGGGGTCGTCACCAGCTTGCGCGCCGGGTCCTCGACGATGTCATCCACCGCGCATTCCTGGTGGTTGGCGCCCATCCTGCCCAATGCCTTGGCCGTATCGGCATCGTTGCCGATGGTGCAGGTCACGCCCGGGCCGTAGATCTTCGCCGCCAGCGCCGGTGCGATGCAGATCAACCCCACCGGCTTGCCGGCTTCGGCGAAGGCCTCGGCCAACGCCAGGACTTCGGCCTGTACGCTGCAGCCAGTGCCTTCGACGGCAAAGTTGGAAAGGTTCTTCGCCGCCCCGAAACCGCCGGGCACGATCAGTCCGTCGAACTCCCGTACATCGGCCTCGCGCAGGTCGCGGACCTGGCCGCGGGCGATGCGTGCCGACTCCACCAGCACATTGCGCGACTCGGGCATCTGCTCGCCGGTCAGGTGGTTGATCACGTGCAACTGGGCGATGTTCGGCGCGAAGCACTGCACCCGGGCACCGCGCTGATCCAGACGCAACAGCGTCAGCACGCTCTCCTGGACCTCGGCGCCGTCGTACACGCCGCAGCCGGAAAGGATTACCGCGATTTTCCTGGTCATGTTGGACCTCCCGAATTCTGGCGTTAAATGTCTACCAATCTGGCATTCATTGTCAGCGGAATTTATGCCGACTACACCTAATCTTGGGCCAATCGTTCCTCTTGGGTAGCGCCATGGACCTCATTCCCTATGCGATTCCGTTTTTCGTCGTACTGATCATCGTCGAGCTGCTGACCGACTATCGGCGTGGCACCCGCCACTATCGGGTGGCCGACGCGATCAACAGCCTCAGCACCGGCGTGCTGTCGACCACCACCGGCATTCTGACCAAGGGCGTGGGCCTGGTGACCTACGCCATCGCCCTCGAGCACCTGGCGTTGTTCGACCTGCCGGCCGACAGCCCGTGGGTCTGGGTCATGGCCTTCGTGGTCTACGACTTCTGCTACTACTGGCTGCATCGCATGGGGCATGAGCGCAATATCCTCTGGGCCGCGCACTCGGTGCATCACCAGAGCGAGGAGTACAACCTGTCCACGGCCCTGCGCCAGACCAGCACCGGCTTCCTGCTGAGCTGGATCTTCTACCTGCCGCTGGCGGTGATCGGCGTGCCGTTGCCGGTGTTCATCACCGTCGCGGCGCTCAACCTGCTCTACCAGTTCTGGGTGCACACCCGGCACATTCCCAAGCTCGGCTGGTACGAGTGGTTTTTCGTCACGCCGTCCAACCACCGTGCGCATCACGCGCAGAACCCTCTCTATATGGATCGCAACTATGGCGGCGTGTTCATTCTCTGGGACCGGCTGTTCGGTACCTTCCAGGAAGAAGATGACGCCGAGCCGGTGGTGTTCGGGGTGACCACGCCGCTGGCCAGTTGGAACCCGCTGTGGGCCAACCTGCAGTTCTATGCGCAACTGGCCAGTGACGCGCGGCGGGCCGAGAGCTATTGGGACAAGCTGCGCATCTGGTTCATGCACACCGGCTGGCGCCCGGCGGACGTGGCGGCGAAGTACCCGATGGCGAAGCATGACCTGGCGCACTTTCGCAAGTTCGATGTGCCGCTGGAGCTACGCCAGCAGGTCTATATCGCCTTGCAGTTCGCGGTGTACGTGGCGCTGGGCAGCTACTTGATGAACTTCGCCGAGAAGCTGCCCCAGGCGGCGCTGGTGCTCGGTTGGGGAGTGATGCTGTTGGGGCTGTTCGTGCTTGGGGCGGGCCTGGAGAATCGGCCGTGGGCGCTGAAGTTGGAGCTGACGAGGCTGCTGCTGAATGTACCGCTGGTCTGGCTGGCGCCACTGGTCGGACTGTGGCCGGCCAGCCCGCTGGGCTGGATCGGCCTGCTCAGCTACAGCCTGCTGAGCGTGATCGGACTCTACTGCTGCCGCAGCCGGGTCATTCGCTTGGCGGGTTCGTAGGACCGGCCAGGGACTGTTCGGCCTCGACCTTGCGCGCCAGGCGGGCGCTCTTGAAGCGCCGCCAGCTCCAGAGGACCAGGCCGACCAGCAGCAGGCCGCCGAGTACCCACAGCTCGTACTTCTTCACGCTGCCGAGCATGCCTTCGAGAATCGCCCCGAAGTGATAGGCGGCCGCGGCCAGGGCTGCGGCCCAGATCGCCGCGCCGATACCGTTGAGCAGCAGGTAGCGCCCCGGTGGATAACCCGACAGGCCGATCGCCACCGGCATCACTGTCCGCAGGCCGTAGACGAAGCGGAAGCTCAGCACCCAGATGTCCGGATGGCGGCGGATATGTTCCAGGGCGCGGTCACCCATCGACTGCCAGCGCGGCTTGCGCGCCAGCAACTTGCGGCCATGCTTGCGCCCCAGGAAGTACCACAGCTGGTCGCCGGCATAGCTGCCGAAGAATGCCACGATAACCACCAGGTTGATGTCCATGTATCCGCGAAACGCCAGGAAGCCTGCGAGTACCAGAATGGTCTCGCCTTCGAAGAACGTTCCGAGAAACAGGGCGAAGTAGCCGAAATCCTGCAGAAATTGTTGGAGCATTGTCTGGATGCTGGCGAAATGAACGCGCAGCCTAACCCTTCGACGACAGAGAGGAAAGTGTCCAAATGTGTCTCGACGTTAACATTTCCTACAAAAGTGGCGACTGCGGCGCCCGGTCGCAGGAGTAAGCACAACTGTCATTCCTTCGTCATAATGGCCGCTTATAACTGCCATGCTCGCCCGTCCGTGCGGGCTCAGGAGTCTGCCGTGAGCTTTACCCCCGCCAATCGCTTGTTTCCCGCCACCCGCCTGCGCCGCAATCGTCGTGATGACTTTTCCCGACGCCTGGTACGCGAGAATGTGCTGACCGTCGACGACCTGATCCTGCCGGTCTTCGTGCTCGATGGCGAAAACCGTCGCGAGGCGGTGGCGTCGATGCCGGGGGTCGAGCGCCTGACCATCGACCTGCTGCTCGAAGAAGCGGCGAACTGGGTCGAGCTGGGGATTCCGGCGCTGGCGCTGTTCCCGGTCACCCCGGCCGAGCTCAAGTCGCTGGACGCCAGCGAGGCCTGGAACCCGCAGGGTATTGCCCAGCGGGCCACCCGAGCCTTGCGCGAGCGCTTTCCGGAGCTGGGCGTGATCACCGACGTGGCCCTGGACCCGTTCACCACCCATGGCCAGGACGGTATCCTCGACGAAGACGGCTACGTCCAGAACGACATCACGGTCGATGCCCTGGTGCGCCAGGCGCTGTCCCACGCCGAGGCGGGTGCCCAGGTGGTGGCGCCGTCCGACATGATGGACGGCCGCGTGCAGGCGATTCGCGAGGCGCTGGAGCTGGCCGGTCACGTCAACGTGCGGATCATGGCCTACTCGGCGAAGTACGCCAGTGCCTACTATGGCCCGTTCCGCGATGCGGTCGGTTCGGCCTCGAACCTGGGCAAGGCGAACAAGGCCTCGTACCAGATGGACCCGGCCAACGGCGACGAAGCCCTGCATGAGGTGGCCGCGGACCTGGCCGAAGGGGCCGACATGGTCATGGTCAAGCCGGGCATGCCGTACCTGGACATCCTTTACCGGGTCAAGAATGAATTCAAGGTGCCGACCTTTGTCTATCAGGTCAGCGGTGAATACGCCATGCACATGGCGGCGATCCAGAATGGTTGGTTGAGTGAAGGGGTCATTCTTGAATCCCTGACCGCTTTTAAACGTGCCGGTGCTGATGGCATCCTGACTTACTTTGCCGTTCGTGCCGCTCAATTGCTACGAGAGCAAAAATAGCCCTCACAGGAACACTCGATGAATACCGAAGGACTCAGCGAAGTTGAAGTAAAAGAAGCTCAACCGGTGGTCGAGCAGATCGTCGAAACCCCGCCGGAGCTGGAACCGACGCCGGTGGTTGCCGAGGCGCCGCACGTGGCGGTGCCGTCGGTAGTGGCGATTCCGAACCTGGATGACAGCAGCCTCTACATCCATCGCGAGCTGTCGCAGCTGCAATTCAACATTCGGGTGCTGGAACAGGCGCTGGACGAGTCCTATCCGCTGCTGGAGCGGCTCAAGTTCCTGCTGATCTTTTCCAGCAACCTCGACGAGTTCTTCGAGATCCGTGTCGCCGGGCTGAAGAAGCAGATCACCTTTGCCCGCGAACAGGCCGGCGCCGACGGCCTGCAGCCGCACCAGGCGCTGGCGCGTATCAGCGAGCTGGTACACGGCCAGGTCGATCGCCAGTACGCGATCCTCAACGACATCCTGTTGCCGGAGCTGGAGAAACACCAGGTCCGCTTCATCCGTCGCCGCTACTGGACCGCCAAGCTCAAGACCTGGGTGCGCCGCTACTTCCGCGACGAGATCGCGCCGATCATCACCCCGATCGGCCTCGATCCGACGCACCCGTTCCCGTTGCTGGTGAACAAGAGCCTGAACTTCATCGTCGAGCTCGAGGGTATCGATGCCTTCGGTCGCGACTCGGGCCTGGCGATCATTCCGGCGCCGCGCCTGCTGCCGCGGATCATCAAGGTACCCGAAGACGTCGGTGGCCCGGGTGACAACTATGTATTCCTGTCATCGATGATCCATGCACACGCCGACGACCTGTTCCAGGGCATGAAGGTCAAGGGCTGCTACCAGTTCCGCCTGACCCGTAACGCCGACCTGGCGCTGGATTCCGAGGACGTCGAGGACCTGGCCCGCGCCCTGCGCGGCGAACTGTTCTCCCGTCGCTACGGCGATGCCGTGCGCCTGGAAGTGGCCGACACCTGCCCGAAACACCTGTCGGACTACCTGCTCAAGCAGTTCAACCTGTCCGAGACCGAGTTGTACCAGGTCAACGGTCCGGTGAACCTGACGCGCCTGTTCAGCATCACCAGCCTGGACAGCCATCCGGAGCTGCAATACACGCCGTTCACCCCGCAGATCCCGAAACTGCTGCAGAACAGCGAGAACATTTTCAGCGTGATCAGCAAGCAGGACATCCTGCTGTTGCACCCGTTCGAATCCTTCACCCCGGTGGTCGACCTGCTGCGCCAGGCCGCCAAGGACCCGCATGTCCTGGCCGTGCGCCAGACCCTGTACCGCAGCGGTGCCAACTCGGAAATCGTCGACGCCCTGGTGGACGCGGCGCGCAACGGCAAGGAGGTCACCGCAGTGATCGAATTGCGCGCGCGCTTCGATGAAGAGTCGAACCTGCAACTGGCCAGCCGCCTGCAGGCGGCCGGTGCGGTGGTGATCTATGGCGTGGTCGGCTTCAAGACCCACGCCAAGATGATGCTGATCCTGCGTCGCGAGGCTGGCGAGATCGTGCGTTACGCGCACCTCGGCACCGGCAACTACCACGCCGGCAACGCTCGCCTGTACACCGACTACAGCCTGCTGACCTCCGACGATGCGCTGTGCGAAGACGTCGGCAAGCTGTTCAGCCAACTGATCGGCATGGGTAAGACCCTGCGCATGAAAAAGCTGCTGCATGCGCCGTTCACCCTGAAGAAGGGCATGCTCGACATGATTGCCCGGGAGACCCAGTTCGCCATCGACGGCAAGCCGGCGCACATCATCGCCAAGTTCAACTCGCTGACCGATCCGAAGATCATCCGCGCGCTGTACAAGGCCAGCCAGTGCGGCGTGCGTATCGACCTGGTGGTGCGCGGCATGTGCTGCCTGCGTCCGGGCATTGCCGGCGTCTCGCACAACATCCACGTGCGTTCGATCATCGGCCGCTTCCTGGAGCACACCCGGGTGTTCTACTTCCTCAACGGTGGCGAGGAGCAGATGTTCCTGTCCAGCGCCGACTGGATGGAGCGCAACCTCGACAAGCGGGTCGAGACCTGTTTCCCGGTCGAGGGCAAGAAGCTGATCCTGCGGGTCAAGAAAGAGCTGGAAAGCTATCTGACCGATAACACCCACAGCTGGAGCCTGCAGTCGGACGGTCGCTACATCCGCAACACGCCGACTGGCAACCAGAACCCGCGCAGTGCCCAGGCGACCCTGCTCGATCGCCTGAGCAACCCGGTCCTCAGCGTACGTTGAGGGTGATGTTGACTCGGGTCAGCCACTCCGCCTCCAGGGCGAAGTCGGCCTGAGTCAGCTGGTTCTGGTCCAGCCAGTCCTTGGGGAACACCACATCCAGGGTATCGCCGTCGGCGCGCAACGCGACCTGCGGCATTTCCTGGGTGCCACGGATGTGATGGAACAGGATCGCGAAGCGTAGCAGTACGCACAGGCGAATCAGCTTGATGCCGTCATCACCGAACTCGGCGAACTTGTCCTTGGGAATGTTGCGGCGGTGCCCGCGTACCAGCAGCGCGAGCATCTGCTGGTCTTCGCGGGAGAAGCCGGCCAGGTCCGAGTGCTCGATCAGGTAGGCGCCGTGCTTGTGGTACTGGTAGTGGGCGATGTCCAGGCCGACTTCGTGGACCTTGGCGGCCCAGCCGAGCAACTCGCGCCAGATACCGTCTTCCAGCTCCCAGTCCTTGGCCACCTGGTCGAAGGCGTGCAGTGCCTTGCGCTCGACACGCACCACCTGTTCCGGATCGACGTGGTAGCGCTCCATCAGCGAGGTGAGGGTGCGTTCGCGGACGTCCTCGTGGTGGTGGCGCCCGAGCAGGTCGTAGAGCACGCCTTCGCGCAGGGCGCCGTCGCAGTGGTCCATGCGTTGCAGGTCGAGGGAGTCGAAGATCGCCTCGAGAATCGCCAGGCCGGCCGGGAAGATGGCGCGGCGGTCCGGCTTGATGCCTTCGAAGTCGATCTTCTCGACTTCACCGAGCTTGAACAGTTTGCGCTTGAGCCAGGCTAGGCCCTCGGCATTCACCTCGCCGTTGCCATGGCCGCCGGCCTTGAGGGCCAGGCCGATCGCGCGGATGGTCCCGGACGAGCCGATGGCCTCGTCCCAGGTCAGGCGGTGCAGGGCATGCTCGATGCTCATGATTTCCAGGCGCGCCGCGGTGTAGGCCTGGGCGTAGCGGGCCGGGGTGACCTTGCCGTCGCGGAAGTAGCGCTGGGTATAGCTGACGCAACCCATTTGCAGGCTTTCGCGCAACAGTGGCTCGAAGCGCTGGCCGATGATGAATTCGGTACTGCCGCCGCCGATGTCGGCGACCAGGCGCTTGCCCGGGGTGTCGGCGAGGGTATGGGAGACGCCGAGGTAGATCAGGCGGGCCTCTTCGCGGCCGGAAATGACTTCCACCGGGTGGCCGAGGATTTCTTCGGCGCGGTGGATGAACTCGGCACGGTTGCGTGCTTCGCGCAGGGCGTTGGTGCCGACGATCCGCACGGCGCCCAATGGCATGCCATTGATCAACTGGGCGAAACGCTTCAGGCAGTCGAGCCCGCGCTGCATCGATTCTTCGCTGAGTTTGCGCTCTTCATCGATGCCGGCGGCCAGCTGAACCTTTTCGCCGAGCCGCTCCATGATCCGGATTTCACCGTTCTGGGCCTTGGCCACGACCATGTGGAAGCTGTTCGAGCCCAGGTCGATAGCGGCGATCAGGGAAAGATTCTTGGCTTGGGAATGGGGCATGGTTGAAGGATCTCGGTCGATAACCCCTCCATCGTGCCACGATCAGGCCCGGACGCCAACGTAGGGCACCTGGGAGCAGTGATCGCCGGTGGTTTTGGGGTGGTGGAAAATCATTGCGTCAATTTTCCTGCACGAATATGTCACATTCATGACTTCCCGGGTGTAGTGACAATGGCGCCCGTGTTTGGCGCGCCCGCTTTCACCTGTCCCTTGTTCCTTCAAGTGACCAGGTGTCGCGGGTACAGCCTGATGCCATACTGGATGGGGTCCCGGGCGCGTTTCAGGCGGGCGCTTCCACGCTGCCGATGAAGTTCGCCAGCTCCGCGGTCTGCGGGTGGGCGAACAGCATCTTGGGGTCGCCCACTTCATGGACCTTGCCCTGGTGCATGAACACCAGCTTGTCGCCGACCTCGCGGGCGAAACGCATTTCGTGGGTGACCATGATCAGGGTCATGCCATCCCGGGCCAGTTGCCGCACCACGGTGAGCACCTCATTGACCAGCTCCGGGTCGAGCGCCGAGGTGATTTCGTCGCAGAGCAGCACTTTCGGCGACATCGCCAGGGCCCGGGCGATGGCCACCCGTTGCTGCTGGCCGCCGGAGAGGCGATCCGGGAACGCGTCGAACCGGTCACCGAGGCCGACCCGCTCGAGCATCTGCCGGGCGAGCTCGGCCGCCTTGGCCCTGGACACCTTCTGCACCACCTGCGGGGCGAGCATGACGTTCTCGCCGACGCTCAGGTGCGGGAACAGGTTGAACTGCTGGAACACCATGCCGACTTTCTGTCGCAGGCTGCGCAGGTCGGCGCGGGCGGCGTCGAGGTATTCGCCGTCGACCTCGATCACGCCGTCGTTGATCGATTCCAGGCCGTTGAGGGTCCGCAGCAGGGTGCTCTTGCCCGAACCGCTGCGGCCGATGATCGCCACCACCTGGCCTTGCTCGACGCTCAGGTCGATGCCCTTGAGCACGTGATGGTCGCCGTAGTACTTGTGCAGGGCGGAAATTCTAAGAAGCGACATGCAGTCTCCTTTCCAGGTAGCGCGCACTGAGGGACAGGGGGTAGCAGAGAAGGAAATAGCCGGCGGCCACCAGGCCGTAGACCATGAAGGGTTCGAAGGTGGCATTGGCGAGCATGCCGCCGGTCTTGGTCAGTTCGGTAAAGCCGATGATCGAGGTCACCGCGGTACCCTTGATCACCTGCACCGAGAAACCCACGGTGGGTGCCACGGCAATGCGCAGGGCCTGCGGCAGGATCACATGGCGCAGTTGTTCGTAGCGGTTGAGCGCCAGGCTGGCCGAGGCTTCCCATTGGCCGTGGGCGATGGACTCGACGCAGCCGCGCCAGATCTCCGCCAGGTAGGCGCTGGTGAACAGGGTCAGGGCGATGGCGGCGGCCAGCCAGGGCGAGATGTCCACCCCGAGCAGGGCGATGCCGAAAAACACCATGAACAGTTGCATCAGCAGCGGCGTGCCCTGGAACAATTCGATGTAGGCGCGAGCCAGGCCACGGGCCACGGGCTTTTCGGCGATTCGCAGGACCATCACCAGCAAACCGAGCAGGCCCCCGCCGGCGAAGGCCACCAGCGACAGCAGCAGGGTCCATTGCAGGCCGGCCAGCAGGTTGTTCAAGATGTCCCAGAAGGTGAAATCCATCAGCGGTTCCTCGCCAGGTAGCGCCGCCCGAGCCAGTTGAGCAACTGGCGGATCAGCAGGGCCATGCCCAGGTAGATCAGGGTGGTCAGGGCGTAGGTTTCAAAGGCGCGGAAGTTTCGCGACTGGATGAAGTTGGCGGCGAAGCTCAGCTCCTCGGTGGCGATCTGCGAACATACCGCCGAGCCGAGCATGACGATGATGATCTGGCTGCTCAGGGCCGGCCAGACCTTGCCCAGCGCGGGGCGCAGGACCACATGGCGAAAGGCCTCGAAGCGGCTCATCGCCAGGGCGGCGGCGGCCTCCAGTTGCCCACGGGGAATCGCTTCGATACCGGCGCGGATGATCTCGGTGCTGTAGGCGCCGAGGTTGATCACCATCGCCAGCACGGCCGCCTGCCACTCGGAAATCTGCAGCCCCAGGGACGGCAGGCCGAAGAAGATGAAGAACAGCTGCACCAGGAAGGGCGTGTTGCGGATCAGTTCTACGTACACCCCGAAGAGCGCCGAAAAGGGCTGGATCCGCCAGGCCCGTGCCAGCGCACCGAACACGCCGAGACCGACCCCCAGCACGGTGCCGATGGCGGTCAGCTCCAGGGTAAAGAGGGCGCCGCGCAGCAGCAGGTCGGCGTTGTGCAGCACCGGCAGGAAGTCGAACTGATAAGCCATGGAACGGACCTCGGGAAAACCGGATCATAGATCGGCGGGCAGGGGTTGCTTGAGCCACTGCTGGGCGTTCTTCTCCAGGCTGCCGTCGGCCTTGGCGGCGGCGAGGATCTGGTTCACCTTCTCCAGCAGGGCCGGCTCGTTCTTGTTCACGCCGACATAGACCGGGGAGTCCTTGAGCTTCACTTTCATCGCCGGGATCCGTTTCGGATTGCGTTCGGCAATCGCCACCATCACCACGTTGCCGCTGGCGATCAGGTCGACCTGGCCGGCGAGGTAGGCGGCGATGGTCGAGTTGTTGTCCTCGAAGCGCTTGATCGTCACGCCCTGGGGCGCCACGGCGGTCAGCTCGATGTCCTCGATGGCGCCACGGGTGACGCTGATGGTCTTGCCCTTGAGGTCATCCAGGCCGTTGATCGCGGCTTCGGGTGGGCCGAACACCGCAAGGTAGAACGGGGCGTAGGCGCGGGAGAAGTCGATGACCTTTTCCCGTTCGGCGTTCTTGCCGAGGCTGGAAATCACCAGGTCGACCTTGCCGGTGGTCAGGAACGGGATGCGGTTGGTGCTGTTGACCGGTGTCAGCTCCAGCTTGACCTTGAGCTGGTCGGCCAGCAGTTTCGCGGTGTCGATATCCAGGCCGCGGGGCTTCATGTCCGGGCCGATCGAGCCGAAGGGTGGGAAGTCCTGGGGGACGGCGACCTTGAGCGTGCCACGGGCGACTACATCGTCCAGGCCACTGGCATGGGCGGCCGCCTGGCCCAGCATCAGGCTGGTGAACAGGGCGGCGAGGAGGGCGCTGAAGCCTTTGGTCATGGCGGATCTCCGAGAGCGAAAAGGGGATGAATGCTGCCCGCTGGCATTGCACGGCCCATGCCATGGCAGGCGAAAGTCCCGTCCTAGAGGGCTTTTAGGGAGATTTATGGTCTTACTGGTCTGAACAGTTGGCGACTATTTCGCACTGTTATCGAGCATCAGCCTCCTAGGCCGAACCAGTGCTGGGCGCGACTTGCCGCCCGCCTGCAATAGCTTTACAACTAGCGCTCTATCGGACTGTCAGCCTGAGCACAATGAACTCGATTTCCCGCGCCGTACCCGAGGTGGCGCTGCAAGCCATCCGTAAACTGATCAGCGAGGCGGGCTATGGCCCGGGTGATGCGCTGCCTTCGCAACGCGACCTGGCACAGCGCCTGGGTGTCAGCCGGGCGTCGCTGCGCGAAGCGCTGTCGTCCCTGAGTGCGCTGGGGGAAGTCAGTGTACAGCCGGGCAAGGGGGTGTTCGTCCAGGCGCCCGGGCAACTGCCGGCCGGTGGTGGCCTGGCCTGGCCGTTCGCGGCCCAGGCCTCGGCCGAGGATATCTTCCAGCTGCGCTATGCCCTGGAGGGCTTTGCCGCTGGACTGGCGGCGGTCACCTTGACTGCCGATGAACTGGATGTCCTGCAGGACAACGTCGATGCCATGCGCGCCGAGCTGCTCGCCGGGGACTTCGAGGCCGCCGCCCGGCTGGATTTCGACTTTCACCGGCGGATCCTGCTGGCCAGCGGCAACCAGGCCATGGCCGGCATTCTCAGTGCCACTGCCGAACTGTTCCTGGAAAGCCAGAAACTACCGTTCATCCGCGCCGAGCGAGCCATGGAGACCTGGCAGGAACACCGCAAGATCCTCCGGGCCCTGGCCCGGCATGCCTCGGGACCGGCGCAGAAGGCGATGCAGGAGCATGTGCGCAATGCGGCCTTGCGGACCGGGATCGCGTTCGTGACGCCCGCCTGATTGCCACCGGGCCTGTTCAGATGAATCCGTTTACCGCAGGTTGGGCCATACTCAAACTCATGCGGCACCATAGTTAGACTCAATCATCTGTGGCTTCCTGTACGTAGGAAGGACGGCTATGATGGGCAACGTTTTTTTGGCTTACCACTGCGGAGATATCCATGAGCAGCGATCTTATCAAGCACGTCACCGACGCGTCCTTCGAAGCAGAAGTCCTGAAGGCCGAAGGCCCTGTGCTGGTTGACTACTGGGCTGAGTGGTGCGGTCCTTGCAAAATGATCGCCCCGGTTCTGGACGACATCGCCAGCAGCTACGAAGGCAAGCTGACCGTCGCCAAGCTGAACATCGACGAAAACCAGGAAACCCCGGCCAAGCACGGCGTGCGCGGCATCCCGACCCTGATGCTGTTCAAGGGTGGCCAGGTCGAGGCGACCAAGGTCGGCGCCCTGTCGAAGTCCCAGCTGCAAGCTTTCCTCGACGCCAACATCTAAGCGTCGTCAAAAAGGCCCCGCAAATAGCGGGGCTTTTTCGCTGTTTGGGGCTAGACTCTGCCAAATGCAGGTGTTACATTCGGCCCCGCACTGGTTTCGCCATTGCCCCCTGCTAGCCGTCGCCGACGCTCTCCTTTTCGAACAAGTACGCGATCCTGTCGCCTTCTCTGCGGCGCGGCCTCATTAAGCCAAAAGCTTAATTTCCCCCCTCCATAAATGATTACGTCATTCCTATATGAATCTGACTGAACTCAAGCAAAAGCCGATTACCGAACTGCTCGAATTGGCCGAACAGATGGGCATAGAGAACATGGCCCGTTCGCGCAAGCAGGATGTGATTTTCTCCCTGCTGAAAAAGCACGCGAAAAGCGGTGAGGAAATCTCCGGTGATGGCGTGCTGGAGATCCTCCAGGACGGCTTCGGCTTCCTTCGTTCTTCCGACGCGTCCTACCTGGCCGGTCCCGATGACATCTACGTCTCGCCGAGCCAGATCCGTCGTTTCAACTTGCGCACCGGTGACACCATCGTTGGCAAGATCCGCCCTCCAAAGGAAGGCGAGCGTTATTTCGCCCTGCTCAAGGTCGACACGATCAACTACGATCGTCCGGAAAACGCCAAGAACAAGATCCTGTTCGAAAACCTGACGCCGCTGTTCCCGAACGAGCGCCTGAAGATGGAAGCCGGCAACGGTTCCACCGAAGACCTCACCGGCCGCGTCATCGACCTCTGCGCCCCGATCGGCAAGGGCCAGCGTGGCCTGATCGTCGCCCCGCCGAAAGCGGGCAAGACCATCATGCTGCAGAACATCGCGGCCAACATCACCCGTAACAATCCCGAGTGCCACCTGATCGTCCTGTTGATCGACGAGCGTCCGGAAGAAGTGACCGAGATGCAGCGCACCGTTCGCGGTGAAGTGGTTGCCTCGACCTTCGACGAACCGCCGACCCGTCACGTGCAGGTCGCCGAGATGGTCATCGAGAAGGCCAAGCGCCTGGTCGAGCACAAGAAGGACGTGGTGATCCTGCTGGACTCGATCACCCGTCTGGCCCGCGCCTACAACACCGTGATCCCGAGCTCCGGCAAGGTCCTGACCGGTGGTGTCGATGCCCACGCCCTGGAGAAACCGAAGCGTTTCTTCGGTGCCGCGCGTAACATCGAGGAAGGCGGTTCGCTGACCATCATCGCCACCGCGCTGGTTGAAACCGGCTCGAAGATGGACGAAGTGATCTACGAGGAGTTCAAGGGTACCGGCAACATGGAGCTGCCCCTGGACCGTCGTATCGCCGAGAAGCGTGTATTCCCGGCCATCAACATCAACAAGTCCGGTACCCGCCGCGAAGAGCTGCTGACTGCCGACGACGAGCTGCAGCGCATGTGGATCCTGCGCAAGCTGCTGCATCCGATGGATGAAGTGGCGGCCATCGAGTTCCTGGTCGACAAGCTGAAAACGACCAAGACCAACGATGAGTTCTTCCTGTCGATGAAGCGCAAGTAAGTCGAACAGGGCACAAAAGCCGGGGAAACCCGGCTTTTTGCTGTCTGGATGGCGGCCAGGGCGCGTGTTCGCTTGCACGATATCGGGGCGAACCGGGTACACTGCCCACCCCGAACGCCACGGACCCTACGAGGCTCACGCATGCAGTATCGCGACTTGCGCGACTTTATCAGCGGCCTGGAACAGCGCGGCGAACTCAAGCGCATCCAGGTTCCGGTGTCCCCCATCCTGGAAATGACCGAGGTCTGCGACCGCACCCTGCGGGCCAAGGGCCCGGCGCTGCTGTTCGAAAAGCCCACCGGTTTCGATATCCCGGTGCTCGGCAACCTGTTCGGCACCCCGGAGCGGGTCGCTCTGGGCATGGGTGCCGATGACGTCGGCGAGTTGCGCGAGATCGGCAAGCTGCTGGCCTTCCTCAAGGAGCCGGAGCCGCCCAAGGGGCTCAAGGATGCCTGGTCCAAGCTGCCTATCTTCCGCAAGATCATTGCCATGGCGCCCAAGGTGGTCAAGGACGCGCCGTGCCAGGAAATCGTCATCGAGGGTGACGACGTCGACCTCGGCAAGCTGCCGGTGCAGCACTGCTGGCCGGGCGACGTGGCGCCGCTGATCACCTGGGGCCTGACGGTCACCAAGGGGCCGAACAAGGATCGCCAGAACCTCGGTATCTACCGCCAGCAGGTGATCGCCCGCAACAAGGTGATCATGCGTTGGCTCAGCCACCGTGGCGGCGCGCTGGACTATCGCGAGTGGTGCGAGAAGCACCCGGGCCAGCCTTTCCCGGTGTCCGTGGCCCTGGGGGCGGACCCGGCGACCATTCTCGGCGCGGTCACGCCGGTGCCGGACAGCCTGTCCGAGTACGCCTTCGCCGGCCTGCTGCGGGGCAATCGCACCGAGCTGGTGAAGTGTCGCGGTAACGACCTGCAGGTGCCGGCCACTGCGGAAATCGTCCTGGAGGGTGTCATCCATCCGGGCGAGATGGCCCCGGAAGGCCCGTATGGCGACCACACCGGCTACTACAACGAGGTCGACGACTTCCCGGTGCTCACCGTCGAGCGCATCACCCACCGGATCAAGCCGATCTACCACAGTACCTACACCGGACGGCCGCCGGATGAGCCGGCGATTCTCGGTGTGGCACTGAACGAAGTGTTCGTGCCGATCCTGCAGAAGCAGTTCCCGGAAATCACCGACTTCTACCTGCCGCCCGAAGGCTGCTCGTACCGCATGGCGGTGGTGACCATGAAGAAGTCCTATCCGGGCCATGCCAAGCGCGTGATGCTGGGGGTCTGGTCGTTTTTGCGACAGTTCATGTACACCAAGTTCGTTATCGTCACCGACGACGATATCAACGCCCGGGACTGGAATGACGTGATCTGGGCCATCACTACGCGCATGGACCCCAAGCGCGACACGGTGATGATCGACAACACTCCGATCGACTACCTCGACTTCGCCTCGCCGATCTCCGGCCTGGGCTCGAAGATGGGGCTGGACGCCACCCACAAGTGGCCCGGCGAGACCACGCGCGAGTGGGGGCGGGTGATCGTCAAGGATGAAGCCGTGACCCGGCGGATCGATGCCATCTGGAATCAGTTAGGAATAGATTGATGCGTGTGACCTTGCAGCCCTCTGGAGCCGTACTGGAGATACGGCCAGGAGAGCGGATTCTCGACGGTGCCCGGCGGCTGGGCTATGACTGCCCGCAAAGCTGCCGCAATGGCAACTGTCACGTCTGTGCGGCCCTGCTGGTGGAAGGGCGGGTCGCGCAGGCGGGCGCTGTCCGTGACCATGGCGAGTTCTACACTTGTATCGCCGAGCCCCTGGAAGATTGCGTGGTGCTCTGGGATGGTGTCCTGGCCCTGGGAGAATTGCCGGTGCGTAGCCTGGCGTGTCAGTTGACCGAATGCGTCGAGATCGGCGGCGATGTCTGGCGGGTACGCCTGCGGGCGCCGGCGGGCAAGCCGCCGCGCTACCACGCCGGGCAATACCTGATGATCGAGCGTGACAGCGGCGAGAAATCGGCGTTTTCCCTGGCCTCTGCGCCACATGCCGGGCGCGACCTGGAGCTGCATGTGCTGGCCCGTGAAGCCAGCGCGCGCAAGCTGATCGAGCAGTTGCAGCGCAACCGCATGGCGCGGGTCGAACTGCCGTTCGGCGATACCCACCTGGCCGAGTTGCCGGATGCGCCGCTGGTGCTGATCGCCGCCGGTACCGGCATGGCGCAGATGCACAGCCTGATCGAGCATTGCCGGTCGCGGGGCTTCGAACACCCGGTGCACCTGTACTGGGGCGTGCGGCGGCCCGAGGACTTCTACGCGCTGGAGCATTGGGACGAGTGGCAGAAGTTGCCCAACCTGTTCCTGCACAAGGTGGTCAGCGACCTGTGTGGCTGGGAAGGGCGCTGCGGCATGCTGCACGAGGCGGTCTGCGAGGACATTGCCGACCTGTCGAGCGTGCGGGTCTATGCCAGCGGCTCGCCGGCGATGATCTATGCAACGCTGGATGCGCTGGTCGAGGCGGGGATGGACGCGCACCAGATGCGTGCCGATGTGTTCGCCTACGCGCCCAGGCCCTGATTGGCCTTCAACTGAGACAGTGAGCGCTGTTGTGGTGAGGGGGCTTGCCCCGCTGGGGAGCGAAGCTCCCCTGATGCCGGCTACCTCGCATTACCTGACAGTTCCGGGTGGCAGGTCTGGGGACGGCTGCGCCGCCCAGCGGGGGCAAGCCCCCTCGCCACAACAGCGCTGCGAATGCGTCAGAATCGAACCCCGGTGGTGATCATCGCCGCATTGAACCCCAGTAGCACCAGTTCCGCCGCCACCGGCCCGTAGTAGGTGCCCACCGACGGAATCACCACCGGTGCCACGCCCAGGCGGTTCAACGGGATCTTGTCGCGGTACTCGCCGCGATAGCCCTGCAACAACCCTCCCGTCACCTTCGCATACAGCGGATAACGCGCACTGTCGAAGCGCTGCCCGACATAGCCATAGTACGAGCGCTGGCTGAACGAGTTGCGAAAGGTCGCCGCACCATACAGCCATCCCGAGCCGTCATGACGCTCCAGGCCGAGCAGGTCCTGGTTGTTGTTGTGTTCGGGGGCTGGCGAATAGTGCCGGGTATACAGGCTGGTCTGGGCGTACCAGAAGCCCTTTTCCACTGGCGTGTCCTGGATGGCGAGCGCGGCGCTGGCCGGGCCCAGTGTCAGGGCAAGGATGGCGGCGAGCAAGGTTCGATTCATGTGGCCTGGCCTCTCTGGCATGCGATGGTTCAAGGAGCTGGCCGTTATACGGAGCCTGGCCGCGGCTCGTCAGCTCCTGCTCTCTGAAAGGTCCGTAGGGATTTTTACCAATCTTGCGTTTAGCTTATCCATATTCGATTCCGGTATTTAATTTATTTGTTACATATCATTAGGCTATATGACATCGGACTACCGGCTTTGCATCCTGGCAAACATCAACACCATGACCGACACCGTTCGCCACACGGACCGATCGTGCGAACTCGGGGCATGAGGCCCCGACTTTGGATTCCAAGGGGAGCGGTATGGGGAGCAACACGCAACACCGGCTGTACTCGGCGATTTTGTCCGCTCATTTGCTGACCGCCGCAGGCGCGATGACCTTCACCTCGGTGGCTGCCGCCGACTCGGAAAACACCACGGCCGATGCGCCGAAACTCGATACCGTCATTGTCACCGGCACCCGCGCCCAGGAGCGCACCGCCAGTGGTTCGCTGTCGCCGATCGACGTGATCAGTGGCGACAGCCTGCGCAGCAGCGGCTCGGATGAGCTGGGCACGGTCCTGTCGCGGTTGATTCCCTCGATCAACTTCCCGCGTCCGTCGCTGGTGGATGGCGCCGAGCTGGTGCGTCCGGCGCAACTGCGCGGCCTGTCGCCGGACCAGGTGCTGGTACTGGTCAATGGCAAGCGCCGGCATACCAGTGCCTTCGTCAACCTCGGGGGTGCGGTAGGGCGTGGCTCGGCCCCGGCCGACCTGAATGCGATCCCGATTTCGGCGGTCGACCACATCGAGGTGCTGCGTGATGGCGCCTCGGCCCGCTATGGCTCCGATGCGATTGCCGGGGTGATCAACGTGATCCTCAAGAGCGCCGACCACGGCGGCTCGATCTCGAGCAAGTTCGGCGAATACAAGAAGGGCGATGGCATTCATCGCCAGCTCGACGGCAACAGCGGCTTCGTCCTGGGCGATAACGGTTTCTTCAACCTTTCCGGCGAAGGGGCCGACAACGACTACACCAACCGCGCCGGCAAGGACTATCGCCCGGCCAGCGTCGGCTCGACGACCTATGGCCAGCAGGTGTTCCGCCAAGGCGAGCCGGCCACCAACGAGGGCAAGCTGCAGTTCAACTCCGCCTACAGTTTCAACGACGCCGCCGAACTCTACAGCTTCGGTGGCTACAGCAAGCGTCGCGGCGAAACGGCGGCGTTCTACCGGGCGAGCAACGCTTCGAACAACATCCCGGCGATCTTCCCCGACGGCTACCTGCCACTGATCCACGGCAACCTCGAGGACACCTCGCTGGTGGTCGGCCTGCGCGGCCTGCTGGCGGATGACTGGCACTACGACCTGTCGGCCAACTACGGCAAGAACGAGTACGAGCTGAGCACCGAAACCATCAACACCTCGCTGGGCCTGAACAGCCCGCGCAAATTCGACAACGGCACCCTGAGCAACGACCAGCGCCAGCTGAACCTCGACCTGTCGCGCGAATTCAGCCTCGGCTGGCTGCCGTACCCGGTCTCGGTGGCGCTGGGTGCCGAGTACCTGCGCCAAGGCTACCAGATCAGCGCCGGCCAGCCCGAGTCCTACTACCAGAGCGGCAGTTCGGGCCTTGGCGGCTTCCGTGCCGCGGACGCCGGCAGCTACTCGCGGCACAACTTCGCCCAGTACCTGGACCTGGAAACCCATTTCACCGAGAAGCTCAGCGCCTCGGCAGCGGTGCGCCACGAGGACTACAGCGACTTCGGCTCCAACGTCAGCGGTTCGTTGTCGGCGCGCTACGACTTCACCCCGCAGGTGGCGGTGCGCGGCAGCATTTCCAACGGTTTCCGCGCGCCGTCCCTGGCCCAGCAGAACTTCACCTACACCTCGTCGCAACTGATCGGCTCGACCGTGCAGGAAGCCGGCACCTTCGCCGCCAACAGCCAGGTGGCGCGGCTGCTCGGCGCCGAGGACCTGAAGGCGGAGAAATCGCGCAACTACAGCCTCGGCCTGGTACTGGAGCCGGCGGACAACCTGACGGTGACGGCCGACTTCTACCGCATCGACATCCGTGACCGCATCAGCCTGTCGTCCAACCTGGTGCTGAACAACGCCGCGATCAACTACCTGCAGGCCAACGGGGTCGGCAACATCAACTACACCAGCGCGCGTTACTTCACCAACGCCACCAACACCAGCACCAACGGCATCGACCTGGTGGCCAACTATCGCTATCAGCTGGACAACGGCGCGCGCTGGAACAGCACCCTGGGCTATAACTACAACAGGACCAAGGTCACCGATGTGAAGGACAACCCGGCGATCCTCAATCAACTGGGGGTCAACCTGGTGCGGGTGGATCGTCGTGAGCGG
Organism: Pseudomonas vanderleydeniana; assembly: GCF_014268755.2. Taxonomy (NCBI): domain Bacteria; kingdom Pseudomonadati; phylum Pseudomonadota; class Gammaproteobacteria; order Pseudomonadales; family Pseudomonadaceae; genus Pseudomonas; species Pseudomonas vanderleydeniana. The sequence goes on along the minus strand of NZ_CP077093.1, from coordinate 6,946,949 downwards.
CTGGGCCTGCTGGGCGATACCACGCCCCGGCACAAGCTGACGTTCGGCAACGACCTGAGCTTCGGCAACTGGGTGCTGCACAGCAACCTGACCCGCTACGGTTCGTTCACCAGCTACCAGGCCGACGCGATCAACGACCAGACCTTCAAGGCGGCCTGGCTGCTGGACCTGGCGGCGGACTACAAGCTCAAGCAGTGGACCTTCACCCTGGGCGGCGACAACGTCACCGACAAGTACCCGGAGAAGCTCAGCGCCTACGCCAACAGCGGCGGCAACCTGGCCTACAGCACTTATTCGCCGTACGGTTACAGCGGCGCGTTCTATTACGGTAAAGTGACTTACAACTGGTAACCACTCAGGAGCCCCGCGCGATTCGTCATGGCTGCTACAGATCCTGTGTTATCGGGTTTGGCTTATCCGCCGCGCCTTGAGCTGGGGGCGCAACTGACCCACGAACAATTGCTCAGCTCGATGCAGGCCACGATGGCCCGACACAAGGGAGGGCCGGTCTGGCTGTTTGCCTACGGTTCACTGATCTGGCGGCCGGAGTGTTCGGCAGTGGAGCGCGTGCGGGGGCGGGTGCACGGCTATCACCGTGGCCTGTACCTGTGGTCCCATGAGCATCGCGGCACGCCGGAGTTGCCGGGGCTGGTGTTCGGCCTGGACCGTGGCGGCTCCTGCAGCGGCTTTGCCTACCGGCTGCCGGAGGATCAACTGGAGGCGTCGCTCTATGCCCTGTGGCAGCGCGAGATGCCAGTGCCGTCCTATCGACCGCACTGGCTCAACTGCCGGCTGGAAACCGGACAGACGGTTCAGGCCCTGGGCTTCGTGCTCGAGCGGCATCTGCCCAGCTATGCCGGTAACCTGCCTGACAGCGTGCTGACCCAAGTGCTGCAAAGTGCTTGCGGGCGTTACGGCACCACCCGCGATTACGTCGAACAGACCGCCAGCGCCCTGCGCAGCCATGCCATGCCGGATCGCAACCTGGAGGCACGGCTCAAGCGCTGCCGCTCTGGCTCGCACTGAAGCCCGATGCATGCACGGGATTGCCCGTGTGGGAGACGGCCGGCTCCCACGGGGTGAGGTGGGTCAGGCGATAGCGCTACGGCTCGAACTGGCCGCGCGGGTGTGCCACAGGGTCGGGGCCAGGAAGGCCATGGACAGCAGGCAGGCCACCACCAGCAGGACAAAACCGCCATCCCAGCCGAAGTGGTCGACGGTGTAGCCCATGGCGGCACTCGCCGCGACCGAACCACCCAGGTAGCCGAACAGGCCGGTGAAGCCGGCAGCAGTGCCTGCGGCTTTCTTCGGTGCCAGTTCCAACGCCTGCAGGCCGATCAGCATGACCGGGCCGTAGATCAGGAAGCCGATGGAGAACAGCGCGATCATGTCGACGGTCGGGTTGCCGGCCGGGTTGAGCCAGTACACCAGGGTCGCCACGGTCACCAGGCCCATGAACACCATGCCGGTCAGGCCACGGTTGCCGCGGAAGATCTTGTCCGACATCCAGCCGCACAGCAGCGTGCCCGGAATCCCTGCCCACTCGTAGAAGAAATAGGCCCAGGAGGTCTTGTCGACGTCGAAGTGCTTGGCTTCCTTGAGGTAGGTCGGCGCCCAGTCCAGGACCCCGTAGCGCAGCAGGTAGACGAAGACGTTGGCCATGGCGATGTACCAGAGCATCTTGTTGCGCAGCACGTACTTGACGAAGATTTCCTTGGCGCTGAATTCGCTTTCGTGGCTGGCGTCGTAGCCTTCGGGGTAATCGTTCTTGTACTTCTCGACGGGCGGCAGGCCGACCGACTGCGGGGTATCGCGCATGGTGATGAAAGCGAATGCCGCGACGCCCAGGGCCACGGTCGCCGGTACGTAGAACGCTGCATGCCAATCGTTGAACCAGGCCATGCCGAGCAGGAACAGCGGGCCGATCAGACCCCCGCCGACGTTATGCGCGACGTTCCACACCGACACCACGCTGCCGCGTTCCTTTTGCGACCACCAGTGCACCATGGTCCGTCCGCTCGGCGGCCAGCCCATGCCCTGGGCCCAGCCGTTGATGAACAGCAGGATGAACATCATGGTGACGCTGGACGTGGCCCAGGGTGCGAAACCGAAAATGAACATCACCGCCGCAGAGATCAGCAGGCCGAAGGTCAGGAAGTAGCGCGGGTTGGAGCGGTCGGACACCAGGCCCATGAGGAACTTCGACAGGCCGTAGGCGATGGCGATCGCCGACATCGCCACACCCAGGTCGCCACGGCTATAGCCCTGTTCGATCAGGTACGGCATGGCCAGCGAGAAGTTCTTGCGCAGCAGGTAGTAACCGGCATAGCCGAAGAAGATCCCGGCGAAGATCTGCCAGCGCAGGCGTCGGTAGGTGCTGTCTATTTTTTCCTCGGGCAGGGGTGCCCGGTGTGCGGCAGGTCGAAAGAAGGCAAACATTCAAGAGCTCCAGATTTCTTGTTTTGACTGCGGATGCGAATGTTACATTTTCGTTACCGAAAATAGCAGGCTTTCTCATCTACAAATGTAAGAAATGGAGCATTCTTGATGTTGTTTTTTGAACATGTCGCGAAGGATTAAGTGAAGGACGTTTTCAGGGAGTCCCGCCATCGCCGGGCAGCAAGTGTTCCTGGATCCTTTCGCTGCGCGATTCGACCAGTTTGCCCTGATCATCGAAACGCAGGACCAGCAGCCAGTCGTAGACGTCATCCGGCCAGTGCTTGTGGCCCAGCAGCTTTTTCGTGTCGCCACCAAAGGCCTCGATCAGGTTGTCGATGTGGCCGTGATGCCAGGCGATCAGCAGCACCGGTGCCGGGTTGTCCTTGCCCAGTGACTTGACCAGCTTGTCGACCTGGTCGTCGGCGTACGGTTGTTCGATCGGCAGTTGCAGGCGTTGCGCGAGCGGGGTGAGGGTCAGGCGCGGGCGGTCGCTTTCCTTGCTGTCGCTGGTGGCGATCAGGCGTTGCGGTACCAGGTCCTGGTCCTTGAGCTTGAGCGGGTCGAAGTAGCTGGCATAGGCCTGGGCGCGTTGCTCGCCCCGGGGGCTGAGGCCGCGGCCCTGGTCGGGTTTTTCCGCGTGCCGGACGATCAGCACGGTGGTGTCGCGCAGGCCTTGCGTCTTCTGGGCCTGGGCCGTGACGGGCAGTATCAGCGCCGACAACAGCAGGGCACCAGGTAGCAGTTTGTGCAGCAGCGCAATCATCGATGTGCCTCCATGGGATTGGGAGCAGCGCCCGGGCTGGGCGCTGTCGGTCCATGGGGCTGAATATAGCCCTGTTCGGCGCGAGGGCCGGATGAAACCTGTGTCAGCGGACCTGGACCACCACCTTGCCCACGGCTTTGCGCTGGCCAAGCTCATCGATGGCGCGGGCCGCTTCGGCCAGCGGATAGGTCCGCGACACCAGCGGCTTGAGCCTGCCCTCGGCGAACCAGGCGAACAGTTGCTGGAAGTTCGCCGCGTTGTCCTGTGGCTGGCGTTGGGCGAAGGAGCCCCAGAACACCCCGACCACTGCAGCGCCCTTGAGCAGCGTCAGGTTCACCGGCAGCTCGGGGATGCGCCCGCTGGCGAAGCCGACCACCAGCAGCCGGCCGTTCCAGGCAATGGAGCGCACGGCCTGGTCGAACAGGTCGCCGCCCACCGGATCGTAGATCACGTCGGCACCGTTGCCATCGGTCAGGCGCTTGATCTCGTCCTTGAGGCTGGTTTCGCTGTAGTTGATCAACTCATCGGCGCCGGCGGCCTTGGCCACGGCGAGCTTGTCGGCGCTGCTGGCGGCGGCGATCACCCGTGCGCCCATCGCCTTGCCGATCTCCACCGCCGCCAGGCCGACACCGCCGGAAGCACCGAGCACCAGCAGGGTTTCCCCAGGCTGCAATTGGGCGCGTTGCTTGAGGGCATGCATCGAGGTGCCGTAGGTCATGCTGAAGGCGGCGGCGCTGGTGAAATCCATCGTGGCGGGGATCGGCAGCACGTTGTAGGCGGGTACCGCCACTTCCTCGGCGAAGCTGCCCCAGCCGGTCAGGGCCATGACCCGGTCGCCGACCTTGAGATGGCCGACCTTCTCTCCCACGGCCGTGACCACGCCGGCGGCCTCGCCGCCGGGCGAGAACGGGAAGGGCGGCTTGAACTGGTATTTGCCCTCGATGATCAGCGTATCCGGGAAGTTCACCCCGGCGGCATGGACCTGCAGCAGGATTTCGTTCTTCTTCGCAGTCGGACTCGCGATTTCCTCCAGCACCAGCGTCTCGGCAGTGCCGAAGGCTTTGCACAGTACGGCTTTCATCGGGCTATTCCTTTGGGAGTGATGGCCGATAAGTGTAGGAGTGTGAATCGAAGGGTCAACGAGCATGCCCTGGCCTGATAGTCACCTATAAGCTTTGTGCTTGGGCTATCTGGCACGGCTCGCTATGCTAGACCGCAAACCGGATTGAGGAGCGAATCGTGAAAGCGTGGATCATGTTGATGGTGGCCTTGTCGCTGCCGATGGCGGTGATGGCGGAAGAGGCCAAGGAAGGCGAGGGCGCGGCGCCCAAGGTCAGCTATATCAGCCTGAGCCCGCCATTCGTGGGCAACTATGGCCTGGACGGCACTCCGAAGCTCAAGGTCTACAAGGCCGACGTGGCGGTGCGGGTGACCGGTGATGCGGCAGCCCAGGCGGTCAAGGCCAACGAGCCGTTGATCCGCAACCAGTTGGTGGCACTGTTCGCCCAGCAGACCGTGGACTCGATGAGCAACGTCGAGGCCAAGGAAAAGATGCGCCAGGAAGCCCTCAAGCAGGTCCAGCAGGTGCTCACCGACGAGACCGGCAAGCCGCAGGTGGAAGACCTGCTGTTCAACAACCTGATCGTGCAGTAACGCGGGTTTCTCTGGTATCACGCTGCACCTGTAGGAGCCGGCTTGCTGGCGATAGCGATTTTTCAGTCATCATAGGGTCTCCTGATCCACCACTATCGCCAGCAGGCCGGCTCCCACAATAGGGAATCATCGCAAGGCAAGCACGGCCGCCCACTGCTCGGCCGTTACCGGCATGACCGACAGGCGGCTGCCTTTCTGCACCAGCGGCATTTGCGCCAGCGCCGCCTGCTGTTTCAGGTAGCCGAGGCCGAGCACCTTGGCGAAGGTCTCGACATGCCCGACCTGCAATGCACTCCAGGGATTCTTTTCGGCCGTGGCCTTGGGGTCGTGGTAGTGGCTTTGCGGGTCCAGCGCCGTCGGGTCCGGGTAGGCCGCCTCGACGATCCTGCCGATGCCGGCGATCCCGGGTTCAGGGCAACTGGAGTGGTAGAAGAAGAATTCGTCGCCCACCGCCATGCTCCGCAGGAAGTTGCGCGCCTGGTAGTTGCGTACGCCGTCCCAGCGGGTTTCGCCCAGCTTGGCCAGGCCTTCGATCGAGAGTTCGTCGGGCTCGGATTTCATCAGCCAGTAGGCCATGGTGGTGCTCCTTGGGCAGTTTGTCGGGCAATTTCATACAAACCGACAGTCGGTTGACGCCAGCGTTTGCGTAGTGGTTCACGTTATCGCAAAATGCCGGGATTTTAAGCTTGACGCTGCTGCACGGCTGACTCAACAAACCGCTGCTGTCATCGTATCTGAGTTGCCTAGGGGGGCAATCGATGAAACGCAAACCGGATCTGCTATGGACGTTGGTTATTTTGTTCGGTTTGGGTGTGGTGACTACGGGTTATGCCCAGGGCCTATGGTCCGGCAAGAAGGACGCTCCAGTCGAAGTCGCACAGCAACAGCCCCAGCAGTCGACCCTGTTCAAGCGCTGATCGTGCCAGAAAGGCGTCGCCACCCAGGCTGACGCCCTTGCCTCATTGCGCGATATACCACGCGCTGTCCGTCACCGTTCCCCGTAGCGGTACATCCCAACTGGCCTGGTCCAGTCTCGCCACCTTCTGACATTCGTGGGCCAGCCCGAGCAAGGTCGGCTTGCGCCAGTTCTGTCGACGCGACTGATAGGCCAGGCTGCGATCGTAGAACCCCCCACCCATGCCCAGGCGTCCGCCGAGCGGGTCGAAACCGACCAACGGCAACAGCACCAGGTCGAGCGCCCAGACCTTGCGCTGGGCGGCCGGGTTGATCCGCGGCTCGAGAATACGGAAGCGGTTGGGCCGCAGCTTTTCTCCGGGACGAATCCGCTGGAACACCATCTTGGTCCGTGGCCAGGCGCTCAACACCGGCAAGTAGGTGTACTTGCCCCGGCGCTGTGCCTCGCGCAGCAGCAGGCGCGGGTCGATCTCGCCGTCGGTCGGCAGGTACAGGGAGACATGGCGGGCGCGGCGGAACAGGGGGTGTTGGGCCAGCTGTCGATACAGGCCACGTGCGGCCTGGCGCTGCTCGCCGGGCGAGAGTGCGCGGCGCGCCTTGCGCAGCAGTCGTCGAAGTTGCGGGCGGGAAAGCGGCGCAGGTTCGGTCATGGATTCGTGCTGTAGGCAATGGAGCGGCCAGGACGGCAGCCCGTGAGGGCAAATGTCGGTGTGCACCGACACTGGCCCGGAACTCAGGCTCCCCGGATGTACCGCTGTCGACTTAGCCCTTGAACCCGAAAGTTCAAGGTGGAAGGTGCAGTAGGCGTTAAGGCTTTCCGTCTAGCGGACATGCACACCGGCCCAACGTGCAAATTCCAGGGTAGTGCAAATCGGCTCAGGGACATCGTCAACTGGCAAGCACCCCAGGGAGTGATGCCAGTATAACTGAAAGGGCCGTGGGAATCAGCCTTTGCTGGTGTCCGAATCGGAAGACAGCACCAGGTCCACCCGTTCCAGCAGGTCACGCACCTGTTCGCGCGTCGAGCTGCTGGCCTGTACGTCCGGGCGCTCCTGCTTGTGCAGCAGGTCGTGGGTGATGTTCAGCGCGGCCATCACGGCGATGCGGTCGGCACCGATCACCTTGCCGCTGCTGCGGATCTCACGCATCTTGCCGTCCAGGTAGCGTGCGGCGCTGACCAGGTTGCTGCGCTCTTCCTGGGGACAGATGATCGAGTACTCTTTATCGAGTATTTGCACGGTAACGTTATTGCTTGAACTCATGAGTCTTGCTCCAGGGCCTTGAGGCGCGCAATCATCGATTCAACCTTGCGCCGGGCGTTTTCGTTCTTTTCAATAAGGTGTGCGCGCTCCTCGCGCCAGGTCTTTTCCTGAGCTAATAGGAGTCCGTTTTGGCTTTTTAGTTGCTCGACCCGGTTAATCAACAGTTCGAGCCTGGCCATCAGTGCGTGCAGGTCGTTGTCTTCCATTCGTTATCTACTTTGATGTCGACTGAATATGACTGATGAGCGGTGTTGACTGGAGCGCTTGGCAAACGAGTTGTCCGCCTCGATGGTCTTGGCGTGTCCTCGAATGCTAGGATACAAGGCCTTCATTCTAGACATTGCGCCGTTCGGCGCCTAGCCGCCCATGCCTATTCAGAATTCCCCCTATAACGCCTTTGCCACCCTGTTGAGCAGCAATGGTCATCCGGTCTCGCCGGCCGAACTGCACGGCCTGTTGCTCGGTCGCAGCTGCGCCGGCGCCGGTTTCGAAGCCGACAGCTGGCTGGTGGACGCCGCCGAGCTGCTCGAAGGCGAGCCCCAGGACAACGTGCGCAACGCCCTGATCGGCCTGCAGGAGATGGTCAAGGGCGAACTGACCAGCGATGACATGACCGTGGTCCTGCTGTTGCCGAGCGACGACGCGCCGCTGACCGAGCGTGCCGCCGCACTGGGCCAGTGGTGCCAGGGCTTCCTCGCCGGTTTCGGCCTGACCTACCGCGCCAACGCCCTGAGCATCGAGGCCACCGAGGTGCTGCAGGACCTGGCCGCGATCGCCCAGGTCCAGGACGCCCTGGAAGAGTCCGATGACGGCGAGAGCGACTACATGGAGGTCATGGAGTACCTGCGTGTCGCGCCGCTGCTGCTGTTCACCGAGGTCAACAAGCCGGCCGAACCGGCTGCCAAGCCTTCGCTGCACTGAGTACGACAAGGGAGTTCCCTCTGCCCATGATCCACATCCCCAAAGCGGAGTACGCCCGGCGTCGCAAGGCGCTGATGGCGCAGATGGAACCCAACAGCATTGCGATCCTGCCGGCGGCGGCGGTGATGATCCGCAACCGCGACGTCGAGCATGTCTACCGCCAGGACAGCGACTTCCAGTACCTGAGCGGTTTTCCCGAGCCCCAGGCGGTGATCGTGCTGATCCCTGGCCGGGCCCACGGCGAATACGTGCTGTTCTGCCGCGAGCGCAATGCCGAACGTGAGCTCTGGGATGGCCTGCGCGCCGGCCAGGAAGGCGCGATCCGCGACTACGGGGCGGACGACGCGTTCCCCATCAATGACATCGACGACATCCTGCCGGGCCTGATCGAAGGGCGCGACCGGGTGTATTCGGCGATGGGCAGCAACCCGGAATTCGATCGACACGTGATGGACTGGATCAACGTGATCCGCTCCAAGGCTCATCTCGGCGCGCAGCCTCCGAACGAATTCGTTGCCCTGGATCATCTGCTGCACGACATGCGCCTGTATAAATCGGCGGCAGAGGTGAAGGTGATGCGCGAGGCCGCGGCGATTTCCGCGCGAGCCCATGTCCGCGCCATGCAGGCGGGTCGTGCCGGCCTGCACGAGTTCAGCCTGGAGGCCGAGCTGGACTACGAATTCCGCAAGGGTGGGGCGAAGATGCCGGCCTACGGTTCGATCGTCGCTGCCGGGCGCAACAGCTGCATCCTGCATTACCAGCAGAATGACGCGGTGCTCAAGGATGGCGACCTGGTGCTGATCGATGCCGGCTGCGAGATCGACTGCTATGCCAGCGACATCACCCGGACCTGGCCGGTCAGTGGCCGGTTCTCGCCCGAGCAGAAGGCGATCTACGAACTGGTGCTGGCCGCCCAGGAGGCCGCGTTCGCCGAGATCGCCCCGGACAAGCACTGGAACCAGGCCCATGAAGCCACCGTGCAGGTGATCACCCGCGGCCTGGTGGAGCTGGGGCTGCTGGAGGGCGAGGTCGACGAATTGATCGAGACCGAGGCCTACCGGGCTTTCTACATGCATCGGGCCGGTCACTGGCTGGGGATGGATGTGCATGATGTCGGCGACTACAAGGTCGGCGATCAATGGCGCGTGCTGGAAGTCGGCATGGCGCTGACAGTGGAGCCGGGGATCTACATTTCCCCCGACAACCAGAACGTGGCGAAAAAATGGCGCGGCATTGGCGTGCGCATCGAGGACGACGTGGTGGTGACCAAGCAAGGTTGTGAAATCCTGACCGGCGGTGTGCCCAAGACCGTGGCCGAGATCGAGGCGCTGATGGCCGCTGCCCGGGCTACGGCGGCATGAGCCGGGTCAATCTGGCGATCATCGGTGGCGGCCTGGTCGGCGCCAGCCTGGCGCTGGCGCTGCAGGCCGGGGCCAAGGCGCGTGGTTGGAAGATCGTGCTGATCGAACCCTTCGCCCCTGGGGACAGCTACCAGCCGAGCTATGACGCCCGGTCCTCGGCGCTGTCCTTCGGCTCCCGGCAGATCTACGAGCGCCTTGGCCTGTGGCAGTCGATCGCCCAGCGAGCCGAGCCGATCAAGCAGATCCACGTGTCCGATCGCGGCCGTTTCTCCACGGCACGGTTGTCGGCCATCGAAGAGGGCGTGCCGGCCCTCGGCTACGTGGTGGAGAACGCCTGGCTCGGCCAATGTCTCTGGCAGGGCCTGGACCAGGACGTGGTCAGCTGGCGCTGCCCGGCCGAGGTAACCCGCCTGCAACCGTTGGAAGACGGTTATCGCCTGAGCCTCAACGATGACACGGTGCTTGAGTGCGACCTGGCCGTGCTGGCCGATGGTGGTCGCTCCGGCTTGCGCGAGCAGTTGGGCATCGGCGTGCGCAAGCGGCCGTACAACCAGAGCGCGCTGATTGCCAATATCTCGCCGAGCGAAGCCCATCACGGCATGGCCTTCGAACGTTTCACCGATGAGGGGCCGATGGCCCTGCTGCCGTTGCCGGACAACCGTTGTGCGCTGGTCTGGACCCGCCTCGGGATGGATGCGCAGCGGCTCGCGGCGCTGGACGAACGCAGTTTCCTCAGCGAGCTGCAGGGGGTATTCGGCTATCGCCTGGGGACCCTGAAGCAGGTCGGTGCGCGGCACCTGTATCCGCTGACGCTGGTGGAGGCCGAGGAGCAGGTTCGCCCGCACCTGGCGGTGCTGGGCAATGCCGCCCACAGCCTGCACCCGATTGCCGGGCAGGGTTTCAACCTGTCGCTGCGCGATGCCCAGGCCCTGGCCGAGGCCCTGCTGGCCAGCGAGGCGCCGCTGGGCGACCTTGCCACCCTGCGTGGCTACCAGGAGCGCCAGCGCCTGGACCAGACGCTGACCGTCGGTTTTTCCGACCGTGTCACCCGCTTGTTCGGCAGTGGCCAGCCGCTGGTCGCGCTGGGGCGCAACCTCGGCCTGCTGGGTCTCGATCTGCTGCCACCGGCCAAGCGCTGGTTCGCCCGCCAGGCCATGGGCCTGGGAACGCGTGCCGATGTCTAGAGTCTTGTGTTGTCTCTGGCTACCACGAATCCTGTAGGAGCCGGGCTTGCCCGCGAAGGGGCCATCAAGGCCGCCAAAAAGCTTCGCGGGCAAGTCGGATCGCCGCACCGCCGGCTCCTACATCACTTGCTAAGGTTTGAAGCATGGAAATGCGCGCAGATGTGCTGATTGTCGGGGCCGGGATGGTCGGCAGTGCCCTGGCCCTGGCGTTGAAGGACAGCGGCCTGCAGGTGCTGCTGCTTGATGGCGGCCCGATGAGCGTCAAACCGTTCGATCCGCAGGCGCCGTTCGAACCGCGGGTCAGCGCCTTGTCAGCTGCCAGCCAGCGCATTCTCGAACGCCTGGATGTCTGGCCGGGCATTGCCGGTCGGCGTGCCAGCCCCTACCGCGACATGCAGGTCTGGGATGGCAGCGGCACCGGGCAGATCCATTTCTCGGCGGCCAGCGTGCACGCCGAGGTGCTCGGGCATATCGTCGAGAACCGGGTGGTGCAGGATGCCCTGCTCGATCGCCTGCACGACTGTGACATGGGCCTGCTGGCCAATGCGCGGCTGGAGCAGATGCGCCGCTCGGGTGATGACTGGCTGCTGACCCTGGCCGATGGCCGCAAGCTGCGTGCGCCGCTGGTGGTGGCTGCCGACGGTGCCAACTCGGCGGTACGGCGCCTGGCCGGTTGCGCGACGCGGGAATGGGATTACATGCATCATGCCATCGTCACCAGCGTGCGCAGCGGCAAGCCACACCGGATGACCGCCTGGCAGCGCTTTACCGATGATGGCCCACTGGCGTTCCTGCCGCTGGAGCGCGACGGCCAGCAGGACTGGTGCTCGATCGTCTGGTCGACCACGCCGAGCGAAGCCGAGCGGCTGATGGCGCTGGATGAAACAGCCTTCCGCCATGAGCTGGAGCGGGCGTTCGAGGGCCGTCTCGGCGAGGTGCTGGCTGTCGACCCGCGGGTTTGCGTGCCGTTGCGCCAGCGCCACGCCAAGCGTTACATCGCCGAAGGACTGGCGCTTATCGGTGATGCGGCCCACACCATCCACCCGTTGGCGGGGCAGGGCGTGAACCTGGGGTTCCTCGATGCCGCGGTCCTGGCCGAAGTGCTGCTACGGGCGATCGAGCGCGGTGAGCGGCTGGCCAGTGTGAAGGTGCTTGGCCGTTTCGAGCGTCGGCGCATGCCGCACAACCTGGGATTGATGGCGGCAATGGAGGGCTTCGAACGGCTGTTCCAGGCCGATCCGCTGCCGTTGCGCTGGCTGCGCAACACCGGCCTGAAGGTCGTCGAGCAGATGCCCGAGGCCAAGGCGCTGTTCGTCCGCCAGGCGTTGGGGCTGACCGGCGACCTGCCGGAGTTGGCCAGGGCCTGAGGCGCTGCCAGGGGATCGTGCAACATCTGGTAACGCCTCCGTTCCGACTTCGGTTGAGGGCGCAAATGTGAGTCACTATCATTTCGCGCTCATTCCGAACTCGAAGGAACGCTCCCATGCCGGCACCGAAGCGCCTACTGACAGCCTTGGCCCTGACCCTGATGGCGGGTACTGCCCACGCTGCCGATGAAGTGGTGGTCTATTCCTCGCGGATCGACGAACTGATCAAGCCGGTGTTCGATGCCTACACCCAGAAGACCGGGGTCAAGGTGAAGTTCATCACCGACAAGGAAGCGCCGCTGATGCAGCGGATCAAGGCCGAGGGCGAGAACGCCACCGCCGACCTGCTGCTCACCGTCGATGCCGGCAACCTCTGGCAGGCCGAGCAGATGGGCATCCTGCAACCTTTCACCTCGAAGACGATCGACAGCAATATCCCGCTGCAGTATCGCTCCTCGGCCCACCAATGGACCGGCCTGAGCCTGCGTGCGCGGACCCTGGCCTACTCGACCGACCGGGTGAAGCCGGCCGACCTCACCACCTACGAGGCGCTGGCCGACAAGCAGTGGGAAGGCCGCCTGTGCCTGCGTACGGCGAAGAAGGTCTACAACCAGTCGCTGACCGCCACCCTGATCGAAGTCCATGGCGCGGAAAAGACCGAGCAGATCCTCAAGGGCTGGGTGAACAACCTGTCCACCGACGTGTTCTCCGATGACATCGCAGTGCTTGAGGCGATCAACGCCGGGCAGTGCGACGTCGGGATCGTCAACACCTACTACTACGGGCGCCTGCACAAGCAGAACCCGAACCTGGCGGTGAAGCTGTTCTGGCCGAACCAGGGCGATCGTGGCGTGCACGTGAACCTCTCGGGCATCGGCCTGACCAAGCATGCCCCGCATCCGGAAGCGGCCAAGGCGCTGGTCGAATGGATGACCACGCCCGAGGCCCAGCGCATCTTTGCCGACGTGAACCAGGAGTTCCCGGCCAACCCGGCGGTGCCGCCGTCGGCGGAAGTGGCGAGCTGGGGCAAGTTCGTTCCCGACGCGCTGCCGGTGGAGATTGCCGGCAAGCGCCAGGCCGAGGCGATCCGCCTGATGGACCGTGCCGGCTGGAACTGAGCCGGCACTGGAGCCTGGTGAGGCGCCTACCTGTGGTGATCGGGCTTGGTTAACAGCTCCGTGTGGTTACAGGCTTGTGTGGCGAGCGGGCTTGCCCGCGCTCGGCTGCAACGCAGCCGCAAAATCGGCTACTGCGCTGCATCAGGTAGAGCGCGGTGGCTGGTTTCAGGGTCGCTTCGCGCCCCAGCGCGGGCAAGCCCGCTCGCCACAGACATTGCGGTTATCTGGATAGCCGTCTTACCTTTCCAGTTTCGAGAACTCTCTTGGCCCACCCCATCCAACGCCGCTGGTACCCCCTGGTCTTCGCCATCGCCGCCCTGGTGCTGTTGCCGCTGAGCGTGTTGATGCTGTCCTGGCAGTCGATCGATTCGCAGATCTGGTCCCATCTCTGGGACACCCAGATGCCGCGCCTGCTGGGCAATACCCTGACCCTGGTAGTCGGTGTCGGGGTCGGCGTCACCCTGCTCGGGGTCAGTCTCGCCTGGCTGACCAGCCTCTGCGAGTTCCCGGGGCGACGCTGGCTCGACTGGGCGCTGATGCTGCCCTTCGCCATCCCGGCCTATGTCCTGGCCTTCGTTTTCGTTGGCCTGCTGGACTTCTCCGGTCCGGTGCAGACCCTGCTGCGCGACGTGTTCGGCAGCGGCCTGCGGTTGCCGCGAGTGCGCTCCACCGGCGGGGTGATCCTGGTCCTGGTGCTGGTGTTTTACCCCTACGTCTACCTGCTGGCACGCAGCGCATTCCTGGCCCAAGGCAAGGGCCTGATGGAGGCGGCGCGGGTGCTCGGCCAGTCGCCCTGGCAGGCGTTCTGGCGGGTCGCGCTGCCGATGGCGCGGCCGGCCATCGGTGCCGGGGTGGCCCTGGCGCTGATGGAAACCCTGGCGGATTTCGGCGCGGTATCGGTGTTCAACTTCGATACTTTCACCACCGCGATCTACAAGACCTGGTACGGCTTCTTCAGCCTGTCCAGCGCTGCCCAGTTGGCCAGCCTGCTGCTGCTCGCGGTGATGCTGGTGCTCTATGGCGAACGGCGTGCCCGTGGTGCCAGTCGCGCCGGCAACGAGCGCCCCCGGGGCAGCGCGCTGTATCGGTTGCACGGCCTCAAGGCCTGGGCCGCCAGCGGCTGGTGCCTGCTGGTGTTTGCCTGCGCCTTCGTCGTGCCGCTGCTGCAACTGCTGGCCTGGTTCTGGCGGCGCGGTCGCTTCGACCTGGATGAGCGCTACACCGGGCTGATCCTGCATACCCTGTACCTGGGCGGCCTGGCCGCGCTGGTGACCGTGGCGGTGGCGATGCTGCTGGCTTTTGCCCGCCGCCAGGCGCCGACCCGGGCGATCCGCAGCGGGGTCAGCCTGGCCAATCTCGGTTATGCACTGCCTGGCTCGGTGCTGGCGGTGTCGATCATGCTCGCCTTCAGCTACCTGGACCGCGAGCTGGTGATCCCGCTGTCGAGCTGGCTTGGTGGTGCCGGCAAGCCCCTGCTGCTGGGCAGCCTCTCGGCGCTGTTGCTGGCGTACCTGGTACGTTTCATCACGGTGGCCTACGGGCCATTGGAAAACAGCCTGGAGCGTATTCGTCCGTCATTGCCGGAAGCTTCCCGTAGCCTTGGGGTGGGCGGACCACGACTGTTTTTCAAAGTGTATCTGCCGCTGCTGCTGCCCGGCACGCTGAGTGCGGCGCTGCTGGTATTCGTCGATGTGCTCAAGGAAATGCCGGCGACCCTGCTGATGCGTCCGTTCGGCTGGGACACGCTGGCGGTGCGGGTCTTCGAGATGACCAGCGAGGGCGAGTGGGCGCGGGCGTCGTTGCCGGCCCTGACCCTGGTGCTGGTCGGCCTGTTGCCGGTGATCGGCCTGATCCGGCGTTCGGCAAGGCAAATCGGTTAGGTGCCAGGTCGGTCCCTTGCGGCTACAATGCGCGGCATTCGGTGCGGTCCGTCTGACAGACCGGGTGTTGGAACACGGCTCAAGGCCCCATTCATAAAGGGCTGCAGCCAGTCCGTCGCCTGTCCGCACCTTCGCCACGCCCGGAAGGAGAAACCCATGGGACAGCGCACGCCTCTGTATGACCTGCACCTCGCCCTAGGCGCGAAGATGGTCGATTTTGGCGGTTGGGACATGCCTCTGCATTACGGCTCGCAAGTCGAGGAGCACCATCAGGTGCGGCGCGATTGCGGGGTTTTCGATGTGTCGCACATGACGGTGATCGATGTCGCCGGCAGCCAGGCCAAGGCCTGGTTGCAACAGCTGTTGGCCAATGATGTCGAACGCCTCGACAGCCCGGGCCGCGCCCTCTACAGCGCCATGCTCAACGAGCAGGGCGGGGTGGTCGACGACATGATCGTCTACCGCACGGAGGCCGGTTACCGGCTGGTGGTCAACGCGGCCACCCGTGACCAGGACCTGGCCTGGATGAACGCCAGGTGTTCAGGCTTCGACGTCCAGTTGCTGGAACGCCCCGAGCTGGCGATGCTGGCGATCCAGGGCCCACAGGCCCGACATCGGATCAGCGAACTGGTGAGCCAGTCCCGTGGCCAACTGATCCAGCAGCTCAAACCTTTCGAAGGCCGCAGCGACGGCGACTGGTTCATCGCCCGTACCGGCTACACCGGCGAGGATGGCCTGGAGATCGTGCTGCCGGCCGAGCAGGCGCCGGCATTCTTCAACGACCTGGTCGGTGCCGGTATCTCGCCGATCGGCCTCGGTGCCCGTGACACCCTGCGGCTCGAGGCCGGGATGAACCTCTACGGCCAGGACATCGACCTCAATGTCTCGCCGCTGGCCGCCAACATGGCCTGGACCATCGCCTGGGAGCCGGCCTCCCGCGACTTCATCGGCCGGGCCGCCCTTGAAGCGGAAAAGGCCGCCGGACCACGGCTCAAGCTGGTCGGCCTGGTCCTTGAGGAACGGGGTGTCCTGCGCGCTCACCAGGTGGTGCGTATCGCCGATATTGGCGAAGGTGAGATCACCAGTGGTAGTTTCTCTCCTACGCTTAGCAAGTCGATTGCGCTGGCTCGTGTTCCCACGGCGACGGCGGATCGTGCCGAAGTGGAAATTCGCGGCAAATGGTACCCGGTTCGCGTGGTCAAGCCGACGTTCGTGCGTCATGGCAAGACCCTGGTCTGATTTCAATTCCGGCAGGCCCGCAGGATGGGCAGCTGATACTTTTTTCGAGGACACTGAAACATGAGCACTATCCCTACCGATCTGCGTTATGCCGAAAGTCATGAATGGGCCCGCCTGGAAGCCGATGGCACAGTGACCGTGGGTATCAGCGACCACGCTCAACAGGCGTTGGGGGATGTGGTGTTCGTCGAGCTGGCCGAAGTCGGCAAGGTCTTCGCTGCCGGCGACGCGGCAGGCGTGGTGGAGTCGGTGAAGGCCGCTTCCGATATCTATGCGCCGGTGTCCGGCGAAGTGATCGCGGTGAACGAGGAACTGGCGGACTCGCCGGAGCTGCTCAACGAAGAACCTTACGATTCATGGATCTTCAAGCTCAAGCCCAAGGACAAGTCCGAGCTGGACAAGCTGCTGGACGCCGCTGGCTACAAGGCCGTCATCGGCGAGTGACCCGGCGTCCGGTTCGCGGGCAAGCCACGTTCCTACGGATTGTGTGATGTACGCAGAAAACGTGTACGACTCAATCCTGTAGGAGCGTGGTTTACCCGCGAATCGGGCAGGCGCCTCGCTCTCAGCGTGACAGTGCGGCCTTGACCGCGGCCACCGAGCGCTCGACATCGGCCTTGGTGAGCACGTTGAACATCGGCAGCGAGACGATCAGGCGACCCACCCGCTCGGCGATCGGGAACATGCCCTCCTTGAAGCCGCGGGCGCGGTACAGGCTCAGCAGGTGGATCGACGGGTAGTGGTAGCCGATGCCGATACCCTGCTGCTTCATGTCCTCCATGAAGGTATCCCGTGCCGGACGACCGTCCTGGCGCTCAGGCAGCACCAGCTGGAACATGTGCCAGTTGCTGTGGGTGAAGTCCTTCACCGGCAGTTGTGCGCCGTACTTTTCCTCGAAATCACTGCCGAAGCACTCGAAGTAGTACTGGGCCATTGCGCGGCGATGGGCGGTGATCGCGTCGATATGGGCGAATTGCCCCAGGCCGATGGCGGCGGCGACGTCGGTCATGTTGAACTTGCCGCCGAGCACGTCCACGTCCAGCCCGTCATGGCCGGTACGGGTCACGCCCTGCAGGCGATATTTCTCGGCCAGGCGCGCTTCCTCGGCGTTGTTCAGCACCAGGCAGCCACCCTCGGACGAGGTGATGTTCTTGTTCGCCTGGAAGCTGAACGAGACGAAGTCGCCGAGGGCGCCGATCTTCTGGCCGTTCCATTCCGAACCCAGGGCCTGGGCGGCGTCTTCGACGATGCGCAGGTTGTGTTTCTTCGCGATGGCGTACAGGCGGTCCATGTCCACCGGCAGGCCGGACAGGTACACCGGGATGATCGCCTTGGTACGCGGGGTGATGGCGGCCTCGACCTTGTCCAGGTCGATGTTGCGGGTCACCGGGTCGATATCGGCGAACACCGGAGTGGCGCCGACTTCGATGATCACGTTGGCGGTGGCGACCCAGGAAATCGGCGTGGTGATGACTTCGTCACCCGGGCCGATGCCGGCGATGCGCAGGGCGATCTCCATGGTGCAGGTGCCGGAGTTGAAGGTGCGCACCGGACGTCCGCCAAAGTATTCCGACAACTGGGCTTCAAAGGCCGCGACCTTGGGACCGCTGGTGATCCAGCCGGAACGCAGCACGTCGGCTACCGAGGCGATGGTCGCTTCGTCGATGGTGGGCTTGGAGAAAGGCAGGAAAGGAAGTTGGCTCATGGGGTCGTGACGTCCGATGTTAAGGCCGGGGAAATTATCCACAGGCGGTAAAGAGTAGACAGCAATGCCGCTATGCTGCCGATCATACTGATTTGATGTGAAATTTCGGTGCTTTTTGCTGTCCTGACGCTGAACGGACGCTTCGCGGCGGCCGGGATGACGGGCTGCTATGCTGCTTGCACAGTGTTCGAAACGCGGTGCTTGCCCGTGTTGCCCAGGCGCGCCGCCAGGAGAGAGCCCTAATGTCCCAGTTGCCGTCCCTCAGCCAGTTGCGAGATTCCCAGGCCTTTCTACGTCGCCACCTGGGGCCGGATGCCGCCGAGCAGCAGGCGATGCTCGCTGCCCTTGGACTGTCGAGTCGTGTCGAGCTGATCGAGCAGACGGTACCGCCGGCCATCCGCCTGAACCGTGAGCTGGACCTGCCGGCGGCCCTCGATGAGCAGGCTGCGTTGAGCCGGTTGCGTGGCTACGCCGAGCAGAACCAGCTCTGGACCAGCCTGATCGGCATGGGCTACCACGCGACCCTGACGCCGACGGTGATCCTGCGCAACGTGCTGGAGAATCCCGGCTGGTACACCGCCTACACCCCCTACCAGCCGGAGATTGCCCAGGGTCGACTGGAGGCGCTGCTCAACTTCCAGCAGATGACCATCGACCTGACCGGCCTGGAGCTGGCCAACGCCTCGCTGCTCGACGAAGCCACCGCCGCGGCCGAGGCCATGGCCCTGGCACGGCGGGTGGCGAAGTCCAGGAGCAATCTGTTCTTTGTCGACGAGCACTGTCATCCACAGACCATTTCCGTGGTCCGCACCCGCGCCGAAGGCTTTGGTTTCGAATTGCTGGTCGGTCCTGTGGATAACTTGAGCCAGCACCAGGTGTTCGGGGCCTTGTTGCAGTACCCGGATACCCATGGCGAGGTCCGCGACCTGCGGCCGTTGATCGAGCAGTTGCATGGGCAGCAGGCGTTGGCCTGCGTGGCCGCCGACCTGTTGAGCCTGTTGCTGCTGGCGCCGCCTGGCGAGCTGGGGGCTGACGTGGTGTTCGGCTCGTCCCAGCGCTTTGGCGTGCCGATGGGCTACGGCGGGCCGCATGCGGCGTATTTCGCCACCCGCGACGAGTACAAGCGGGCGATTCCCGGGCGCATCATCGGTGTCTCCCGCGATGCCCGCGGCAACCAGGCGCTGCGCATGGCGCTACAGACCCGCGAGCAGCATATCCGTCGGGAGAAGGCCAACTCGAACATCTGCACGGCCCAGGTGCTGCTGGCCAACATCGCCGGTTTCTACGCGGTCTACCATGGCCCCGAGGGCCTGCGACGGATCGCCCAGCGGGTCCATCGGCTGACCTGCATCCTCGCCAGCGGCCTGGAGCGCCACGGTATCGTGCGGCTCAACCGGCATTTCTTCGACACCCTGACCCTCGATGTCGGCGGCAGCCAGACGGCGATTCTCGAAAGCGCCCGGGCGGCGCGGATCAACCTGCGGATTCTCGGGCGCGGCCACCTGGGCCTGAGTCTCGACGAGACCAGCGACGAAACCACGGTGGCGCGGCTGCTGGATATCTTCCTCGGGGCCGATCACGGGCTGGACGTCGCCGAGCTGGATGCCGAGAACCTGGGCGGCGGCATCCCGGATGAGTTGCAGCGGACTTCCACGTACCTGACGCATCCGGTGTTCAACAGCCATCACAGCGAAACCGAGATGCTGCGCTATCTCAAGCAGCTGGAGAACAGGGACCTGGCCCTCAATCAGTCGATGATCCCGCTGGGCTCCTGCACCATGAAGCTCAATGCCAGCAGCGAGATGATCCCCATCACCTGGCCGGAGTTCGCCCATCTGCACCCGTTCGCCCCGCGCGAACAGGCCGTGGGCTACACGGCGATGATCGCCGAGCTGGAGTGCTGGTTGTGCGCGATCACCGGTTTCGACGCGATCTGCATGCAACCCAACTCCGGGGCCCAGGGCGAATACGCCGGACTGCTGGCGATTCGCAAATACCACGAGAGCCGCAAGCAGGGCGCACGTCATATCTGCCTGATTCCGGCGTCAGCCCACGGTACCAATCCGGCCTCGGCGCAGATGGCCGGGATGCAGGTGGTGATCGTCGAGTGCGACGAGGCCGGCAACGTCGAACTGGAAGACCTCAAGGCCAAGGCCCGGGAGGCGGGTGACAGGCTGTCCTGCCTGATGGCGACGTACCCCTCGACCCATGGCGTCTACGAGGAGGGCATTCGCGAGATCTGTGAAGTTATCCACAGCCACGGCGGGCAGGTGTACATGGACGGCGCCAATCTCAATGCCCAGGTCGGCCTGGCACGTCCGGCCGATATTGGCGCCGACGTCTCGCACATGAACCTGCACAAGACCTTCTGCATTCCCCACGGAGGGGGCGGCCCGGGCATGGGGCCGATCGGCGTGCGGGCGCACCTGGCGCCTTTCGTCGCCAACCATCCGGTGGTGCCCATCGAGGGACCGTTGCCGCTGAACGGCGCGGTCAGCGCCGCGCCCTGGGGCAGTGCGAGCATCCTGCCGATCAGCTGGATGTATATCGCGATGATGGGACCGCAACTGGCCGATGCCAGCGAGGTGGCGATCCTGGCCGCGAACTACCTGGCGCAGCAACTCGGTGGCGCGTTTCCGGTGCTCTACAGTGGGCGCAATGGCCGGGTCGCCCATGAGTGCATTCTCGACCTGCGCCCGCTCAAGGCCCAGACCGGGATCACCGAGGAGGATGTGGCCAAGCGCCTGATGGACTATGGCTTCCATGCCCCGACCATGTCGTTCCCGGTGCCGGGTACGCTGATGGTCGAGCCGACCGAGAGCGAGTCCAAGGCCGAACTGGATCGGTTCATCGAGGCGATGTTGAGTATCCGTGCGGAAATTGCCGAGGTGCAGAGCGGCCACTGGCCTGCCGAGGACAACCCGCTCAAGCATGCGCCGCACACCCTGGCGGATGTCACCGAGGCCTGGGAGCGGCCGTATACCGTGGCCCAGGCGGTCGTGCCGACGGCGCACACCCGGGCACACAAGTACTGGCCAACGGTGAACCGGGTGGACAACGTCTACGGCGATCGCAACCTGTTCTGCGCCTGCGTGCCGCTGGATGACTATCGCTGAATGGGCCGTGGGATGATGAAAAACGCCGACTGATCGTCGGCGTTTTTCATCGGCTCAACCTGCTGTCGATCACTCTTCAGCCAGGGCGTTCTTCGCCAGGATCGCGTTGGCCAGCTCCATGTCGCTGGCCTTCAGGTCCGGATTGTCGGCACGCACTTTCTGCATGGCCGCTTCCAGGTACGGACCGCGGATCGCGCCGTTGCTGGCGACGAAGCTGCCGGCGTCATCCTGGGCGGCGACGACCAGCTTGTGGTCCTTGAAGGTCAGGTAGGTCGAACCGGTGGTGGCCCCGGACGAAATGACGTTGCGCCAGAAACCGTCGGCCATGGCCGAGCCAATGGGAAGAGACAGCAGTGCCACGGTGGCGACAGCATATTTGAGACGCATGATGGTTACTCCGCTGGGGGTGATATGCAGTGTTGGATCGTCCCCACCCATACGGAGTTCCATTGCCCTCATTCAAGTGTTTCGACTTGCAGCACCGTGCCGTTCTGCGCAATCACCCGCACCCGCGTGCCGACCTCGGCATCCGGCCCGGTGACCAGCCAGACGCCATCGCCGACCTTGATCTTGCCGCGTCCGCCGCTGATGGCCGAGTGCACCACGAAGCTCTTGCCGATCAGCTCATGGCCGCGCTCGTTGAGTCCCGGCTGGTCACTGGCGATGTTCGCGGCGCGCTGGCGTTTCCACCAGAGCACCGCGGTCAGTATCGACAGCACGCCGAACAGCAGGAACTGCAGGGGCCACGGCAGGCCGGGAATGACGAAGGTCAGCACGCCGACCACCGCTGCGGCGATGCCGACCCACAGCAGGTAGCCGCCGGCGCCGAACACCTCGAGGATCAGCAGCAGGGTGCCGAGGGCCAGCCAGTCCCAGAAGGACAGATGTTGCAGGAATTCCCACATGGTGCTCGCCTCAGGCCTTCTTGTTGCCGTCGAAGGTGGCCTTGACGATTTCGCCGATGCCACCGACCGCGCCAATGACCTGGCTGGCTTCCAGCGGCATCAGGATCACCTTGCTGTTGTTGGCCGAGGCCAGCCGGCCCAGGGTCTCGACGTACTTCTGCGCGACGAAGTAGTTCACTGCCTGGACGTTGCCATTGGCGATCGCCTCGGACACCACCTGGGTCGCACGGGCTTCCGCCTCGGCCTGCCGTTCGCGGGCCTCGGACTCGAGGAACGCGGCCTGGCGGTTACCCTCGGCCTCGAGGATCTGCGCCTGCTTCTTGCCTTCGGCGGTGAGGATCGCCGAGGCACGCAGGCCTTCGGCTTCGAGGATCTGCGCCCGCTTGACCCGCTCGGCCTTCATCTGCCCGGACATTGCCGCCATCAGGTCGGCAGGCGGGCTGATGTCCTTGATCTCGATCCGGGTGATCTTGATGCCCCATGGCGCGGTGGCTTCATCGACGGTGCGCAGCAGGCGCTCGTTGATGGTGTCGCGCTGGCCGAGCATGGCATCGAGCTCCATGGAGCCGAGTACGGTACGGATGTTGGTCTGCAGCAGGTTGCGGATGGCGTGTTCGAGGTTGTTCACCTCGTACGCGGCCTGGGCGGTGTTGACCACCTGGAAGAAACACACGGCGTCGATCTGCACCGTGGCGTTGTCGGACGTGATGACTTCCTGCGGCGGGATGTCCAGCACGCTTTCCATCACGTTGATCTTGCGACCGATGCGGTCCATGACCGGGACGATGATGTTCAGGCCCGGCTTGAGGGTGGTGGTGTAGCGGCCGAAGCGTTCCACCGTCCACTGGTAGCCCTGGGGTACGACCTTGAACCCCATGAAGACGATGGCGATGGCCAGGCCGACGAAGAGCAGAAGTACGCTACCGATTTGCATGACGATTCCCTGTTCAAGTGATTACCGAGGTACCGATAATGAGCTGATTGTAGCGGCTCTGGCCCCGGAATAAGTGTGTCATTTGTGTTCAAGCCTGTAGGACGCAGCCCGTGCTAAGGTGCGAGCCATCGACCCTGCCGCGAGCACCCGATTGCGATGATCTTCGGCCCCGATCCGTCCGCCATCCTGTTCATTTTCCTGTTGGCCGCGCTGGCCATGGTCAGCGTGATCGGATTGCTGTGGGTACTGGTGGCCCTGCTGTTCGCGCGCACGCGCCGTCATCTGCGGCGCAATCCCTGGCGCTATGGCTGCCTGATCGTGGTGGGACTGGTATTCGCCGGGCTGGGCGCAACGATGTTGCGCGATTTCCAGCGCATGGAGGCCGAATCCGAGGCCGAGCGCCAGGCACTGAACCCGCGCCTGGAGACCGGGCTGCAACTGGGGGAACTGAGTTTCCCGGCGGGCAGCCAGGCTCATCTGGGTACCCTCGATCCCGAGGACTGGCAGGGCAACCCCCAGCCCCATGGCCTGGAGAGCCTGAAGTCGATCGAACTGGCGGCGCCCCTGGACGTATTGGGGATGCCGGTGTCGGCGATCGACTTCTCGCCGGGCTACAGCGAATCCGGCATGCGCCTGGAGCATGACCAGGTGGTGGAGGGCTGGTCCTGCAGCGCCGGTGTCTGGACGAGTTTCAGCCGCGACAGCGAGGACACGTACCGGCCGAGTCGCTGGCGTTTCAAGCAGTGCACCCTGGTGCCCGACGTGACGGTGGCAGGCGTGGCCTGGCCGGCCGGGACCATTGTGAGTGGCGATGGGCGGGGCTGGATGTTGCGGGCCGAGGATGCCGACAACCTGGAGATCGCCCTCGACGGCTTGCGGCTGTCCGCGCTGCGCATGTACCTCGACGGACAGCGCCGCATTGACAGTTGGGAAGGGCAACTGGCAAGGCCGGCCACGTTGGGCGAGTGGCTTTATCCACAGGGTACGCGGGTTCGTGGCGACGAGCGCGGTGCCCGGTTGTTCAGCCCGACCGGTGAGCTGGACGCGATCAATCAGCGTACGGGCGAGAAGGTCGCCGAGGGACGCTCGATCCTCCAGCGACGTGGTGACGCAACCCCGGTGGAGGTCAGGCCCAACAGCGAGGTCGGGGTGATCGACTGGTTCGTCATCACCCCGGAGAAATGAGCCTGCGCTCGCTCAGCGCTGTTCGCTCTGGGGCGTGACCCGCAGCACTTCCTCGATGGTGGTCAGTCCCGCCGCGACCTTCTGTGCGCCGGACAGGCGCAGGCTGCGCATGCCTTCCTTGAATGCCTGGCGGCGCACCGCCAGCAGGTCGGTGTCGGCATGAATCAGTGCCTTGATGCTGTCGCTCAGTTGCATGATCTCGTAGACCCCGGCGCGCCCGCGGTAGCCGGTGTCGCGACACTCCAGGCAGCCGACCGCCTGTTGCGCGCCGCTGGGCAGGGGCGCCTGCCAGGGGCGGGTGAGGACCTGCCAGTCCTCTTCGGACAGGTTCTGCGGCGCCTTGCAGTGCGGGCACAGTGTGCGCACCAGGCGCTGGGCCATGACCCCGAGCACCGTGGCCTTGATCAGGTAGTGCGGCACGCCGAGTTCGAGCAGGCGACTGATGGCGCTCGGTGCATCGTTGGTGTGCAGGGTCGACAGCACCAGGTGCCCGGTCAGTGCGGCCTGGATCGCCATCTCGGCGGTTTCCAGGTCGCGGATCTCGCCGATCATGATGATGTCCGGGTCCTGGCGCATCAGCGCGCGTACGCCGCTGGCGAAGGTCAGGTCGATGTTGTGCTGGACCTGCATCTGGTTGAAGGCCGGCTCGACCATCTCGATCGGGTCCTCGATGGTGCAGAGGTTGACCTCGGACGTCGCCAGTTTCTTCAGGGTGGTGTACAGCGTGGTGGTCTTGCCCGAACCGGTGGGCCCGGTGACCAGGATGATGCCATTGGGCTGGCGAGTCATGTCCTGCCAGCGGCGCAGGTCATCGGCGGAGAAACCCAGTTGATCGAAGTCCTTGAGCAGCACCTCCGGGTCGAAGATCCGCATCACCATCTTCTCGCCGAACGCGGTCGGCAGGGTCGACAGGCGCAGTTCCACTTCCCCGCCGTCGGGGGTCTTGGTCTTGACCCGGCCGTCCTGGGGCTTGCGCTTTTCCGCGACATTCATCCGGCCCAGGCTCTTGAGCCGGCTGACGATCGCCATGGTCACCTGGGGCGGGAACTGGTAGACGTTGTGCAGCACGCCGTCGATGCGAAAGCGCACGGTGCCCTGTTCCCGCCGCGGCTCGATGTGGATATCGCTGGCGCGCTGCTGGAACGCGTACTGGAACAGCCAGTCGACGATGTTGACGATGTGCGCGTCGTTGGCGTCCGGCTCCTGGTCGCTGGCGCCAAGGTTGAGCAACTGTTCGAAGTTGCCCAGGTTGTGGCCTTTTTGATCGACCATGCTGGCGCCGCTGACCGATTTGGCCAGGCGGAAGAACTCCACGGTGTAGCGCTGGATGTCCACCGGGTTGGCCACCACCCGCCGGATCGGCAGCTTGAGCACGTGGCTCAGGTCGGCCTCCCAGCCGCGTACGTGGGGCTGGGCACTGGCCACGGTCACGCTGTCGCGGTCGACCGCCACGGCGAGGATCTTGTGGCGCTGCGCGAAGGCGTAGGACATCAGCGGCATGATCGCGGCGACGTCGATCTTCAGCGGGTCGATGCGCAGGTACGGCTGGCCGGCCTGCTGGGCCAGCCACAGGGTCAGGTTCTCCAGGTCCAGCGGCTTGCCGGGACGGCTCAGGTCGGGCAGGTGCTGGCTGGCGATGAATTCCAGGGGGTGCAACTGGCTGTTCTGCGAGTTGCGCCGGGTGGTCATGGCGTGTTCGGCCGAGTCCTGGCTGATGAAACCCTGGCTGACCAGTTCGCGCAGCAGTTCATTGAGGTCCAGCCAGCGATCCGGGTTGAGAGAGGCAACGGGCATGCGAGCTCCTGTTCGGGCGGTCAGTAGTCCCTGTCTGACCGTAAGATGCCAAGAATAGTCGCGAGGTTACCTGACGTCTGTGCCGATACCGGAACGAAGCGTGTGATTTTTCCCTGCGAGCAGCCGCGCCTCACGATTCACTTGCCGGGCGGTCGTGGCAACGGCGTCTGCAGCAGCGCCTTGACGATGGCCGCGCTCCAGTCCCTGTAGCCGGTGAGGGTCAGGTGCTGGCCGTCGATGGTCGCCCACTGGCCCTTGCCGGAGAATTGCAGCGAGTCGATGTAGCGGCAGGGGGCGACGCTCTTGCCGAGGAAATCCGACATCGTCCGTACCCGCTCGTAGGTCTTGCCGTACTTGCCACCCTCGCTGCCCCAGCTCGGCCCGACCCAGACACAGGGGCTGTGGTGGGCGGCGATGGCCTTGACCAGGCTGTTGGTCTGCTGCCAGATCCAGGCCTTGGGGAAGCTCGGCTTGTCGTAGCTGGCCATGGTGTCGCCCATGACGATCACGGTGACATCCGGTTTGTCGCTGTCGAGCAGCTGGCCGATCGGCTGGGTGCTGGCGCTGTCCAGCACCGTGGCCTCGGCGCTGCCCCGGCGTTCGGCGCCGCCGCAGGGGCTGGGGGTCGCCTTGAGCCAGTCGCCGGCGCTGGCCCCGCAGACACCCAGGGAGTGTACCAGGGCACCCTGGCGGGTCAGGGCGTCGTGCAGCGGGTTGAGCAGGAAGTCGGGGGTCGCCAGGTGGCTGTCGCCAATGATCAGGAAGGTCAGGCCCGCCAGGGCGGATGAGGTGGCCATGCTGCACGCTCCGGCAGGTCAGTTGGAGTAGGGCGAACGGTACGGGCTGACCGGCAGGGCCATCGGCCCGCTGATCTTCTCGAACAGGTAGCGCAGGTACAGCGAGGCGTTGATCTCGCGATAGTCCTGGGCGTTGTCCACGCCCATCTCGCCGCCCAACAGCAGGTGCGAACCGAGGCGATACTCGCCTGCCGCGTTCAGGTTATAGCCGACCCCGGTGCTGCTTTTGCCGGGGTAGGTGAGGTTGTTGGCGGCTTGCTCGGCGCTGTGTCCGGGAAAGTAGTCGGCGCCTTTCTGGTTGATGTACTGCACCCCCAGCGCGCCGTTGAGCCGGTAGCTGAAACGGTCGGAGCGCTGCGACCAGTTGACCGGCACCGCCACGGAGAAGAACGTCTGCGGGCTGAAGTAGCCGCCGTGGCCGTAGGTGAAGAAACCCTGGTTGTTCTCATAGGACAGCACCAGGGTGCTCAGGCCCACCGTCAGCTTCTCGTCGGGCTGGTTGTCCAGGTACCAGTAGATGCCGCCGCCCAGTTCGGCGCGGGTGTTGTCCTCGACGTTGTTGCCGACCAGTTTGTGCAGGGCGCCATAGCCGTAAAGTCCGACTTCCTGGTCGTCGTAGCCGAGCAGTGCGCGGCCGCCATTGGCCGTCACGCCGCCCCAGGTGACGCCGGTACGACGGTCCTGGGTGCCGGCGAAGGAGGTCAGGCTGTCGGTGACCGGCCGGCGCGACAGGGCGATGCTGTAGTGCATGTTCGGGCTGGACACCATCGGTTGTTCAAGGCTGATGCCACCGATCACGGTGTTGTAGGTGAAGCCCACGGGGCTGACGCCGATGTCCGCCTTGATCCCGTGCGGCGGGCTCTCCACGGCGACCGCCAGCCCGACGCCGTTGGCCTGCTGCGAGCCGGGAGAGCCGCTGGGCAGGCCGCTGCCGAAGCGGCCGAGGCTGTAGTCGTGGGCGCTGCCGGCGTGCAGCGAGACCGGTGTCACCCGCAGTGCGACGCGGTTGTCGCCGGCCGGCAGGTTGGCTTCGAACGGCGCCTCGACGTCGGTCAGCTTGCTCAGGCCCGGCTCGTTGTTGTTGCTGCGCACGCTCAGGCCCTGGGCCACATAGCCGCTGCGTTCCTGGAGGATGTCGTTCAGCGCCCGTTGTGTCGGGCTCAGTTCCTCTGGCGCGGCCTCGCCTGGACGGCGGCCGGCGAAGGGGTTGCCGGCCGGTGCCGGGTCATCCTCCAGAAGGCTGTCGGCGCTGCCATACAGCGGCGTGGTCAGGGACGGATCGGCTGGCATGGTGTCGGCCGACTCACTGGCGGTACGCAGCGGATCTTCCGCGCGCGCCACCACCCGACGTGGCTGGCCGGGCAGGTCGAGGAAGGGATTGTCGCCGTCGCTGTCCGTCGTACCGAACGGCGGATTGGCGCGTCGCTGGCTGCCCTCGATGGCTACCGCCTGACGCAGCAGTTCGGCGGCCTCGCTGCTGCGGCCCATGGCGCGATAGGTGGTGGCGGCGCTGGTCAGCACCTTGGGCACGCCCGGCTTGAGTGCCAGGGCGGTCTTGAGGGCCTTTTCGGCCCGCGCATTGTCGTGGGCCTGGGCCGCTAGGCTGGCGACGCTCAGTTGCAGGTCGGCATTGCGCGGATCGTTTTCCAGCAGCGGCTTGTACAGCGCCATGGCCTTGGCGTTGTTGCCGTTGGCGCTGTACAGCCGCGCCAGTGCCGCGTTCGCCTGGGGATCGCGCGGCGACTGGCGC
The DNA here is from genome assembly GCF_014268755.2 of Pseudomonas vanderleydeniana. Lineage (NCBI taxonomy): Bacteria > Pseudomonadati > Pseudomonadota > Gammaproteobacteria > Pseudomonadales > Pseudomonadaceae > Pseudomonas > Pseudomonas vanderleydeniana. Next base: position 6,918,661 of record NZ_CP077093.1, on the reverse strand, counting down.
AGGATCGGCTTGAGCATGTCGTAGGCGGCGACCAGGTTGCCTTTTTCACGCAACTGGTCGGCCTGTTTGATCCGGTACAGCTTCACCAGGGCGGCGTAGTGACGGCGATCGCTGTCGCTCAGGCGGGTCCCCTGCAGGTTGCGCAGGATGTCGGCGGCGTCGTTGTCCTGCTCGGCCTTGAACAGGATGTCGGCGTAGAGCAGTTGCAGCTTGCTGTCGGGGTTGGGCGAGCGCTCCACCAGGTCGCGCATCAGGGCCACGCCCTGTTGCGGCTGGCCGGCGTCGATATAGGCCGAGGCGAGAATCGCCACGCGCTCGGGTTTGCCCTCGGCCAGGGCCTGGCTGCGGGCGAGCAGTGCCTGGGCTTCCTGGCGCTGGCCGCGACGCAGGTTGGCGACGGCGGCTTCGGTCTGCACGTGCAGGGCGATCTCCTTGCCGAATTCGTCCATTGCCCGGCTACGACGGGCCGGCGGTATGCGCGCGAGGCTGGCCTGGGCGTCTTGCCATTCGCCCAGCTGCGCTGCCAGCAAGGTACGGGTGTAGAGCGCGTCGGGCTGGTCGGGGTGGCGCTTGAGCAGGTCATTGATCTGGTCGCGGGCGGCCTGGGTGCGGCCCCGGCCGAGGTAGATCCGGGCCAGGGCGAAGCGGGTCCAGGCGTTACCGGGATCATCCGTGAGCGCCTGTCGGTAGGCCTGCTCGGCGGCCTTCAGGTCGCCGCGTTGTTCGGCCACGCGGGCCACCTGGGTCGCGCGCAGTGAGCGGATCGGGACCTCGGCATTCAGCCGCGCCTGGGCTGCGGGCGACAGCGAGTCGATCAGCTTCAGCGCTTCATCGGCCTTGCCCTGTTGCGCCAGGACCCCGACCAGGCCGTTGAGGGCCTGAGGGTCGTCGCGATGGTTGGCAAGGATGCGCCGGTAGGCCGCCTCGGCCTTCGCCAGTTGTCCTTCCTGCGCCTGCAGGTTGGCCAGCGCCACCTGGCTGGCCGGCTGCCCGGGGCTCTGGCTGGCGGCCTGTTCGATCATCTTGCGCGCCTGGTCCTGGCGTCCGGCTTTCCGGGCAGCGGTCGCGCCGGCCATCAGTCGCCAGTAGCGCACGTTATCCAGCGCCTGGCGCCAGGGATGTCCGGCTGGCTGGCGAGTGGCCCGGACCAGCAGGTCTTCGGCTTCGTCCAGTCGCTCCTGCTTCTGCCGTACGATGCCCAGGCCGCCCAGTGCGTCGGGGTCGTCGGGTTTATCCTGGAGGCGAGCCTGGAACGCCTGCTCGGCGGCCGCCAGGTCGCCGGCTTCAAGGGCCTGCAGGCCGCGCGCGTCCAGTGGGTCACGACGCCAGGCTGCGGCCTTGGCGGTGCTGGCGTTGCTGCGGGTGAGGGCCTTGCCCTTGTTCATCAGCTCGCGGATCTCCCGGTCGTCCGGGTGGGCGGCGAGGAACTGTTCGAACAACGGCACCTGCGCCGGTGCCGGTGGGCCGATCCAGGTCAGCGCGAAGCGCCAGGTCTCGTTGGCGTCGCTGCCGACCTCCTTGTCCCGGGCCAGCACGGCCAGGCGGCGAATGCCCTCGGCACGGGTGTCGAGGTTGCGCACCATGTGCTTGGCCAGGAACAGTGCCGCGGCGCGGTCATCGGGGTGTTCGCGCAGCAGCCGTTCGAGGCCGGTACGGGCCTCCTGCTCGCCGCCGCGGGTGTAGCCGAGCAGAAAGTAGAACTCGCGGGCCAGGTCACCCTGCGGTTGGCGGCCGTTGAACAACTGCCGGTAGACCTTCACCGCTTCGTCGTACTGGTTGCCGTCGACCAGTTTCCGCGCCCGGGCCAGCAACTGCGCCTGCTCGTCGCTGCCCAGGGCTATGTCCTGCTCCAACTGCCGTGCCTGGCGCGGCGGCGGTACCAGTGCCTGCAGGCGGGCCAGGTACTTGCGCGCTTCGTCCGGGCGCTTGAGCTGCATGTTGCCCAGGCCCAGGCCGTAAAGCGCCTCGGGTTGGTCGGGGGCGAGCAGCAGCAACTTGTTCCAGGCATCCATCGCCCGATCGGGATTGTGCTGGGCCTGCCAGTAGCGGCCCTGTTCGATCAGTTGCGCCTGTGGATCATCGGCCCGGGCGGCGGTGCTGGCCAGGGCGACCAGCAGCGCCAGCGGCAGGGTCCGGCGCAGGCTCGTGCGCCTCGCCAGCCGGCTCATGACAACCGCCGCTTGGCCTGGGCCCGCAGGCCGAGGAAGATCAGTGCACAGAGCAGGGCGAAGCCGAGCAGCACGCTGAACAGCAGCCAGCCGACATGCCGTGACAGCAGCAGTTGCAGATGGCGGAACCAACCCAGGTGGCCGACGTAGTACGGCTGGTCGGCGGTCAGGCTGGTGACCTGCTTGTCCTGCACCACCGCCAGGCGGCCCTGGATCTGCTCCTTGTAGTCGTCGCCGCCGATCATCGCCGCTGTCACTTCTTGCAGGCGGGCCGGTTCGCTGCTGGCGATCACCACCACGCTGCGCCCACCCTTGAGCGGTGATTCGAAACCGGCGAGGTAGGGCGTGCCGCTGCCCGACCAGGCCAGGGCCGTGCGGGTCTTGCGGATCGCCGCCTCGGTGTCGGGGCTGAACCAGTCGTGGATACGCAGCGCCAGGTCGCTCAGGTCGAAGAAGTGGTGGCTGCTTTCGCTGCGTGCCGGCAGTGCGTCGGCCCAGCGCTTGAGCAGCGGCTGGTCGCCACCGGCGGCCAGCACCAGCAGGTCCTTGTCGCCGACCGTGTCGATGTCGCGGGCCTGGATGAACTGCACGCCGGTCGTTGGGTAGCCGGTGGAATCACCGAAACGGCCGAACACGGTGAGGTAGGCGCTGAGCAGCTCGGGAGCGGGATTGTCGGGCATGACCACTGCGGTTTCCGAGAGATCGGCGAGGCGGGTGAAGGGGAAGCCGCTGTCGCGGAACTTGGCCAGGTCGGGCATCGGCGTGTAGTGGTCCAGGCCGCTGAGGTCCAGGGTCGAGTCCGGTTCGATCTGGCCGCGCATGTCCTCGACGATGACGTCGCGGCATTCGCCCTGTTTCACGTAGTCGTACATGTAGCGCAGTTGCAACTGGGCCTTGAAGGTGGAGATGTCCAACGGCAGGAACATGCTCGCTTCGCGCGGCAGGCTGTCATCGGTCTTCAGCCACTCCAGCCACTTCGGCGGGTTGTCCAGGTTGGCGACCGACGGTAACTGCATCGAGCGGATCAGGTGGTCGTTGAGGTGCACCAGCAGCGCCGAATTGGTCGAAAACTGTTGCGGGGTGTAGCGGTACCGGAGCTGCAGCGGCACGCCACGGTTGCGCCATTCGAACAGGTCCGGCGGCAGGCGCAGCGGTACGATGATCTCGCGTGGGTTGTAGCCGGAGACGTGCAGTTGCTGGGCATCCACCAGTTCGCCGAGCTTGACCGGTCGATCGGTCGGCAGCCAGTTGGGCGCATCGTAGGGCAGCCTTGCCGGCACCGGATCGAGTCGATCGATCAGTGCGGTCGCCCCGGACAGTGCCTTGCTGCCCAGGGCGACGGCGAGGGCGGCGGTCTTCAGTTCCGCATCGTTGCGCCCGCTGATCACCAGCAGCTTGCCGTACGGGTCGTTGGGGTTGGTCATCATGGTCACGCTGGCGCCGGTGGCCGGGTTGCCCGACAGTTCGCCCAGGGGCAGTGCTTCACGGCGGGTCACCAGCACGATGGCATTACCCCTGGCCGGCAGTTGGCCGATGCTGGCGGGGAAGGTCGCGGTGCGGTAGCTGGCCAGCGCGCCGAACTTCGACGACAGCGCGGCAGCGGCCTCCAGCTTGGCGAGGCTGGGCGACGTGTCGAAGACGAACGGCAGCGTCAATGGCCGGGCATCGTGGCGATCGAAAAACGGTGCCGGCAGCAGGGCCAGGTCGTTCTTCAGGGCGATCGGTGAATACTGGATGTTCAACTGGCTGTCATTGCTGACCCTGGCCCACAGGCTCGAATGCAGCGGGTCTTCACACTGCATGGTGTAGTGGCCGATCAGTTGCAGGTCGAGCCGGTTGAAGTCGGTGATCAGCCGCGCCGGTATTTCCACCACCTTCTCCAGGTCCTTGCCGGCTTCCTCCTTGGGCAGCGGCAGGCTGGCGGCGACCTTGTCGTTGACCAGTACGTTGAGCTGCGACAGCTCGGTCAGCATCGACGGTGAATAGCTGAAGCGCAGCACCAGCTGCAGGCCGGTGACGACCTGGTCGGTACGGATGCCGAAGTCGGCGCTGTCGGTGGACTCGACACCCCTGAGGTACATCGGGTCGCGGCGCCCGAGCTGCTTGAAGCTCAGGCTGTAGCGGTTGCCTGGGGTGGCCGGGGCCTCGGCACTGCTGGCGGGCATGCCTGCCGGGCTGCCGTGAACCTCGGCCTGCGGCAGCGCCCAGCCGGTGTCGGGGAGCAGGCTGCGGCAGGCCAGCAGTGCCAGGGCGAAACGGATGCAGCGTCCGGCGCTGCCAACGGAGGAGGTCGTGGTCATGGCGTGTCCAGGGCGGAGGGTGGGGAGGAGCGGCGGGCCAGGGGCAGCAGGCGCACGGTGGCCCTGAGCAGTTCGGCGATGCCATGCAGGCCGATGGCGCTGACTTCACGCAGGGCAGCCAGCGGCGAGTCCGGTTTGCCGGTGCCCCAGCTCATCGCCCAGGTGTCGGCGCGGGCGAAGGTCAGGTGGACCAGGTCACTCTGCTGGCGCAGGGTCAGGGGGTCGAACTGGATACCGAGATTGCGGCCCTGGCTGGACACCACGGTGCCGTCGAAGTCGTAGCGTTGTTCATGGCGGAACAGCGAGACCCGCAGGCGTTCGCCGCGCGCGATCGACTGGCCCTCTGCGAGCCGCAGGCCCAGGCCATGCTGAGAGAAGTCCTCGGTGATGCTCTGCAGCAGCCGGCCGTCAGCCCGTTGCAGGCTGACCGGCAGTTGCGCCTCGACCCTGGGCTCGCTGCGGATCTGCCGGCTTTCGCTGGCGACCGCCAGGGCGGCACTGGTGACCATCACGTTGTACAGCGCCCACAGCTGGTTGAGCAGCACGGTGATATCGGTGGTGTCGTCGGCACCGAGGTAGTCGTAGATCCCGAACAGGACGCCGGCGATGTTCAGGAGCAGCAGCACGATATAGGGGCGGGCCATCTTCCAGTCGAAGAACTCCGGGTGCAGGTCGCCACCCTTGTCGGTGACGTTGAAGTGCCCGGAGCGCGGCCGGATCATCGCCATCAGCACCGGCGGCAGGATGTACCAGGCCAGTACCGTCTCGTAGACCTCGTTCCAGTAGGAGTGGCGGAACCGCCCCTGGATACGCGAGTTGGTCAGGTTCGCCAGCAGCAGGTGCGGGAACGCGTAGGCGGCGACCATCAGCGGGGCGGCATGGAAGATCTGCGCGCCGAAGATCAGGTAGGCCAGCGGCGCGGTGAGGAACACCATGCGCGGAAAACCGTAGAAGAAGTGCAGCATGGCGTTGGTGTAGCAGACACGCTGGCCGAGGGTCAGCCCACGGCCGAGCATGGGATTGTCGGTGCGGAAGATCTGGGTCATGCCGCGCGCCCAGCGAATACGCTGGTTGATGTGCCGCGACAGGTTCTCGGTGGCCATGCCGGCGGCCTGGGGCAGGGCCAGGTAGGCGGTGTTGTAGCCGGCGCGGTTGAGCTTGAGCGAGGTGTGGGCGTCCTCGGTCAGGGTGGTTTCGTCCATGCCGCCGACGGCCTCCAGCGGTGCGCGCCGCATCAGGGCGCAGGAGCCACAGAACATCGCCGCGTTCCACAGGTCGTTGCCGTCCTGCACCAGCCCGTAGAACAGCTCGCCCTCGTTGGGGACCGAGTGCCAGGTGTCGAGGTTCTTCTCGAACGGATCGGGCGAGAAGAAGCAGTGCGGGGTCTGCAGCATCGCCAGCCGTGGGTCCTTGAGGAACCAGCCCATGGCGATCTGCAGGAAGGAACGCGACGGTACGTGGTCGGCGTCGAAGGCGGCGATGTATTCGCCCTGGGTGACCCGCAGCGCGGCGTTGAAGTTGCCGGCCTTGGCGTGCAGGTTGGTGTCACGCGTGAGGTAGTGGGCGCCAACGCTTTCGCAGAACTCGCGAAACTCCTCGCGGTGCCCGTCGTCGAGCACATGGACCCTGAGCTTGTCCTCCGGCCAGTCCAGTCCCTGGGCGGCGAACACCGTAACCTTGACGATCTCCAGCGACTCGTTGACGGTGGTGATGAACACGTCGACGCTCGGCCACTGCTCGGGAGCCTGCTCGAGCAGGATCGGTCGGCGCCGCAGCGGCCAGGCGGTCTGCACGTAGCCGAAGACCAGCACCACCAGCGCGTAGAGTTCGGCCGCCACCAGGGTGTAGCCGAACAGGGTGTCGTGGAAGTTCTCCAACTGCAGGGTTTCGCTCAGACGCCAGTACATGTAGCGCAGCGAGGCGATCAGCGACAGGCTGATCATCGCGATGATCGGCAGGCGCCCCTCGAAGCGCCGCAGCACCAGCGCGGCAACCACCAGCAGCAGGCCGAGCAGGGCCTGCTGGGACAGGCTCGCCGGGGCGCTGATCACCCCGGCCAGTACCACCGTGCAGAGCAGGGCGGCGCTCCAGAGGATTGTCCGGCGCAGGCGGCCGGGCCACTGCCGGGCATGCCGGAGGCTACTGCCGAGCAGACGCTCGACGCGACGTTCGAGGGTCATGACAGGCGTGGCTCCAACTGGTCATGGAGTTTGTCGGCGATGGCCAGGATGTCCTGGCAGCCGCGGGCGTCGGCGCTCTGCTCGAACGGATTGCATTCGTAGGCCAGGGCTTCGGCGATGGCCTCGTCCCAGGCGACGCTGCCGAGCAGTTGGGGCCTGAGCTGGTTTTCGAGGATCTGCGCGATATCCACGGACAGCGCATGGGAGCTGTCCACGCCGTTGATCACGAAGCGACAGCTGGCGGGCCGCTCGCCGCCCAGGTGAGGGGCGAGGGTGTCGACCAGGTGTTCGAGCGCGGCGTGGGAGGCGGCATCGGGGCGGACCACGGCGACGATCAGGTCGGCCAGGCGCAGCGCCTGTTCCTGGAACACGCTGCTGCCGGCGGGGGTGTCGATGATCAACGTGTCGTGTCGGCCAAGGTTCAGATCGGCCAGGTGCCGGGCCAGCCAGTGCGGGTCATCCTCGAGCTGGCGTTCGAGGCTGTGCAGCTGCTGTGGCTCGCTTTCGCCGAAGGGCAGCAGCCGGGTGCTGGCGTAGCCGGTCTGGGCGAGTTCCTGCCAGCCGCGGCGCTCCAGGCTGGCGCGGCAGATGCCCGTCGCCTGGGGAAAGATGCCCAGGTGCCGGTATTGGGCGTTCTGCGCGTCGAGTTCGAGAACCACGGCCTGGCGGTCGGCGCCGTTGAGCAGGATCGCCAGCAGACTGGCCAGGGTGCTGCGGCCTACGCCGCCGCGGGTCGAGACCACCGCGACAATCCGTGCCGCGACGTGGGGCATGACGCGGGCCTGCCGGTGTTCTTCGGCCTTCGCCTGGCGCTGCTGGGCGAGGTCGGTGAGCAGCATGCGCAGGGAGGGTGATGCCTCTGCGGACACGCCGGGCTTGGCCTGGGCAGGCGGAGTGGGAGGCGGTGGAGTGGGAAGGGGTTTTTCGGTGAAGGCCCGGCGGGTCCCCTCGATTTCCCGATAGCGCTCGGTGTTGGCCCCGAACTTGCGCATCAGGTTTCTAACATCATCGTCATCTGAAGGCTGCATGACAGTATCCGTACCATTCCAGAAGATCTTGAAAGGGGACAGATACGGCTAATCACACAATGCCGTCGTACTGCGTGCCGTGAGGCAATCGATGGTGTTCTTAAAGTGTCGCCTGTGTGTCGTGCCGATAGAACCCAAGGGACTTGAAGATGTTCCCGGCGGTTTTATCGAGCGGGTCAGATTCAAATGTAGACCAGATTTTCCGCTGCAAGGAAATTTTGCTGGGCGAGCGCGGGGGCTGCCTTTGAGCTGTGGTGGGAGATTCTATGGTTGTGGGCAAGACTTGAGGGCCTATTCGCGGGCAAGCCACGCGCCTACAGAGGAGCGCGGTCGTTGTGGGAGACGGCCGGGCGGTGCTCCGCTTGCTGGCGATCCGCCGACGGCGGCCATTCAACCAAATTCCGTGGCGATCTCGAGATCGCCATCGCCAGCAAGCCGGCTCCTGCAAGAGTGCGCTGTTACAGGCGTGACAGGGCCTTCCAGGCACGGCCCTGGGACACGGTCAGTGCCTGCTGCACGCGGGCCTCGAGCACTTCTTCGCTGATATCCAGCTCGGCCAGTTGCGCCAGCTTGTTCAGTTCGCCGAACAGGCGGTCCAGCTCCGGCAGTTCCAGCACGCCACGGGCCAGGTGCAGCCAGGCCTGGATACGCTCGATGCGTGGCAGTTGTTCGGCGAGGTCTTCCGGCTGCTGCTGGTAGCGACCCAGTTGCAGCGACACGGCTTCCTCGGCCAGCAGGCGTGGCAGCCAGCTCTGCAACTGCGCGGCACCCTGGCGGTTGCCACGGTTGGCGCGTTCGACCGTCCAGCTGCGGGCCAGCAGCCAGCGCGAGGTGTTCAGGGAGAACTGGCCCCAGCGCACATCCTCCAGCTCTTCGAGGAACTGCTCCGGTGCGGCCTTGCGCACGTCCTCGTCTTCCAGGCCGGCATTGACCAGCGGACGCCAGTCTTCCAGCAGCGCATCCAGGGCCTTGCGCAGTTCGCTGGTCGATTGCCGCGGAGCCACCTGGCCGAGGCTGCCGACCAGGGCCCGCAGTTCGATCAACTGCTGCAGCCAGTCCTGCAGCAGGCGCCAGTGACCGTTGAAACGGTACTGTTCGGCCAGTCGCTGGCTGCTGCCGAGCAGGTGCCAGGCCAGGGCGGTGAAGGCGTCGTCCACCGAGGTTTCGGCGGTCAGCTGTGGTGCCGGCAGGCTCAGCGAGTAGCTGTTGGCGTCGAACAGGCGGTAGCCGCGCTCGGCCTTGCTGATGTCGCAGGGCATCAGCGCCAGCTTCTCGGCCAGTTCGGCGGCCAGTTCCAGCAGGGCTTCGGGCTCGCCTTCGCGCAGTTCCAGCTCCAGCTCGCAGATTTCTTCCTTCTGCTTGCCGGCGATGACGAAACCGAGGTCCAGTGCGGCCTCGATCACCACCTTGGCCTTGCCACGGCCCCAGGCGATTTCGGCGCGCTCGCGGACGAAGTCGGTGGTGAAGATCGGCTTGAGGGTTTTCTTGTCCAGTTCGGCCAGTTGCGCCGGCCAGCATTCGCCGTCGAGTTTCTTCACGTCCAGCTTGGCCTTGTCCAGGTGCCAGTCGTACTCGTTGCGCTCTGACAGGCCGGCAACGCTCTGGCCGCGGGTCTTGAGGGTCTGGATCACTTCGTCGCCGTCACGGCGCAGGCGCAGGGCAACCTTGGCCTTGGCCAGGTCGCGTTCGGGGGTGTCGAAATACTGGTTCATCAGTTCACGACGTTCCCAGCCGCTCTTGTTGCGCTTCTTCAACAGCGGGTGCTCGCGCAGGGCGGCGAGGGTTTCGCGGCTGACGCGGAGTTTGATTTCGGTTTCTTTCTGCATGGCCGGAAAATCCAGGATCGGGAGTGCAGCCGGGGAAAAGAGTGGCTGCCTTGGGGGATGCAGTGTACAGGACAAGCGCGCGGGACGCGTCGTGGCGGTTTATTCCGGCCGCCGGATGGCTCTATGATGGACTTCGTCTGGGATGTTGAACTTTGCGCAATCCTTGTAGGAGCCCGGCTTGCCGGCGAATGGGGCCTCAAGCCGGGCCTGGAACCCTGGAGCCTTCCCCAAGGGGGAATGTGCACCTGACGTGGTGTGAATGAGGAGCAAGCGTATGCCTTTGCCATCGATGAAAGACCAGTTCGCTGCCCTGATCGCAGTCCCCTCCGTCAGTTGCACCCAGCCGAGCCTGGACCTGAGCAACCGTCCGGTGATCGACCTGCTGGCCGGCTGGTTGAGTGACCTGGGCTTCACCTGCGATATCCAGACGGTCAGCCCCGGCAAGTTCAACCTGCTCGCCAGCTTCGGCAGCGGCCCCGGTGGCCTGGTGCTGGCCGGGCACAGCGACACCGTGCCGTTCGACGAGGCGCTGTGGCAGACCGATCCGCTCAAACTCAGCGAGGTCGATGGCCGCTGGGTCGGCCTGGGCAGTTGTGACATGAAGGGCTTCTTCGCCCTGGCCATCGAGGCGGTCCGGCCGTTGCTCGACCAGCCGTTCAAGCAGCCGTTGCTGATCCTGGCCACCTGCGACGAGGAAAGCTCGATGTCCGGCGCCCGTGCGCTGGCCGAAGCCGGGCGCCCGCTGGGCCGCGCGGCGGTGATCGGCGAGCCGACGGGGCTCAAGCCGATCCGCCTGCACAAGGGCGTGATGATGGAACGCATCGACATCCTCGGCCGCAGTGGGCATTCGTCGGACCCGAGCCTGGGGCACAGCGCCCTTGAAGCCATGCACGACGTGATCGGCGAACTGCGCGGCCTGCGCGGGCAGTGGCAGCGCGAGTACAACAACCCGCAGTTCACCGTGCCGCAGCCGACCCTGAACCTGGGTTGTATCCACGGTGGCGACAACCCCAACCGCATCTGCGGCCAGTGCGCCCTGGAATTTGACCTGCGGCCGCTGCCGGGCATGGACCCGGGCGTGCTGCGCGCGGCGATCCGCGCCAAGCTCGCGCCGCTGGCCGAGCGGCACCAGGTGAAGATCGACTATGCGCCGTTGTTCCCCGAGGTACCGCCCTTCGAGCAGGTGGCTGACGCCGAACTGGTGCGGATCGCCGAAAAACTCACCGGCCATCGTGCACAAGCGGTAGCGTTCGGCACCGAAGCGCCTTATCTTCAGCGCCTTGGCTGCGAGACCCTGGTATTGGGCCCCGGCGACATCGACTGTGCGCACCAGCCGGGAGAATTCCTCGAAATGTCACGTTTGCAGCCTACCGTACAGCTGTTGCGCGAGCTGATTGAACATTATTGCTTGAGCCCGGCCCCGACCTTGCGTTAAATGCCAGGCCAAACCATTCATTACCCCGTAAGGAGAGCGCGCGTGTCGCCAAGCCTGTTCCGACGATAACCAACAGCCTGTTGTGCGTTTTTACGTTGCACCCATTTTTCATTGGCTGTTTTTTATACAGGTTCAGGTCATGCCCGAATACGTTAACTGGCTTCGCCACGCCTCTCCCTATATCAATGCCCACCGCGATTGCACCTTTGTCGTCATGCTGCCCGGCGACGGTGTCGAGCACCCCAATTTCGGCAATATCGTCCATGACCTGGTGTTGCTGCACAGCCTTGGCGTGCGCCTGGTGCTGGTCCACGGTTCGCGTCCACAGATCGAGAGCCGCCTGGCCGCCCGTGGCCTGACCCCGCATTACCACCATGGCCTGCGCATCACCGATGCAGCGACCCTGGAATGCGTGATCGATGCCGTTGGCCAGTTGCGCATCGCCATCGAGGCGCGCCTGTCCATGGACATGGCGGCTTCGCCGATGCAGGGCGCGCGGCTGCGTGTCGCCAGCGGCAACCTGGTGACGGCACGGCCGATCGGCGTGCTGGAAGGTGTCGACTATCACCACACCGGCGAAGTCCGCCGGGTCGACCGCAAGGGCATCAATCGCCTGCTCGACGAACGCTCCATCGTGCTGCTGTCGCCGCTGGGCTACTCGCCCACCGGGGAAATCTTCAACCTGGCCTGCGAAGACGTCGCGACGCGCGCGGCAATCGACCTGGGCGCGGAAAAACTCCTGCTGTTCGGTGCCGATCACGGCCTGATCGATGAAAATGGCCATCTGGTCCGCGAGCTGCGGCCGCAGCAGGTGCCGGCGCACCTGCAACGCCTGGGCAGCGACTACCAGGCCGAACTGCTCGATGCGGCGGCCGAGGCCTGCCGTGGTGGCGTGGCCCGCAGCCATATCGTCAGCTATGCCGAGGACGGCGCGCTGCTGACCGAGCTGTTCACCCGCGATGGTGGCGGTACGCTGGTCGCCCAGGAGCAGTTCGAGCGGGTTCGCGAGGCGGCGATCGAGGACGTCGGCGGCCTGCTCGAGCTGATCAGCCCGCTGGAAGAACAGGGCATCCTGGTGCGGCGTTCACGTGAGGTGCTGGAGCGCGAGATCGAACAGTTCAGCGTGGTCGAGCGAGAGGGGATGATCATCGCCTGTGCGGCGCTGTACCCGATTGCCGATTCGGACGCGGGTGAACTGGCCTGCCTGGCGGTGAATCCGGAGTACCGGCATGGTGGGCGTGGCGACGAACTGCTCGAACGCATCGAGACCCGGGCGCGGGCGCTGGGGCTCAAGACCTTGTTCGTCCTCACCACCCGTACCGCGCACTGGTTCCGTGAGCGTGGTTTCGCCCCGAGCAGCGTCGAGCGCCTGCCGAGTGCGCGGGCGTCGCTATACAACTACCAGCGTAATTCGAAGATTTTCGAGAAGGCGCTCTGAGCTTCCGAGCCCTTGGGTAGGGCTTCAGGGCTTATTCGCGGGCTGGCCCGCTCCCACAGGGGATCTCAGTCGATCACGGGTTTGTGACCAGGCACGAACCCTTGTGGGGGCGGGCTTGCCCGCGAAAGCGTCAGACCTGCTGGCGCAGGATCAGTTGCTGATCGCCAGGATGCTCGCCTGGTAGGCGCCGACGAACACGTCGAAATCACCGACTTCGTTCTGTTCCAGCTCCAGCTGCTGTACCAGCGACTGGCGGGCGCTTTCCTCGAACGCGGTCTGCTCTTCCTTGGTCAACGGCTGCGCGCGGAAGTACTCGGCGTGGGCCAGGCTCTGGCGCATGGCGAACTGGGCGAAGCTTTCCTTGTGTTCCGTCATGCTTGCCAGGACCCGGGCCGATGGGGTCAGGGACGAATCCTTGACCTTCGCCCGCTGCTCATCCAGCGCCCTGGCGTGATCATCACCGCCATGGCTCTGGTCCAGCAGGGCCGCCAGCGGGGCAATTCGTTCGAGCAGCTCGTTGGCCCACTCCTTCATGTCCACCGGCTGGCCGTTACGCTGCAACTGCAGGCCCGGGCGCCGACCTTCCTTGACCACGGCGAGGAAGTTCGAAGTGGCATTGCCACACTCGCCGCTTTCGAGCTGCGGGCTGTCGTTCAGGGCGCAGAACAGCAGGAACGCATTGAGGAACCGGGCCTCGTTCAGGTCGATGCCGGTCGGCAGGAACGGGTTGATGTCCAGGCAGCGCACCTCGACGTACTGCACGCCGCGGGCCATCAGCGCCTGGATCGGCCGCTCGCCGGTGTAGGTCACGCGTTTCGGGCGGATGTTGGAGTAGTACTCGTTCTCGATCTGCAGGATGTTGGTGTTGAGCTGGACCCACTCGCCATCCTTGTGGGTGCCGATCTCGACATACGGCGCATACGGGGTCGCCACCGCCTTGCGCAGGCTGTCGGTATAGCTGTTGAGATCGTTGTAGCACGGCGTCAGGCCGGCCTGGGCGTTGCTCTGGTAACCCAGGTCGCTCATGCGCAGGCTGGTGGCGTAGGGCAGGTACAGCGTTTCGGCGTCGAACTGTTCCAGCGAATGCGCGCGCCCGCGCAGGAAGCCGGCATCCAGGGCGGGCGAAGCACCGAACAGGTACATCAGCAGCCAGCTGTAGCGGCGGAAATTGCGGATCAGCGCGATATAGGCCAGCGACTGGTAGTCGCGATCGGTGCCGGTGAAGCCCTCGGCCTGCTTGAGCACAGGCCAGAGTTTTTCCGGCAGCGAGAAGTTGTAGTGGATCCCGGCGATGCATTGCATCGTCTTGCCGTAGCGCAGGGCCAGGCCCTGGCGGTACACATACTTGAGCCGGCCGATGTTCGAGGTGCCGTAGTAGGCGATCGGGATATCTTCCTCGGCGGGCAGCGGACAAGGCATCGACGGACTCCACAGGTACTCGCTGCCGAGCTTGCTGTAGGCGAAGCGATGAATCCTGTCCAGGCTGCCCAGGGTGTCGGCCGGGTCGGTCAGGGCCGGAGTGATGAACTCCAGCAGCGACTCGGAATAGTCCGTGGTGATCTGCTCATTGGTCAGCGCCGAGCCAAGCTCTTCCGGATGCGGGGTCTGCGCCAGTCGGCCTTCAGAGGTGACGCGCAGGCATTCGCGCTCGATGCCGTGCAGGCACTGTTCGAGCAGGGAGAGGTGGTCGCGCTCGCCGAGCAGAGCCAGGCGGCGGTTGAGAAGTTCGCTCAAGTTGGATTCCTTCACGCGTCGGTCGCCCCAATATGGGGGTGGGCAAGACGGTCTACAAGGGTGAAGTTGAGAACTGGCGTTGTCGCCTGGTAAATGTCGGAAAACGCCGATACTTCGTCCCTGAGTCGGGCGCGGCGCCGGAGGAAAATTCCGACACCGCGCATGCAGTGCCGAAATTAACCCAAATCGAGACGGAACAGATAGTGGCCTGTGTGGCTAATTCGCATACTCGACTCCGAGCCCATGGCTTCGCCAGACTGCGTTGCCATTCCTCGCCGTAGCCCTGCTACGACTCGTCATGGCGCCTTGCCTGGCAAACCCCTGGAGCCGAATTTGAATATTCGAATTAACCGTACAGGCCACTAGAGAACAGCGAACGTGCCTTGTGCTTTCGCGACAAGTTTGTCGCCCTGGCGCACGTCGGCCTCGACCACCAGCGTACGGCGGCCGGGGTGGATGACCCGGGCGGTGCACAGCACATCGCCCTCGGCCACCGCGCGCATGTAGTTGATCTTGCACTCGATGGTCGCGCTGCGCTGGTCGAAGCCATGGGTGGCCGAGCAGGCCAGGCCCATGGTGATATCCACCAGGCTGAACAGCGCGCCGCCATGCAGCACGTTGCCACGGTTGCGCAATTGCGGCGTCAGCGACAGGGCCACCTCGGCAACGCCGGTGTCCAGGCGTTGCAGGCGGCAGCCGATCAGCTCACTGAAGGCGCTCTGGGTCAGGCCCTCGGGAATATCCATCAACGCTTCTTCAACTGCTTGGCGTTGGCGAACAGCGAGGCCATGGCGTTGTTGGCCGGGGCGGCGGTTTCCTTGCGCGGGGCGTTGTTCTGCGGCTGGCGTGGTGCTGCACCCGGACGCGAGCCACGGGCGCCGTCGATCTTCTCGCCCGGGGTGTCGCTCATGCGCATCGACAGGCCGACGCGCTTGCGTGGGATGTCGACTTCCATGACCTTCACCTTGACCACGTCACCGGCTTTCACCGCTTCGCGCGGGTCCTTGACGAACTTTTCGGACAGCGCCGAGATGTGCACCAGGCCGTCCTGGTGGACGCCGATGTCGACGAAGGCCCCGAAGTTGGTCACGTTGGTCACCACGCCTTCGAGGATCATTCCCAGTTCGAGGTCCTTGAGGTCCTCGACACCTTCCTGGAACGCGGCAGTCTTGAACTCGGGGCGTGGGTCGCGGCCCGGCTTGTCCAGTTCCTGGAGAATGTCGGTGACGGTCGGCAGGCCGAAGGTCTCGTCGGTGAACTTTTTCGGGTCCAGGCGCTTGAGGAACGCGCTGTCGCCGATCAGCGAGCGGATGTCGCGGTCGGTCTCGGCGGCGATGCGCTGCACCAGCGGGTAGGCTTCCGGGTGCACCGCGGAGGCGTCCAGCGGGTTGTCGCCGTTCATCACGCGCAGGAAGCCGGCGGCCTGTTCGAAGGTCTTTTCACCCAGGCGCGGGACTTTCTTCAGCGCGGCGCGGGTCTTGAACGCGCCGTTTTCGTCACGGTGCGTGACGATGTTCTGCGCCAGGGTCGTGTTGAGGCCGGAAATCCGCGCCAGCAGGGCCACCGAGGCGGTGTTCACGTCGACGCCGACGGCGTTCACGCAGTCCTCGACCACCGCATCCAGGCCACGGGCCAGCTTCAGTTGCGAGACGTCGTGCTGGTACTGGCCGACACCGATGGATTTCGGGTCGATCTTCACCAGTTCGGCCAGCGGGTCCTGCAGGCGGCGGGCGATGGACACGGCGCCACGGATCGACACGTCGAGGTCCGGGAACTCCCGTGCGGCCAGCTCCGAGGCCGAGTACACCGACGCGCCGGCTTCGGAAACCATGACCTTGGTCAGGCGCATGGCTGGATATTTTTTGATCAGGTCGGCGGCCAGCTTGTCGGTCTCGCGGCTGGCGGTACCGTTGCCGATGGCGATCAGGTCCACCGAGTGCTTGGCACACAGCGCAGCGAGGACGGCCAGGGTCTGGTCCCACTTGTTGTGCGGCACGTGCGGGTAGACGGTGGTGTGGTCCAGCAGCTTGCCGGTGGCGTCGACCACG
Source organism: Pseudomonas vanderleydeniana (assembly GCF_014268755.2). Lineage (NCBI taxonomy): Bacteria > Pseudomonadati > Pseudomonadota > Gammaproteobacteria > Pseudomonadales > Pseudomonadaceae > Pseudomonas > Pseudomonas vanderleydeniana. Next base: position 6,902,504 of record NZ_CP077093.1, on the reverse strand, counting down.
GCGACCTTGCAGCCGGTACGCAGGCCCGGGTCGAGGCCGAGGGTCGCACGTGGGCCGGCCGGGGCGGCCAGCAGCAGGTCGTGCAGGTTGTGGGCGAAAACGTTGATCGCCTCGGTTTCCGCGCCATCGCGCAGCTCGCCGAGCAGGTCGGTTTCCAGGTGGGTGTAGAGCTTGACCTTCCAGGTCCAGCGCACCACTTCGCCCAGCCATTTGTCCGCAGGACGGTTCTGGTTCTGGATGCCGACGTGCTGGCCAATCATGCCTTCGCAGGGGTGCAGGGTGCCTGGCAGCTCGTCGCCGACTTTCAGCGAGGAGGCGAGAATGCCTTCGTTGCGGCCACGGAAGATCGCCAGGGCGCGGTGCGACGGCATGCTCTTGAGCGGCTCGTCGTGTTCGAAGTAGTCGCGGAACTTGGCACCTTCCTCTTCCTTGCCGGCGACCACGCGGGCGCTGATGATGGCTTCCTGCTTGAGGAAGTTGCGCAGTTTCTCCAGCAGGCTGGCGTCTTCGGCGAAGCGCTCCATGAGGATGTACTTGGCGCCTTCGAGGGCGGCCTTGGTATCGGCGAAGCCCTTTTCGGCATCGACGAAGCGTGCGGCTTCGGTTTCCGGGGTCAGCGACGGGTCGTTGAACAGACTGTCGGCCAGCTCGCCAAGGCCGGCTTCCAGGGCGATCTGGCCCTTGGTGCGGCGCTTCTGCTTGTACGGCAGGTACAGGTCTTCGAGGCGGGTCTTGGTGTCGGCGAGCTGGATGTCACGGGCCAGGGCAGGGGTCAGCTTGCCTTGTTCCTCGATGCTGGCGAGGATGCTGGCGCGCCGTTCGTCGAGTTCTCGCAGGTAGCGCAGGCGTTCTTCCAGATGCCGCAGTTGGGTGTCATCCAGGCTGCCGGTGACTTCTTTCCGGTAGCGGGCGATGAAAGGCACGGTCGAGCCTTCATCCAATAGGGCGACGGCCGCTTCGACCTGTTGTGGGCGTACGCCGAGTTCTTCGGCGATGCGGCTGTTGATGCTGTCCATAAAACCACCTGACAAAGTGTGAAATCAGGCGCGCCGGGCCTTTGGGCCTGTCGGGCGAGCCTGGTTTGGGATCAAAAGGCGCACCTTGTGACCCGTGAAATCAGCACATTGCTGTGAGCCTTTGAAAAAAAGATGGCATCGAACAGCAATGATCAGACGTTGCCTGACGCAGAAGGCGGGGCATTATAACCAGCGTTCCGGGCTTGGGGGGACTGTGCGCATGTAGGCATAAAGCGGTGTTTGCTGGTAGTCGAGGAAAAATCTGCTAACAATGCACAGGATACGCATGAGGGTCCCAGGCCCCATAATGCGCGCCGAGATCAAAGGAGCAACCAATGAGCAGCACTGCACAAACTGCTGAAGGCGAAAAAATCCTCATCGTGGATGACGATCCGGGGCTGAGCAGCCTGCTGGAGCGTTTTTTCACCAGCAAGGGCTATCGCGCCCGCGCGGTGGCGAACACCGAGCAAATGGATCGTCTGCTGTCACGTGAAGTGTTCAATCTGGTAGTACTCGACCTGATGTTGCCGGGTGAAGACGGCCTGACGGCCTGCCGTCGCCTGCGCGCGGCGAACAACCAGGTACCGATCATCATGCTCACCGCCAAGGGCGACGAACTGAGCCGGATCAAGGGTCTGGAACTGGGCGCTGACGACTACCTGGCCAAGCCGTTCAACCCCGACGAGCTGATGGCGCGGGTCAAGGCCGTGCTGCGTCGCCAGTCCGCCCCGGTGCCAGGCGCGCCGGGCAGCGAGGACGAAAGCGTCACCTTCGGCGACTACGAGCTGTCCCTTGCCACCCGTGAGCTCAAGCGCGGCGAAGAAGTGCACATGCTCACCACTGGCGAATTCGCCGTGCTCAAGGCACTGGTGATGCATGCCCGCGAGCCGCTGACCCGTGACAAGCTGATGAACCTGGCCCGTGGCCGCGAGTGGGATGCACTGGAACGATCCATCGACGTGCAGATTTCCCGCCTGCGTCGCATGATCGAGCCTGACCCCTCGAAGCCGCGTTACATCCAGACCGTCTGGGGCGTGGGTTACGTGTTCGTGCCGGATGGCGCCGCGACCAAGTGACCGGTGATTTGTAGGAGCGAATTGCCCGGGTGTGCGCAAGCCGCCCGGGCAAGTCGCGATCCGCAATTGTGCGAGCCCGCCTGCTCGCTCCTGCAAAGTATGTAGCGGCTGTATTTATGAAGACCCCTGTCTGGTTTCCCCAAAGCTTCTTCTCGCGCACCCTCTGGCTGGTGCTCATCGTGGTGCTGTTCTCCAAGGCGCTGACCCTGGTCTATCTGCTGATGAACGAGGATGTCCTGGTGGACCGCCAGTACAGCCACGGCGTGGCGCTGACCCTGCGTGCCTACTGGGCGGCCGACGAGGACGATCGCGACAAGATCGCCGAGGCGGCGGGGCTGATCCGCGTGGTCAGCGGTGGCGTGCCGGAGGGCGAGCAGCACTGGCCGTACAGCGAGATCTACCAGCGGCAGATGCAGGCCGAACTCGGCGCCGATACCGAAGTCCGCCTGCGCATGCATGCGCCGCCCGCCCTGTGGGTGCGTGCGCCGAGCCTGGGCGCCGGCTGGTTGAAGGTGCCGCTGTATCCGCACCCGTTGCGGGGGCAGAAGATCTGGAGCGTGCTGGGCTGGTTCCTGGCGATCGGGTTGCTGTCGACGGCCTCGGCCTGGATTTTCGTCAGCCAGCTCAACCAGCCACTGAAACGCCTGGTCTTCGCCGCGCGGCAACTGGGCCAGGGGCGCAGCGTGCGCCTGCCGATCAGCGACACGCCCAGCGAAATGACCGAGGTTTACGGTGCCTTCAACCAGATGGCCGAGGACGTCGAGCAGGCTGGTCGCGAGCGTGAGCTGATGCTGGCCGGGGTTTCCCACGATCTGCGCACGCCGTTGACCCGCCTGCGGCTGTCCCTGGAGCTGATGGGCGACCACAGTGACCTGAGTGCGGACATGGTCCGCGATATCGAGGACATGGACGCGATTCTCGACCAGTTCCTCGCCTTCATCCGTGATGGGCGCGATGAGTCGGTGGAAGAAGTCGACCTCAGCGACCTGGTGCGCGAGGTGGTGGCACCCTACAACCAGAACGAACAGCGGGTGCAGATGCGCCTGCAACCGATCCAGCCGTTCCCGCTGCGGCGCGTATCGATGAAGCGCCTGCTGAACAACCTGATCGGTAATGCGCTCAATCACGCCGGGGAATCGGTGGAGGTGGCCGCCTATGTCTCCGGCGACACCAACGCACCCTATGTGGTGCTGAGTGTCATGGACCGTGGCGCGGGTATCGATCCGGCGGAACTGGAAGGCATCTTCAATCCGTTCACCCGCGGCGACAAGGCTCGCGGTGGCAAGGGCACCGGCCTGGGGTTGGCGATCGTCAAGCGGATCGCCTCGATGCACGGCGGCAACGTCGAGTTGCGCAATCGTTCCGGTGGTGGCCTGGAGGCCAGGGTCCGCTTGCCACTGGGCCTCATGCTGCCGCGTGATGCGGTCTAGCGCTCGGCCCGGCGTCGGTTGAGGGAAGGGCTGCTCAGCCCTTGCCCTTGGTCCGGGTCATGTTCGGCCCGCCATTCTTCTCGATGTGCTGGATGATCATCCCGGCGACATCCTTGCCGGTGGTGGTTTCGATCCCTTCCAGGCCCGGCGAGGAGTTCACCTCCATCACCAGCGGCCCGCGATTGGAGCGCAGGATATCCACCCCGGCCACGCTCAGGCCCATCACCTTGGCCGCGCTGAGGGCGGTCATGCGTTCTTCCGGGGTGATCTTGATCAGGCTGGCGCTGCCGCCACGATGCAGGTTGGAGCGGAACTCGCCGGGCCTGGCCTGGCGTTTCATCGCCGCGATCACCTTGTCGCCGACCACGAAGCAGCGGATATCCGCACCGCCGGCTTCCTTGATGTATTCCTGGACCATGATGTCCTGCTTGAGGCCCATGAATGCCTCGATTACCGATTCCGCCGCCGTTGCCGTCTCGCACAGCACCACGCCGATGCCCTGGGTGCCTTCCAGTACCTTGATCACCAGCGGAGCGCCGTTGACCATCTCGATCAGGTCGGGAATGTCGTCCGGCGAGTGGGCGAAACCGGTGACCGGCATGCCGATGCCACGGCGCGACAGCAGTTGCAGCGAGCGCAGCTTGTCCCGCGAGCGGGCGATCGCCACCGACTCGTTGAGCGGGAAGACCCCCATCATCTCGAACTGGCGCAGGACCGCACAGCCATAGAAGGTTACCGAGGCACCGATACGCGGGATGACCGCGTCGAAGCCCTCCAGCGGCTTGCCGCGGTAGTGGATCTGCGGCTTGTGGCTCGCAATGTTCATGTAGGCGCGAAGGGTGTCGACCACTACCATTTCATGGCCACGCTGGACGCCGGCTTCGACCAGGCGACGAGTGGAATACAGACGCGGGTTACGCGACAGCACAGCGATCTTCATGCAACACCTGTGGCAGAGGTAGTAGTCACCGGGAACACCGGCTTGTCTTGAACGTATTTGTGCCCGGGATTGACCACCAGTTGGCCATCGACCAGGGCCTTGGAGCCAAGCAGCAGGCGATAGCGCATGGACTTGCGGCAGGCCAGGGTGAACTGCACCTGCCAGACCCGGTCACCGAGGGCCAGGGTGGTGGCGATCACGTAGCGGACCTGCGCATGGCCGTTGGAACTCTTGATGGTCTTCATCGCCAGCAGCGGGGCCTCGCAGCGCCGATGGCGCAGTTGCACCACGGTGCCGAGATGGGCAGTGAAACGCACCCACTTCTCGCCGTCGCGCTCGAACGGCTCGATATCGGTGGCGTGCAGGCTGGAGGTGCTGGCGCCGGTGTCGATCTTCGCCCGCAGGCCCGCGACTCCCAGATCCGGGAGCGCGACCCACTCGCGCAGACCCACGACGGTCAAATGGTCAAATGTCTTCAAAATGCTCAACCGGTGAGAAACCTGCTTAGGCCGCCAGGCAGCGGAGATGGCGGTATTCACGCAGAATAATGGGTAAATGGCGACAGATATCTGCGCGACTTTTTTACAGGTCGTGAACATATCCCCTGGTCATTCGGCATTCTAGACCGGGTGGGGAAATTCAGCTTCGACGGCAACGGTAGTACAGTTCAGCAATATTTCAGTTTGAGGAATCCCCGTGGCACAAAAATCGGAAGAGGATGACAAGGTTCGACTCGACAAGTGGCTGTGGGCGGCACGCTTCTACAAGACCCGCGCCCTGGCGAAGACGGCGATCGAGAGTGGCAAGGTGCATTGCCGTGGCGAGCGCTGCAAACCTTCGAAGGAACCACGGGTGGGCGACGAACTGCAGATTCGCACCGGCTTCGATGAGCGTACCGTGGTGGTCCAGGCGCTGTCGGTCGTGCGCCGGGGGGCACCGGAGGCGCAGGCGCTGTATGCCGAGACCGCTGCCAGTATCGCCAAGCGTGAGGCCGAGGCGGCCCAGCGCAAGGCCGGTGCCCTGGGTCTGGCCACCGATGGCAAGCCGACCAAGAAGCAGCGTCGCGACCTGTTCAAATTCCGTGGGGTGGGCGGCGAATAATCCCGTCTGTCCTTGACTGACAGCCATTCGCCCCCATGTTGCTTGGTCAGAACCCCGATTTGTTCATAAAATGCTCAGATTCTCTGAGTTGAACACCTTTATTCCTACTTCCAGAATCGAAACCTATGTCAGATCTACCAGACACCGATTACACCCAACGCTTCATCTTCGATGACAGCGACACGCGTGGCGAACTGGTGTCGCTGGAACGCAGCTACGCTGAAGTCCTGGCCAAGCACCCCTATCCGCAGCCGGTTGCACAACTGCTCGGCGAACTGATGGCCGCCGCCGCGCTGCTGGTCGGTACCCTGAAGTTCGATGGCCTGCTGATTCTCCAGGCTCGTTCCGAAGGCGCGGTACCGCTGCTCATGGTCGAATGCTCCAGCGAGCGCGAGATCCGCGGCCTGGCCCGCTACGAGGCCGAGCAGATCGCTCCGGGCGCGAGCCTGGCCGAGCTGATGCCCAATGGTGTCCTGGCGCTGACCGTCGACCCGGTCAAGGGCCAGCGCTACCAGGGTATCGTCGACCTCGACGGCGCGACCCTGTCGGATTGCTTCACCAACTACTTCGTCATGTCCCAGCAGGTCGGCACCCGCTTCTGGCTCAATGCCGACGGCCAGCGTGCCCGCGGCCTGCTGCTGCAGCAACTGCCTGCCGACCGGATCAAGGACGAAGAGGAACGCGCGGCCAGCTGGCAGCACGTCACCGCCCTGGCCGGTACCCTGAAAGCCGAGGAATTGCTCGGCCTGGACAACGAAACCGTGTTGCACCGCCTCTATCATGAGGAAGCCGTGCGCCTGTTCGAAAACCAGCCGCTACGCTTCCATTGCAGCTGCTCGCGCGAGCGTTCCGGCAACGCCCTGGTCAGCCTGGGGCTGGAAGATGCCCAGCAACTGGTGGCCGAACGTGGCGGTGCGATCGAGATCGATTGCCAGTTCTGCAACCAGCGCTACCTGTTCGATGCGGCCGATATTGCGCAATTGTTTGCCGGTGCAGGGGTCGAGACCCCGTCAGATACTCGTCACTAAAACGCTTCAGCGCAGGTAAATCTCCTGTCAAACGCCGGAAAATGGGCGTTCTGACAGGAGGGCCCTACTTTTTTTGGGCATTTCTGGCATAATCCGGCGCACTTTTTTCACGGTAGTAGTGCACCACTTTCTACTACAAAACGTTTGGAGCACTCGGCCCCTGGCCGACGGGAAATTTCATGACGCAAGCAAACAATGCCGTGTACACCGATCTGAGTGTCGATGATCTGGTCAAAGAAGCCCTGGCCCGTGGTGAAGGCGAACTCGCCGATACCGGCGCGCTGGTCGTCCGTACCGGTCACCGTACCGGTCGTTCGCCGGTAGACCGTTTCATCGTGGAAGAGCCTTCGACCCAGGACGCCATCGCCTGGGGCCCGATCAACCGCAAGTTCCCGGCCGACAAGTTCGACGCCCTGTGGAACCGCGTCGAGGCCTTCGCCGGCGAGCGCGAGCGTTTTGTTTCCCACGTTCATGTAGGCTCCGATCCTGCGCACTACCTGCCGGTCAAGATGACCACCGGTACTGCCTGGCACAACCTGTTCGGCCGTTGCCTGTTCATCAACCCTGAGGCTGGCCAGTACAACGCCGGCGGCAAGGTCGAATGGCAGATCCTGAACGTTCCGGACTTCGAGTGCGTGCCTGAGCGCGACGGTACCAACTCCGATGGCACCGTGATCATCAACTTCGCGGCCAAGAAAGTCCTGATCGCTGGCATGCGCTACGCCGGTGAAATGAAGAAAGCCATGTTCTCGGTGCAGAACTTCCTGCTGCCGGCTGCCGACGTCCTGCCGATGCACTGCGCGGCCAACATGGGCGAAGCGGGCGACGTGACCCTGTTCTTCGGCCTGTCGGGTACCGGCAAGACCACCCTGTCGGCTGACGAAAGCCGCTACCTGATCGGTGACGACGAGCACGGTTGGGGCGAGGGCGTGGTGTTCAACATCGAAGGCGGTTGCTATGCCAAGTGCATCGACCTGTCCGAGAAGAACGAGCCGGTCATCTGGAAAGCCATCCAGCACGGCGCCGTGCTGGAGAACGTCGTACTCGATGCCAACAAGAAGGCCGACTACGCCGACAGCAGCCTGACCCAGAACAGCCGCGCGGCCTACCCGCGTGAACTGATCGAAAAACGTGCACCGAAGAACCTCGGTGGCGAGCCTAACGCTGTTATCTTCCTGACCTGCGACCTGACCGGCGTACTGCCACCAGTGTCGATCCTCAGCGAAGAGCAGGCGGCCTACCACTTCCTGTCCGGCTACACCGCGCTGGTCGGTTCGACCGAAATGGGCTCGGGCGGCGGCATCAAGTCGACCTTCTCCACCTGCTTCGGCGCGCCGTTCTTCCCGCGTCCGGCTGGCGAGTACGCTGAACTGCTGATCAAGCGTATCCGTGGCTTCGGTTCCAAGGTCTATCTGGTCAACACCGGCTGGACCGGTGGTGGCTACGGCGTTGGCAAGCGCTTCAACATCCCGACCACCCGTGGCGTGATCGCCGCGATCCAGAGCGGCGCTCTGGTCGGTGCCGAGACCGAGCACCTGGACACCATCAACCTGGACGTGCCACTGGCCGTACCAGGCGTCGAAACCGGCCTGCTGAACCCACGCAACACCTGGGCTGACAAGGCTGCCTACGACGAAGCGGCAAAAGCCCTGGCGGGTCTGTTCATCGAGAACTTCAAGAAGTTCGAAGTGAGCGACGCGATCAAGGCGGCTGGTCCGAAGCTGTAATCGGGTCCTGCTCTTCGCTTGAAAAAACCGCCCTTCGGGGCGGTTTTTTTATGGGGGGCGAAAAGGTCGTCGGTGATCTTTCATCCCTGTGCGGGAGTGCCTGGAGACTGCGCCGGGTCTACCACCTCAGGCAGGACCGAGGGCTCGGCAGCCACGGGGGTGGCCGGTTCGGATGCCGGCGGAGTCTGCGGTGGGCGATAACTGCTGCGGTTGTAGGCCATGTAGCCGAGCATGCCGACCAGGAGCAGCAACAGGATCCGCAGGCTGTGGGACTTCCTGCGCAGTCTGCGCGGGGCTCTCTGCTTGCTCGGGTGTGTTCCCAACACCACGTCGATCTGTTCCGGATGCAGGCGTTTGAAACGAATGACGCCGTCGTCTTCAGGGTTTTCTTGCATGATCAGCCGCTACCTTCCTTGGTGAGTCAGCGGCTTATCGGCGCTTTCTCATGGGCTTTGAGTGGGATTGCAGATTAAATTTGCTGGATGGCCTTTTGCCTCTAGTGACTGGTCCACAAAAGCAAAATTTTCTACAGGAACATTAGACGTTTCAGACAAAAAGTCGGTATGTTCCGCTGCAAATTTTCCGGGGGCCATTCGGCGCCCGCGTCTTGAGCTTAAAGGGAGTTGAGTATGCATTTGCTTCGCATGGCCTCGGTGTTTTCGTTGTGTGCCGCGGCCTGGTCGGTTCAGGCCGAGTCTCTGCCGGTCGAAGTGCTGAGCGCCGTGGTCAAGGACCAGAAGATCGCCGATGCCGACGTACTGCTGCAGCGCAACGGTGAGCAGAACGTGGTCGGCAAGACCAACGCCCAGGGCCAGGTCACCCTTCAGAGCAGTTTTCCCGACGATGCCGGCAGCCTGCTGATCATCAAGAAGAGTGGCTACTCCAATCTGGTGGTGAAATGCCCGTGCAAGGACATGACCTACGCCATCAGCCCGGTGATGCAGAACCTCGACGGCCTGCGCGTGGTACTGACCTGGGGCAAGACTCCGGCGGACCTCGACTCGCACATGATCTTCCCGGGCAACAACATCTACTTCGAACAGAAGCAGGGCGCCGACGCCAACCTGGACGTGGATGATGTCGATGGCTATGGCCCGGAAACCATCACCCTGCAGAAGAAGCACTACGGCGAGAGCTATGTCTATGCCGTGCACGACTTCACCAACAGCGAAAACCCGGGCTCGCGCCAGTTGTCCAACAGCCAGGCCAAGGTGTTCGTCTACATGGGCCAGTCGCTGGTGCGTACCTACTACGTGCCGACCAACCGCAGCGGCAACCTGTGGACCGTGTTCCGCATGACCGGCAACGGCGACTTCCAGGACATCAACACCTTCAGCGGTGTGAACGTGCACCCGGCGAACGTGCTGAACGAAGTCTCGCCGCTGCTCGACGACAAGGTGGCGATCGCCGAAGTGGCCGTCAGCTCTACTGCGCAGGCCGATGCGCGCGCGCTGAACGTCAAGGGTGAGGCGGCCTACAAGGCTGGCGATCTGGAGCAGTCGATCGCCCTGTTCCGTCAGGCCATCGACCTGAACAACAGCTTCGGCCAGGCCTACAGCAACCTCGGCCTGGCGTATCAGAAGGCCGGCAACACCGCCGAGGCCATCTGGGCCAACCGCAAGGCCGTCGCCCTGGCGTCCGGCAACTCGGCCAATACCGTGCGGGCCAGCTCCTACTACAACATTGCCCGGATCTATGAGAATGCGGGGCAGTTCTCCGACGCCCTGCGCCATTACGAGTTGGCGAAGGAGCAGAAGGCCAACCCGGTGTACGACACGGCGATCGAGCGGGTGAAAAATCGCTGAGTCATCAGCCGATCCAGCCTCTGCAACGCGCCCCCTGTGGCGCGTTGTTCGTTTCTCGCTGCTGAATGCGGCTGGTAGGCGTCGAATGTGTCTCACGCGGGTGTCGCGAAGTATCAATGTGCGGTGTCACTGAGTACCGCATACTCCTCACCCTCCAGCGTGAAGCTGGCGACTTCGTGCATGCCCAGGCGTGCATGGGCGCGCAGGGAGGCTGTGTTGTCCCGGCGAATGAAGAGAATCGCCTCGCGGCCTTGCTGGTAACGCTGAAGTTGCGTGTAGAGCTGCGCCAGCAGGCCCTGGCCTCGTTCCGTGGCGGCAACACAGGCCGGACCGTAGACGTAGGCATCGGGGCTGCCGGGCCAGGCTGCCAGCATGGCCTTGATCGAGGGTGGCGCCGGTTGAGCGTCTTTCGCTGCGCTGAACAGCACGCCAACGACCGTGTCGTCGCGCAAGGCAATCACTACCGGGGAGCTGCCGAGGGCCATCTGCCGGACTTTTTCGAGCGGAAACTCTCCGGTCAATGAGCCGCCCCGTGACGGCGCGTTGGCCTGGAGCAGTTGGGCGATGCCTTCGATATCGGCGGCGGTGGCGAGGTTGATGCTGTACATGAGTAGTCTCCTGGAGAAAGGCGAACCTACTGCATGGATGGCGCCAGGGCTTGCATGTTACGCCTGGTGGTCAATTTTCGTACAGGACACCAGGGCAATGCAGCCCGTTACTTTCAGTTCCCGGGTTGTGCCGGCGCCAGGTTCTGCCCGACCGCGAGACTGGCGCGAATCGCCGACAGGGCCGCCTGGTAGTAGGTCCGGCCTTCGGGGGATTCGGCAAAGTTCGAGAACTCTTCCAGCTCCGGGTCGGACAGGTCGCGATAGACGTAGAGCAGGGTGTTCTCCAGGTCGTTGCCGATCTGCTGCATCAGCCGTTCGCGCTGCCCATTGAGCAGACCTTGGGCGGTACCGGCGCCGAGCAGACCGGGGATCATCGAGCTGAGGCTGTCGGCGGCGACGCCGGCGATCGCCAGGCTGACTTCGGCACCGGCTTCGCGGGCCGGCAGGGCGTTGGCCAGGTGGTTGATCAGCAGGCGGCGGGTTGCACTGGCCTCGATGTGCGGCAGGCCCTGGGCATTCTTGGCCAATTGGTCGCGGCGGGTGGCGAGCAGTTCGGCGGCGACGATCTTGCGGCCCAGTGGCGACTGGAAGAATTTCAGTGCCGGGGTCGGGTTGGCCAGGTTCTGGCGCAGTTGGGCCTCGGCCCGCTGGTCCATGGCCTGGGGCGCAAAGCGCTGGTTGCTGTTGTTGACCAGGGCCTGGTAGACCGCCGGTGGCAGGCTGTTGCGGTATTTCTGCTGGGCGGCGACCAGGGCATCGCTGAAATGCGCGCGCTGTTCTGGCCAACCGGCGACCTTGTACAACTGGTCGTGGCTGTCTGCCCAGGCGGGCAAGGTGCAGAACATCAATAGCGAAAAAAGCAAACGGCGCATTAGGGACTCCTGTCTACAGCCGACTATTCTCCCGGCGAGCGCCGGACTTGTCGAGAATTCGTATCGTCATGTCGGGCGGCTCTGTCGGATTCCATGGCGGATGGATACTATGCGCGCCATGCAAATACCTTCTGATCATCCGTTGCTGTTATCCATCGTCGACGATCTGGCCGAGCGCGGCTGGTCGCAACAGGACCTTTTCCTGCCCGCTGCCCTGACCCGGGAGCTGGCGGCCGAATGTCGCAAGCGTGCGGCAGACGGCGAGCTGGCGCCCGCAGGCGTCGGGCGGGGCACGGCCCAGCAGGTACGCGAGGGTATCCGTGGCGACCACATCCAGTGGCTCGAGCCTGGCCAGGCCGAGCCGTGCGACCAGTACCTGGCGCTGATGGACAGCTTGCGCGAGGCGCTGAATCGCAGCCTGTACCTCGGGCTCGAGGATTTCGAGTGCCATTTCGCGCTGTACCCGGCTGGGGCCTTCTACCGCAAGCACCTGGATCGTTTCCGTGACGATGACCGGCGCTCGGTCTCGGCAGTGCTCTATCTCAACGACGAGTGGCAGCCGCAAGAGGGGGGCCAGTTGCGCATGTACCTGGCCGATGAGGTGGAGCGTGACGTGCTGCCGACCGGCGGTTGCCTGGTCGTGTTCCTCTCCGGCGATGTGCCGCACGAAGTCCTGCCGGCGACCCGCGAGCGCCTGTCGCTGACGGGCTGGTTCCGCCGGCGTGGCGACGAGCCGTTCTGATGGCACACAAGATCCTGGTCAGCCGATGCCTGCTGGGGCATCGGGTGCGTTACGACGGTGGTGCCAGCGGCCCCCATGGTCAGCTGGCGGCCTGGCAGGACGAAGGCCGGGTGGTGGCGTTGTGTCCGGAAGTCGCCGGTGGCCTGCCGACTCCGCGGGCTGCGGCGGAGATTCCCGGTGGCCAGGGTGGGCAGGTGCTGGAGGGGATTGTCCGGGTCATGACCCACGACGGTGAGGATGTCAGCCAGGCGTTCATCGATGGCGCCCGGCAGGCACTCGAACTGGTGCGGCGCCATGCCATACGGGTCGCCGTGCTCAAGGCCAACAGCCCGTCGTGCGGCAACCTGCAGACCTACGATGGCACTTTCACTGGCGTGAAGGTCTCCGGCGAGGGCGTGACCACGGCCTTGCTCAGGCAGGCCGGCGTCCAGGTCTTCAGCGAGCTGGAACTGCCCGAAGCCGCCGCCGCCCTGGCGCGGCTGGACGCTTCCTGAGTCTCGCCGCTCACGGCTTGGGCGGCTCGCTCGCATCCAGGCCGAACCACTTTTCCGACAACGCCATCAGTCGCCCATCGGCCTTGATCCGCTGCAGGGCCATGTTCAGGCTCGCCTGGAACGCCGGGTTGCCCTTCTGGAACGGGATGGCCAGGGTCACGGTCGGCCCCACGGGCGCGCCTTCCTTGACCGGCAGGTGGCTGTCGCGGATGGCGAAGGGAATCAGCAGTCGATCGCTGATGGCCGCGTCGATCTGCTTGTCGGCCACGTCCTTGAGTGGCTGCTGGGCATTCGGATAACTGCGCAGGTCGACGCCCTCGACGGTGCGGGCCTGGTCGACGAACTGGCTGCCTTGAGCTACACCCAAAGCTCCGCCCCGGAGCGCTTCCAGCGTGCCGAGCGGTCGTTGCTCTTCCTTGCGCACGATCAGTTGGGCGCTGGTGTAGCTGTAAGGTTCGCTGAAGTCGAAACGTTCCTTGAGTTCCGGGGTCAGTGCTATGTGGTTGATGGCGATGTCGTACTTGCCGCTTTCCACGCCCTGCAGGAGATCGCCGGAATCGGTGGTGATGAAGGATGGATTCACCTCGAGTTCCCGGGCCAGCAGCTCGCCCAGTTCGACTTCGAAGCCGGTCAGGTGTTCGCCGTCCTTGAAGCCGAAGGGGCGCATGTCCCCCTCCAGGGCGATGCGCAGTTCGCCCCGGTCATTGACGTCGTCGATCAGTTCGGCCTGCGCGAAGGGGCTTGCAAGGGGCAGTAACAGCAACAGGCCAGGCAGGAAACGCATGGTCACTCCTAAGATGAAATCTGGCGGGTGATGCGCAATCGCCACCCGCTTTGCTTTATGTTTGTGGGCCAGTTTGGACAACGATTTGTCGTGAAGTTGTCATCAACCGCCAAATTTTGTGGAAAAACGGAGAAGTTAATGAAAACCTTAGTGTCTCGTGTAGCTTTAGCCACCGCCTTGCTGGGTTCCAGCTTCCTTGCCGTCGCGGCGGATGGCATTCCGCGCACGCCAGCGCCCAAGGGCGCCGAGGTCGAGATCGTTTCGCCGAAGGATGGTGCCACGGTAGACAAGACGTTCACCGTCAAGTTTGGCATGAAGGGCATGGAGCTCAAGCCGGCTGGTGATGCCACCCCGAACTCCGGCCACCATCACCTGCTGGTCGACCAGAAGGCGCTGCCTGACCAGAGCCTGCCGATTCCGGCGACCGAACAGGTCATCCACTACGGCAAGGCCCAGACCGAAACCCAGCTGACCCTGGCGCCGGGCAAGCACACCCTGCAACTGGTAGCCGGCGACAAGATCCACATGCAGTTCGAGCCGACGGTGGCCTCGAAGGTCATCACCGTCAACGTGAAGTAAGCGGTTGCGCAAATGAAAAAGGGAGGCCTGTGAGGGCCTCCCTTTTTGTTCAGCGACGGGCGCTTAGAACAGTACGCGGGAACGGATGGTGCCGTTGACGTGCTGCAGCTTCTCTTGCGCCAGGTCCGAGTACTCGGCGTCGACGTCGATCACCACGTAGCCGACCTTCTCGTTGGTCTGCAGGAACTGGCCGGAGATGTTGATGCCGTTTTCGGCGAAGACCTTGTTGATCTCGCTCATCACGCCCGGGATGTTCTCGTGGATGTGCAGCAGGCGGTGCTTGCCCGGGTGAGCCGGCAGGGCCACTTCCGGGAAGTTGACCGACGATACCGAAGTACCGTTGTCGCTGTACTTGACCAGCTTCTCCGCGACTTCCAGGCCGATGTTGGCCTGGGCTTCGGCAGTGGAGCCACCGATGTGCGGGGTCAGGATCACGTTGTCCAGGCCACGCAGCGGGCTTTCGAAGATGTCGTCGTTGGAGCGTGGCTCCACCGGGAACACGTCGATGGCGGCGCCGATCAGGTGCTGGTCCTTGATCGCGTCCGCCAGGGCGTCCAGTTCGACCACGGTGCCGCGGGCGGCGTTGATCAGGATGCCGCCTTTTTTGATGGCGCGGATTTCCTTCTCGCCGATCATCCACTGGGTTTCGGCGGTTTCCGGGACGTGCAGGGTGACGATGTCGGACATGCCCAGCAGTTCATGCAGGCTGGCGACCTGGGTCGCGTTGCCCAGTGGCAGCTTGGTCAGGGTGTCGTAGAAGAACACCTGCATGCCCAGGCCTTCGGCCAGGACCGACAGCTGGGTGCCGATCGAGCCGTAGCCGATGATCCCCAGTTTCTTGCCGCGGATCTCAAAGGAGTTGGCCGCGCTCTTGATCCAGCCACCGCGGTGGCAGGAAGCGTTCTTCTCGGGAATGCCGCGCAGCAGCAGGATCGCTTCGGCCAGCACCAGCTCGGCAACGGAGCGGGTGTTGGAGTACGGCGCGTTGAACACGGCGATACCGCGCTCGCGAGCCGCGTCGAGGTCGACCTGGTTGGTGCCGATGCAGAAGCAGCCCACGGCGACGAGTTTCTTCGCGTGATCGAAGATTTCCTCGGTCAGTTGGGTGCGGGAGCGGATGCCGATGAAGTGGGCATCAGCGATCTTTTCCTTCAGCTCGGCGTCCGGCAGGGATTTGGTGTGGTACTCGATGTTGACGTACCCGGCGGCCTTGAGGACGTCGACTGCGGATTGGTGGACGCCTTCGAGAAGAAGGAACTTGATCTTGCTCTTATCGAGAGAAGTCTTGCTCATCTGCGTAAACCTGTGTCCCGGAGAAAAATGGCAGAAAATGGGCAGCTTGAGCTGGCCTCACGGCGTGATCGCCGGTCCCGCAGGTCGGCCTCGTAGCACGCTTCTGCGGGGGGCGTATGCTAGCATATGCGACACGCAAACACTCATTTTGCGACGTGAGTCGTTCTCAGGGTGACCATGAATTGTTCGAGAGTTCTGTCGATGACCAATGCTGTTTTGATTGATGAACTGAAGACCCTGGTTGAACCTGGCAAGGTACTGACCGACGCCGACTCCCTGAATGCCTACGGCAAGGACTGGACCAAGCATTTCACCCCCGCGCCCGCGGCTGTCGTGTTTCCCAAGACCATCGAGCAGGTCCAGGCCATCGTGCGCTGGGCCAACCGCCACCGTGTCGCCCTGGTGCCGTCAGGGGGACGTACCGGCCTGTCCGCCGCGGCCGTGGCGGCCAACGGCGAGGTCGTGGTGTCGTTCGACTACATGAACCGGATTCTCGACATCAACCTGACCGACCGCACCGCCGTGTGCCAGCCGGGGGTGGTCACCGAGCAGTTGCAGAATCACGCCGAGGAACATGGCCTGTACTACCCGGTGGACTTCGCGTCGGCAGGTTCGAGCCAGATCGGCGGCAATATCGGCACCAATGCCGGCGGGATCAAGGTGATTCGCTACGGCATGACCCGCAACTGGGTCGCGGGCCTGAAGGTGGTCACCGGCAAGGGCGACGTGCTGGAACTGAACAAGGACCTGATCAAGAACGCCACCGGCTACGACCTGCGCCAACTGTTCATCGGCGCCGAGGGCACCCTGGGCTTCGTGGTCGAGGCCACCATGCGCCTGGACCGGGCGCCGAAGAACCTGACCTGCATGGTGCTCGGCACTCCGGACTTCGACTCGATCATGCCGGTGTTGCACGCGTTCCAGGGCAAGCTGGACCTGACCGCGTTCGAGTTCTTCTCCGACAAGGCGCTGGCCAAGATCCTCGGGCGTGGCGACGTGCCAGCGCCGTTCGAAACCGAGTGTCCGTTCTACGCGTTGCTGGAGTTCGAGGCGACCACCGAAGAGGTGGCCAGCCAGGCCATGGCGACCTTCGAGCATTGCGTCGAGCAGGGCTGGGTGCTCGATGGGGTGATGAGCCAGAGCCAAGCCCAGTTGCAGAACCTCTGGAAGCTGCGCGAGTACATCTCCGAAACCATCTCCCACTGGACGCCGTACAAGAACGACATCTCGGTCACCGTGTCGAAGGTCCCGGCCTTTCTCCAGGAAATCGATACGATCGTCCGCGAATACTATCCGGACTTCGAAGTCGTCTGGTACGGCCATATCGGTGACGGCAACCTGCACCTGAACATCCTCAAGCCGGACAACCTGAGCAAGGACGAGTTCTTCGCCAAGTGCGCCACGGTCAACAAGTGGGTATTCGAGATCGTCGAGAAGTACAACGGCTCGATTTCCGCCGAGCACGGGGTGGGCATGACCAAGCGGGACTACCTGGGCTACAGTCGCTCCGCGGCCGAAATCGAATACATGAAGGCGATCAAGGCGGTGTTCGACCCGAACGGGATCATGAATCCGGGTAAGATCTTCGCGGTTTGAACCCCGCGTCACGATAACGAGACCGATCAGGAGTCGCTCAATGAGCTATCAACACCAGTATGTCGACGGCACCCCCATCCACTTCCCGCTGGGCAAGGTGGTCTGCATCGGCCGCAACTACGCCGAACATGCCAAGGAGCTGGACAACCCGGTACCTACCGAGCCACTGCTGTTCATCAAGCCGGGCAGTTGCGTGGTGCCGATCAAGGGCGGTTTCAAGATTCCGGTCGACCGGGGCTCGGTGCATTACGAGGCGGAAATCGCCGTGCTGATCGGCAAGCCACTGTCGACCAACCCAAGCCGGGAAGAGGTGCTCGACGCCATTTCCGGTTTCGCCCCGGCATTGGACCTGACCCTGCGCGACAAGCAGGCTGAGCTCAAGGCCAAGGGCCTGCCCTGGGAAATCGCCAAGTCGTTCGATGGCGCGGCGGTGATCGCCCCGTTCGTGGTCGGCAGCACCTTCCCTGACCTGACCGCCATCGGCATCCGCCTGACCATCAACGGCCAGGTCCGCCAGGACGGGATCAGCAGCGACATGCTCAACCCCATCGTGCCGATGATCCAGCACATGGCCGCGTGCTTCTCGCTGCAGGCCGGCGATGTGATCCTGACCGGTACGCCGGTTGGCGTCGGCCCGTTGAATGTCGGTGACGAACTGGTGCTCGAATTGCCGGGCGTCAGTCGTTTCGAGAGCAGCGTTCGCTGAGGTTCGACCCTCACCCTCTTCGCGCAGCCGCCGCGAGGAGGGCTCCCGTCTTTGCCTTTATCTGTGTGGCTTCCCGGCTTTTGCCGTTTTTTTCACATTCGGTCTGGATAATTTTTCGATTGGGCGCTGGGCCTTGCCTACAGTGTTCTATCCGAATGTCATAAAGATCAGGGAAGTGCCTCTGCATGAGCAGTCAAACCTTTTCCTCTCCGTCTCCCGCTGGTCGATCCCGTTTCGCCCGGCGCTGGTACTACTGGCTGCTGCTGGCCATCGTGGTGATCGGGGTCGGGCTGTCCATGGCGATGCACTGGGACGACCGTGGCCTGCTGTGGTTGAAGGAGCGTTTCGAAACCCCTGCCGAGCGCCAGCAGAGCATCTGGCTACCGGGTTATCGAGCGGTGATCGATGCCAAGCCGCTGGTGGGGATGGAGAAGGACGAGGCCTCCGACGTCAGCTACAACCCGCGGACCCGAACCCTGTTCTCGGTGATGGGCAAGAACCCGTTCCTGTCCGAGCTGACCCTGCAGGGTGATGTGCTGCGCAAGATTCCCCTGGTCGGCTGGAACAACCCCGAGGCCGTGACGGTGCTGGAAGGCGACAAGCTAGCTATCGTCGATGAGCGCATGCACATCCTGTCCATCGTCACGGTGGATGCGAGTACCCGGGAGCTGAATATCAAGGACTTCCCGCAATACGACCTCGGGCCTTCGAAAGACCAGAACAAGGCCTTCGAGGCGGTCGTCTGGGATGCGCGCAATCAACGGATCCTGCTGGGTGAGGAGCGCCCGCCGGCGTTGTTCAGCCTGAAAAGTGATGGCACCCGTTTCATGGGCGAGAAGCAGAAGCTGGCAAGCGACCAGCTGGATGTGCGCAATCTTTCTGCGCTGGCGATCGATCCGCGGACCCAGCATCTGCTGGTGCTGTCGGCGGAGTCGCATCTGTTGCTGGAGCTGGATGAGAAGGGCAATCAGGTCAGCTTCATGACCCTGCTGGGTGGCTTCAATGGCTTGAAACACACCATTCCGCGCGCCGAAGGCGTGACCATGGACGAGGAGGGGACTGTGTACGTGGTCAGCGAGCCGAATCTGTTCTACGTCTTCAAGCGCACCGAGCAATGACAGTCGCGCGCGGCCCCGGGCCGCGCGCCAGTCGCACACTCAGACCTTGAGGGTCTTCACGCCTTCGCTGGTGCCGAGCAGCAGCAGGTCTGCCGGACGCGCCGCGAACAGGCCGTTGGTGACCACGCCGACGATCGCATTGATCCGGGTTTCCAGCTCCACCGGGTTGGTGATCTGCAGGTTGTGCACATCGAGGATGATGTTGCCGTTATCGGTCACCACGCCTTCGCGGTACACCGGGTCGCCGCCGAGCTTCACCAG
This sequence comes from Pseudomonas vanderleydeniana, assembly GCF_014268755.2. Taxonomy (NCBI): domain Bacteria; kingdom Pseudomonadati; phylum Pseudomonadota; class Gammaproteobacteria; order Pseudomonadales; family Pseudomonadaceae; genus Pseudomonas; species Pseudomonas vanderleydeniana. The sequence goes on along the minus strand of NZ_CP077093.1, from coordinate 6,883,328 downwards.
TTGGCGAGCCACGTGGCTGCGGGCCATCGGGATCACTTCCACTGGCAGCGGGAATGCGCCGAGTACCGGTACCAGCTTGCTGCCGTCGGCGATGCAGATGAAGGTCTTGGCCACGGCCGCGACGATCTTCTCGCGGGTCAGGGCTGCGCCACCGCCCTTGATCAGGTTCAGGTGGGCGTCGCTTTCGTCGGCGCCATCGATGTAGAACTCCAGCTCGCTGACGGTATTGAGTTCGTAGACGGGGATGCCGTGGCCCTTGAGCCGCGCGGCGGTGGCTTCGGAGCTGGCGACCGCGCCGTCGAAGGCGCCCTTGTGCTTGGCCAGGGCGTCGATGAAGCAGTTGGCGGTGGAGCCGGTGCCCACGCCGACGATGCTCTTGTCATCGAGCTTGGGAAGGATGAAGTCGACAGCGGCCTGGGCCACCGCCTGTTTGAGTTGATCCTGGGTCATGCGGGCTCCGGAAGCGGGCAAGGAGTGAGCGAAAGGCCGGCATTATAAGCGTCGGACCGGCAAAAGGGGCGATCAAAACCTCAGTATCCCTGTGGTCGTTGCCGCAAGCGCTGGGTTAGACTCCTCGGTCCCTGCCCAACCCGCCAGTGATGCTTTCCGATGCTCGAACAGTACGTCAAGAAGATCCTCACCTCGCGCGTTTACGACGTTGCCGTGGAAACCCCGTTGCAGAGCGCCCGCCAGCTTTCCGAGCGGCTGGGCAACCAGGTCCTGCTCAAGCGCGAGGACCTGCAGCCGGTGTTTTCCTTCAAGATTCGCGGCGCCTACAACAAGCTGACCCAGCTCAGCGACGCCGAGCGCGCCCGTGGCGTGGTCACCGCCTCGGCGGGCAACCATGCCCAGGGCCTGGCCCTGGCGGCCAAGGTGCTGGGGGTCAAGGCGACGATCGTGATGCCCAAGACCACCCCGGAAATCAAGGTCGAGGGCGTGCGCTCCCGTGGCGGCAAGGTGGTGCTGCATGGAGATACCTTCCCGGAAGCGCTGGCCTATTCGCTGAAGCTGGTCGAGGAAAAGGGCTACGTTTACATTCACCCCTATGACGATCCGCACACCATTGCCGGGCAGGGCACCGTGGCGATGGAGATCCTGCGCCAGCATCCGGCGCCACTGGACGCGATTTTCGTACCGGTCGGCGGCGGCGGGCTGATCGCCGGGATCGCGGCCTATGTGAAGTACCTGCGTCCCGAGATCAAGGTGATCGGCGTCGAGCCGGACGACTCCAACTGCCTGCAGCAGGCCATGGCCGCCGGTGAGCGGGTGGTGCTGCCGTCGGTGGGCATCTTCGCCGACGGCGTCGCGGTGGCCCAGATCGGCCAGCACACCTTCGATATCTGCAAGGACCATGTCGACGAGGTGATCACCGTCAGCACCGACGAGATCTGTGCGGCGATCAAGGACATCTACGACGATACCCGCTCGATCACCGAGCCGGCCGGGGCGCTGGGCGCCGCCGGGATCAAGAAGTACGTCGAGCAGCGCAAGATCAGTGGGCAGACCCTGGTGGCCATCGACTCCGGTGCCAACGTCAACTTCGATCGCCTGCGCCATGTCGCCGAGCGTGCCGAGCTGGGCGAAGGCCGCGAGGCGATCATCGCCGTGACCATTCCCGAGCAGCCGGGCAGCTTCAAGGCGTTCTGCGAGGCGATCGGCAAGCGCCAGATCACCGAGTTCAACTATCGCTACCACACCGGCAGCGAAGCGCACATTTTCGTTGGCGTGCAGACCCATCCCGACAACGATCCGCGCAGCGTGCTGATCGAGAGCCTGACCAGCCAGGGTTTCCCGGTGCTGGACATGACCGACAACGAGCTGGCCAAGCTGCACCTGCGCCATATGGTCGGGGGCCATGCGGCCCGGGTCAGCGACGAAATGGTGTTGCGCTTCGAGTTCCCGGAACGTCCGGGGGCACTGTTCAACTTCCTCAACAAGCTCGGTGGGCGCTGGAACATCTCGATGTTCCACTACCGCAACCACGGTGCGGCCGACGGACGCGTGGTCGCCGGCCTGCAGGTGCCGAGCGAGGAGCGCCACCTGGTTCCCGCAGCTCTTGCGGAAATCGGCTATCCCTACTGGGATGAAAGCGACAACCCGGCCTATCGCCTGTTCCTGGGCTGAAACGACACGGATGACTGCTACGCTGATGGGCAACGACTAAGGAAAAAACGGCCAGATGGAAACCTTCACTGCCCTGAAAGTGCTTCACAGTACGGTTACGGTGCTGCTCCTGGGCAGCATCCTGGCTGTCGCCATCGCATTCTGGCGTGGGCGCCGGGCCGGTGACCTGGCGATCCCCGGGCGGATCCTGAAGATGCCCTGGGTGCTGGCCTGGTGGCTGATGGCCCTGTGTCTGCTGGTCCAGCCGGTCAGTGGCTGGTGGCTGGTGCACCTGGGTGGATTCCCGCTGGGCCAGACCTGGCTGCTCGGTTCCAGCGTGCTCTACACTTTCGGTTGCCTGGCCTGGGCCTGGCTCGTGGTGCGGCTCAATCGCCTGCGCCGGGGCGAGGCGGGCGGCAGTTGGAAATTCACGCTGACGTTGGCGATCTTCAGTACGCTGTGTTTCGTCGGGATTGCTGCCCTGATGGGCGCCAAACCGGTTTAGTCCGCCAAGGATCGTCATGAAAGTTCTCCTGGTGGGGGCCACGGGCTTCGTCGGCCGCCACTTGCTTGCCGCATTGGTCGCCAATGGCCATGAGGTGATCGCCACCAGCCGGCGTCATCATTCCCGCGAACTGTCCGAAGTCGAATGGCAGGTGCTCGACCTCGATCGGCTGGCCGACGATCCCAAGCATTTCGTCATACCCCAGGGTATCGATCTGCTGATCAATGCCGCCGGCCTGCTGAGCGTCGACCGCCAGGCGCTGCAGCGCACCCAGGATCGTGGCACGCGGGCGCTGTTCGACCTGGCGGCGGAACGGGGGTTGCGGGTCCTGCATATCTCCGCGCTGGGGGCTGGCGAGCAGCCGGACGTACCGTTCCTCGCCAGCAAGGCGGCGGCCGATGCCTACCTGATGGAGCTGGGTGTGTCGGCGGTGGTGTTGCGCCCTTCGCTGTTGGTGGGGGCGGGCGGGACCAGCAGTGGCTGGTTGACGCGCCTGTCGCCCTGGCCGCTGATTCCCCTGCTCGATCTCGACGCGCGCCTGCAACCTCTGCATGTCGACGACCTGTCCGGGGCGGTGCTGGCGTTGCTGCGGCATTGGCCGATGGGGTCGCGGGTGGTGCCGTTGGTCGGGCCGCAGGCGCTGACCCTGGCCCAGTTGCTCGACCATCTGCGTGCCGCCCAGGGCTGGGCGCCGGCGCGATACCTGAAGACTCCGCAATGGCTCGCGGCAGCGGGGGCCTGGTGCGGCGAGCGCCTGGGCTGGCAGGGCCTGAACCGCCAGTGCCTGAGCATGGCGCGACGCGACAATGTTGCCGACCCGGAACTGTTGGCGATGCTCTGTGGCTATCGGGCAGCGCCGCTGGCAACTCACCTGGTTGACTGGCCGAACGCCGCGCAAAGCGTCCAGGCGGCCCTGCGGCCGCTGATGCTGGCGGTCATGCTGCTGATCTGGTTCGGCACGGCGGCCGTCTGCCTGGGGCCGGGGTATGACTGGGGGCTGCGGATCATGGCCGATGCCGGTGTGACGGGCGAGGCCGCCCGTTTCGCCGTGGTGCTCGGTTCGCTGTGCGATGCCCTGCTCGGGCTGGGCATGCTGCTACGGCGCTGGCGCCGCCGCGCGTTCCAGGCCCAGTTGCTGCTGATGGCCAGCTACACGCTAATCATTACCCTGGTGCTGCCGCACTACTGGTTTGACCCCTACGCCGCTGTCGCCAAAAACCTGGTGCTGATGGTGGCGACTCTCTGGCTTCTATGGACTGAACCGCGTCGATGAGCGCTTACCTGATACTCAAGACTCTGCATATCCTGTCTTCCACCATTCTCTTCGGCCTGGGGGCCGGCTCCGCCTATTACGCGCTGCGCGCCTGGCGCACCGGCAAGGTCGAGGTGATCGCGGTGACGTTCCGCCACCTGGTTTTCGCCGACTGGGCCTTCACCACGACCACGGCGGTGTTCCAGCCGCTGAGCGGGCTCGGGCTGGTGCACCTGGCGGGTTGGCCGCTGACTCAGGGTTGGCTGCTGTGGAGCATGGGCCTGTTCGTGCTGGCGGGTATCTGCTGGCTGCCGGTGGTCTGGCTGCAGATCCGCGTGCACCGGATGGCGGACCAGGCGCTGCGCGAGGGAACGCCGATGCCGATCAGGGCGCAGACGTACATGCGCTGGTGGTTTGCGCTGGGGTGGCCGGCCTTCCTGGCGTTCATGGCGATCTTCTACCTGATGGTCGCCAAGCCCGCTTGATTGCCTTGTGGTGATCTTGCGGGCCCATTCGCGGATGAATCCGGCTCCCACAAAAGTGGTGTCGGACGCACCTGTCGCGTCCACCGCACTACTTGTGGGAGCCGGATTGATCCGCGAAGAGGCCCGCAAGTCTAGCCTGAGGGCCTCAGCCGCGCAGGCTGATCACCGGCCAGCCGCGGCGCTCGGCCTCGGCCTGCAGGTTCGGGTCCGGGTCCACCGCCACCGGGTTGCTCACCTGCTCCAGCAGCGGCAGGTCGTTCATCGAGTCGCTGTAGAAGTAGCTGTCATGCAGGCCGTGTCCGGTTTCTTCCAGCCAGCGGTTCAGGCGCGTCACCTTGCCTTCGCGGAAGCACGGCACGTCGGTGCTGCGCCCGGTGTAGCGGCCGTCGACCATTTCACACTCGGTGGCGATCAGGGTCTCGACGCCCAGGCGTGCGGCAATCGGCCCGGTCACGAAACGGTTGGTTGCGGTGATGATGACCAGCTTGTCGCCGGCGTCGCGGTGCCGGGCCAGCAGTTCCAGGGCCTTGGGCAGGACGATCGGCTCGATGCAGTCGCGCATGTAGTCGCGGTGCCACTCGTCCAGCTGGGCCATCTCGGTACGGCCGAGGATCTCCAGGCAGAAATTCAGGTATTGGGCATTGTCCAGCTTGCCGGCCAGGTAGTCCTGGTAGAACTCGTCGTTGCGGGTTTTATAGGCCACCGGGTCGAGAATGCCCCGCTCGCACAGGTAATCGCCCCAGGCGTGGTCGCTGTCGCCGCCCAAAAGTGTGTTGTCCAAGTCGAATAAAGCCAGACGCATTGCAGTTACTCGCTGAAAAGCCTGTAGAAAGGCGATCAGAATACGGTCTTTTCACAAGAGTGCACATAAGGTAGGGCGGTGCGTTGCTGCTTTCACAACCTTTGTGGAACAATGCGATGACATGCGTTTACGAGGTGGTTGCCGTGATCGACCCCGATGGTTTCCGTCCTAATGTCGGGATAATTCTGACGAATGATGCTGGTCAGGTCTTATGGGCCCGACGCATCAATCAAGATGCATGGCAGTTTCCGCAAGGTGGGATCAATCCTGACGAGACGCCTGAAGACGCCTTGTACCGCGAATTGAACGAAGAAGTCGGCCTGGAACGAGAAGATGTGCAAATTCTGGCCTGTACCCGGGGCTGGTTGCGCTATCGTTTGCCGCAACGCCTGGTGCGTACGCACAGCCAACCGCTGTGCATCGGCCAGAAACAGAAATGGTTTCTCCTGCGCCTGCTGTCCAACGAACAGCGGGTGCGGATGGATTTGACCGGTAAACCGGAGTTCGATGGCTGGCGCTGGGTCAGCTATTGGTACCCGTTGGGCCAGGTGGTGACATTCAAGCGCGAGGTTTATCGTCGCGCGCTCAAAGAGCTTGCCCCGCGCCTTTTAGCGCGCGACTGACACGGAGTTCGACCCCGAGCCATGCTCAATACGCTGCGCAAGATCGTCCAGGAAGTTAACTCCGCCAAGGATCTCAAGACGGCGTTGGGGATTATTGTCTTGCGCGTCAAAGAGGCCATGGGCAGCCAGGTCTGCTCGGTCTACTTGCTCGACCCCGAGACCAATCGCTTCGTGCTGATGGCGACCGAGGGCCTGAACAAGCGCTCGATCGGCAAGGTCAGCATGGCGCCGAACGAGGGCCTGGTCGGCCTGGTCGGCACGCGCGAGGAGCCGCTGAACCTCGAAAACGCCGCCGACCACCCGCGCTACCGCTACTTCGCCGAAACGGGCGAGGAGCGTTATGCCTCCTTCCTCGGTGCGCCGATCATTCACCACCGCCGCGTCGTCGGCGTACTGGTCATCCAGCAGAAGGAGCGTCGCCAGTTCGACGAGGGCGAGGAAGCCTTCCTGGTGACCATGAGCGCACAGCTCGCCGGGGTTATCGCCCATGCCGAGGCCACCGGCTCCATCCGGGGCCTGGGTCGTGAAGGCAAGGGTATCCAGGAAACCAAGTTCGTCGGTGTGCCGGGCTCGCCGGGAGCGGCGGTCGGTACCGCGGTGGTCATGCTGCCGCCAGCGGACCTGGACGTGGTGCCGGACAAGGCCATCACCGATATCGACGCCGAACTGGCGCTGTTCAAGACCGCCATCGAAGGCGTGCGCAACGACATGCGTACCCTGTCGGCGAAGCTGGCGACCCAGTTGCGCCCGGAAGAGCGGGCATTGTTCGACGTCTACCTGATGATGCTCGACGATGCCTCCCTGGGCAGCGAGGTCAACAACGTCATCAAGACCGGCCAATGGGCCCAGGGCGCCCTGCGCCAGGTGGTCGGCGACCACGTCAACCGCTTCGAACTGATGGATGACGACTACCTGCGCGAGCGCGCCTCGGATGTCAGGGACCTGGGCCGGCGCCTGCTGGCCTACCTGCAGTCCGAACGCCAGCAGAACATGGTCTATCCGAAGAACACCATCCTGGTCAGCGAGGAACTGACCGCGACCATGCTGGGCGAGGTGCCGGAAGGCAACCTGGTCGGCCTGGTCTCGGTACTCGGTTCGGGCAACTCCCACGTCGCGATCCTGGCCCGGGCCATGGGTATCCCGACGGTCATGGGCCTGGTCGACCTGCCGTACTCCAAGGTCGACGGCATCGAGATGATCGTCGACGGCGCCCGTGGCGAGGTTTTCACCAACCCTGGCGAGCTGCTGCGCAAGCAGTACGTCAGCGTGGTCGAGGAGGAGCGCCAGCTGTCCCAGGGCCTCGACGCCCTGCGCGAGCTGCCGTGCGTGACCACCGATGGCCACCGCATGCCGCTGTGGGTCAACACCGGCCTGCTCGCCGACGTCGCCCGTGCGCAGCAGCGTGGCGCGGAAGGCGTGGGCCTGTACCGCACCGAAGTGCCGTTCATGATCAACCAGCGCTTCCCGAGCGAGAAGGAACAGCTGGCGATCTATCGCGAGCAGCTCTCGGCATTCCATCCGCAGCCGGTGACCATGCGTAGCCTGGACGTCGGTGGTGACAAGTCGCTGTCGTACTTCCCGATCGTCGAGGACAACCCGTTCCTCGGCTGGCGCGGTATCCGCGTGACCCTCGACCATCCGGAAATCTTCCTGGTGCAGACCCGGGCCATGCTCAAGGCCAGCGAGGGCCTGAACAACCTGCGCATCCTGTTGCCGATGATCTCCGGGACCCATGAAGTGGAAGAGGCGCTGCATCTTATCCACAGGGCCTGGGGCGAAGTCCGCGACGAGGGCACCGACGTGCCGATGCCGCCGGTGGGCGTGATGGTCGAGATTCCGGCCGCGGTCTACCAGACCCGTGAGCTGGCTCGCCAGGTGGACTTCCTTTCGGTCGGTTCCAACGACCTGACCCAGTACCTGCTGGCCGTCGACCGCAACAACCCGCGGGTTGCCGACCTGTATGACTACCTGCACCCGGCGGTGCTGCAGGCTTTGCAGAACGTGGTGCGCGATGCCCATGCCGAAGGCAAGCCGGTGAGCATCTGTGGGGAGATGGCCGGTGATCCGGCGGCGGCGGTGCTGTTGATGGCGATGGGCTTCGACAGTCTGTCGATGAACGCCACCAACTTGCCGAAAGTGAAGTGGATGCTGCGTCAGATCAGCCTGAGCAAGTCGCAGGAGTTGCTCGCCCAGGTGATGACCATCGACAACCCGCAAGTTATCCACAGTACCCTGCAATTGGCGCTTAAGAACCTGGGATTGGGCCGGATGGCCAATCCGGTGGTCAAGCACTGATCAGTGGCGGGTGTGACACTCACCGGCGGCATTCCCACGCATAGCGTCACTCGTGTCCGGTAAACACCAAAAGGGGCGCACCGCAGCCTTTGTGGCGAGCGGGCTTGCCCGCGCTCGGCTGCACAGCAGCCGTAAAACTGCGCACGAAGTATCGCGGTAACCGGTTTCAGGAGCGCTCCGCGCTCCAGCGCGGGCAAGCCCGCTCGCCACAAGTACCGATCGTTCCCACGCTCTGCGTGGGAATGCATCCCTGGACGCTCCGCGTCACACTCAGAGCGTCAACTCCACTTCGCCCAGGTGCCCGCCATGGGGGCCGAAGCTGCGCTCGACCAGTCGCCGCGTACCGTCGGCATTGACGATCAGCGCCGTGCTCGCCCGTGTCCCGTAGCTGGGGCTGGCGATGAAGATGCTGGACAGCAGGCTCTCGGTCGCCAGCCCCACGCCCGTGTCCGGCAGCTCTGCAAATGGCGCGGTGCTCGGGTCGCCCAGCAGGGCCAGCAGGTTCTCCGGTGCAGGTCGGTCCAGGGTCTGTGCCAATGCCGCCCTGGCCTTGAGCAGCTTCGGCCAGGGGGTGTCGAGCCCGGCATTGGACAGCCCGTAGACGCCCTCCGGCAGTCGGCGCGGCTGGCCCTCATGAGAGTTGAAGTGCCACAGCTCTTCGCCATCACCGAGCAGCAGGTTGAATCCGGCGTACTCCGGTGATCGTGCGACGATGTCCTGGAGATAGTCGGCGATAGTGTTGTGACCGCCCAGAAAGCGCGCGACCAACTCGCCCCTCGACCGGCGTGCCGGCGGCTGGTGCGGGTTGCGGATGTTGGTCAGGGCGGCAAAGCGCCGCTGGGCGCCAACGCCCAGCCAGGTGCCACCGGCTTCCAGGTCACGCCCGGCGTAGACGTGCGGGTTTTCCGGCCATTGCCCCAGCGGCAGGCTCGGGCGGGCGTAGAACTCGTCACGGTTGGCCGCGACGATCAGCGGCTGGGCATGGCCCGGGCGCCAGGCGAAGACAATCAGGCACATCAGGTGGTCCCTCTGTGTTTTCGCTCACTTTACGCAGGGTGCCCGTCGTCATCCAGTAGAGACGAGCGGCATGCATCCGTTACCATGCCGGTCTTGTTTCGGGGGATGCATGGAATTTCTGATCTATCTGCTGCTGGGCGCCTGTGCTGGCGTGCTGGCCGGGCTGTTCGGCGTCGGTGGCGGGATCATCATCGTCCCGGTGCTGGTGTTCAGCTTCACCCTGCAGGGTTTCGACAGCTCGATCCTGACGCACCTGGCGGTCGGTACTTCCCTGGCGACGATCATTTTCACCTCGATCAACACCATTCGCGGCCATCATCGCCGGGGCGCGGTGCGCTGGCCGATCTTCGCCTGGATGGCCGTGGGCATCCTGCTCGGCTCCGGCCTCGGTGCGCTGACGGCCAAGGCGATTGCCGGGCCGAACCTGCAGAAAATCATTGGTGTGTTCGCGGTGATCGTCTCCGTGCAGATGGCGCTGGACCTCAAGCCCAAAGGTCGTCGGGAAATTCCCGGCAGGCTCGGCTTGGGCCTGGCCGGTGGAGTGATCGGCTGGGCCTCGGCGATCTTCGGCATCGGTGGCGGTTCGCTGACCGTGCCGTTCCTGACCTGGCGCAGCCTGCCGATGCAGCAGGCGGTGGCGACCTCGTCCGCTTGTGGCCTGCCGATCGCCGTCGCCAGCACCCTCAGTTTCATCCTGCTGGGTTGGCATGATCCGTTGCTGCCCGAGCACAGCCTGGGCTTCATCTACCTGCCGGCCTTGCTCGGCATCGCCTTGACCAGTATGTTTTTCGCCCGTTTCGGTGTGCAACTGGCGCACAAGCTGTCGCCGTTGCTGCTCAAGCGGCTGTTTGCCGCGCTATTGTTCTGTGTCGGGATGAAGTTCCTGATCTGAACCTGGGCTCTGTCTGAGAAATCTTGATACTCGGTGATGCTGCGTTGAAAACCGCCGGACCTTCGTCTCAAGACTTTTCAGACAAAGCCTAAGGCCTGGTTCAGCGAACCGGGCGCAATATTGACTTAATCGCAGGTCTTCATCATGACCCGCTGGCCCGCTTGCCGCCTGGGTGAACGGGCCCCGAATTTTCTACTCTACCAAGGAGTCGCAATGCTGCCTTACCCGCAGATCGACCCGGTGGCCGTCGCCATCGGCCCGCTGAAAATCCACTGGTACGGCCTGATGTACCTGGTCGGCATTGGTGGTGCGTGGCTGCTGGCCTCCCGGCGCCTGAACCGTTTCGACCCGACCTGGACCAAGGAGAAACTCTCCGACATGGTGTTCTGGTTGGCCATGGGGGTGATCGTCGGTGGGCGCCTGGGTTATGTGTTGTTCTACGATTTGCCAGCGTATGTCGCCAATCCGACGCTGATCTTCGAGGTCTGGAAGGGTGGCATGGCCTTCCATGGCGGCTTCATCGGGGTGATGCTGGCGGCCTGGTGGTTCGGCCGGCGTAACGGCAAGTCGTTCTTCGAACTGATGGACTTCGTGGCACCCATGGTCCCGATTGGCCTGGGTGCCGGGCGGATCGGCAACTTCATCAACGCCGAGTTGTGGGGCAAGCCGAGCGACGTGCCGTGGGCGATGGTCTTCCCGCCGTTCAGCGACCCGGCGCAATTGCCGCGCCACCCGTCGCAGCTTTACCAGTTCGCGCTGGAGGGCGTGGCGCTGTTCGTCATCCTCTGGCTGTTCTCGCGCAAGCCGCGGCCGACCATGGCGGTGTCCGGCATGTTCGCGTTGTTCTACGGGATCTTCCGTTTTATCGTCGAGTTCGTCCGGGTGCCGGATGCGCAACTTGGCTACCTGGCGTTCGGCTGGGTGACCATGGGGCAGATTCTCAGCCTGCCGATGATCATCGCCGGCCTGGCATTGCTGTGGTTCGCCTATCACCGCAACCCGACCACTCCGGCAACGAAAGACGCCGCGCTTTAAATTCGAATCGGGGCCTGCGGGCCCCGTATTCAAGGATGCAGGTAACTCATGAAGCAATATCTCGATCTGGTCGCCCATGTCATCAAGAACGGCACCAAGCAAGCCAACCGCACCGGTGTGAACACCATCAGCTTTCCCGGCGCGATGCTGCGTTATGACCTCAAGGAAGGTTTCCCGGCGATCACCACCCGCAAGCTGGCCTTCAAGTCCGCCATCGGCGAGATGTGCGGTTTTCTCCGTGGGGTGAACAACGCCGCCGAGTTCCGCGCGCTGGGTTGCAAGGTCTGGGACCAGAACGCCAACGAGAACGCCCAGTGGCTGGCCAACCCGTTCCGCCAGGGCGATGACGACCTCGGTGAAATCTACGGCGTGCAGTGGCGCAAGTGGCCGGCCTACAAGCAGATCCCGGCGAGCAATGCGGCGGCGATCGAGCAGACCCTGGCCCAGGGCTACCGGCAGATCGCCCAGGGCGAGGAAGACGGCCAGGCCTACGTGGTGCTGTACAAGGCGATCGACCAGGTTCGCCAGTGCGTCGACACCATCATCAAGGACCCGGGCAGCCGGCGCATCCTGTTCCACGGCTGGAACTGCGCGCAGCTGGACGAAATGGCCCTGCCACCTTGCCACCTGCTGTACCAGTTCCACCCGAATGTCGAGACGAAGGAAATCTCCCTGACCCTCTACATCCGCTCGAATGACCTGGGCCTCGGGACGCCGTTCAACCTGACCGAAGGCGCGGCGCTGCTGAGCCTGATCGGGCGCCTGACCGGCTACACGCCGCGCTGGTTCACCTACTTCATCGGCGATGCCCATGTGTATGAAAATCACCTGGACATGCTCAACGAGCAGCTCGCCCGCGAGCCGTACCCGATGCCGAAACTGGTGATTTCCGAGCGCGTGCCTGAGTTTGCCAAGACGGGCGTGTACCAGCCGGAGTGGCTGGAGCGGTTGGAGCCGGGCGACTTCTCGCTGGAAGGCTACCAGCACCATGCGCCGCTGACGGCGCCGATGGCGGTCTGAGTCGTCAGGTGAAGAGGCATCGTGGCGAGCGGGCTTGCCCGCGCTGGGGCGCGAAGCGGCCCTAAAACCGGCGACCACGTCCTGCCTGATACCCTGATGTTGCTGATTTCAGGGGTGCTGCGCACCCCAGCGCGGCGGTGCGGTGTCCCGACAAGCCCGCTCGCCACAGGGGGACTCAATGCCCATGACTTCTCGCGACATGTGAATGCTCTTCAACCGGCAGCACGCTGCCACTGACCTCCAGCCGCTGCAGGATCGCACAGTGATCCGCATCGGGCCCGCCGCCACAGCGCTGGCGCAGGTCCAGCAACTGTTCCTGCAACGCCATGAGCCCATCGATCCGTGCCTTGACGTGGTGGATGTGCTCGTCGATCAGCGCGTTCACGCTTTCGCACTGGTCCTGCGGGCTGTCGCGCAGGTCCAGCAGGCTGCGGATCTCCTCCAGGGTCATGTCCAGGCTGCGGCAGTTGCGGATGAAGGTCAGGCGCTCCACATGGGCCTGGGTGTACAGGCGGTAGTTGCCCTCGCTGCGTGCCGGTTCCGGCAGCAGGTTTTCCTTCTCGTAATAACGGATGGTTTCCACCTGGCAGTCGGTGAGTTTTGCCAGTTCGCCAATCTTCATCGCCCGATCTCCCGAAATGGGTGCTTGACCCTATAGTGGCTACAGGGTGTTCACTTGGCAACAGGCACTTTTCAGGGACCTCTCCCATGAGCGACTCCATTCACACTCCACGCAAGTCCGATAGCGGCCATTCGCACGCCGAGCACAAGCATGAGCACGGCGCTGGCTGCTGCTCGGGCCCCGTTGAGCCGGCATCCCACGCCAACCACCAGCATGCTGATCACGATCACGATCACGATCACGATCACGATCACGATCACGATCACGATCACGATCACGGCCATGCCGGCAAGTCGGGCCATGGTTGCTGCGAGCCTGCGCAGCCGGTGGCTAGCGCCCCTGCCGGCCATTCGCACGGCAGCTGCTGCTCCGGCGTAGAGGCTCCGGCGCTGGTCAAGCTGGGCAATGCTTCCAGCGCCGATGGTCGCTTGAGCCGCTTCCGTATCGAAGCCATGGATTGTCCCACCGAACAGACGCTGATCCAGAACAAACTGGGCAAGCTGGCGGGCATCCAGCAATTGGAATTCAACCTGATCAACCGGATCCTCGGGGTGACCCACGACCTGCCGTCGAACGCGCCGATCATCGAGGCGATCAAGTCGCTGGGCATGCAGGCCGAGCCGCTGGAAGACGGTGCGGATGAGCAGGCCGCCAGCCAACCGCCGGCGAAGAAGACCTGGTGGCCTTTGGTGGTTTCCGGGTTGGGTGCCCTGGCTGCCGAGGTCATTCACTTCACCGATGCCGCACCGACCTGGGTGGTAGCCATCGTCGCGCTGGTCTCGATCCTCAGCGGCGGCCTGGGCACGTACAAGAAGGGCTGGATCGCGCTGAAGAACCGCAACCTGAACATCAACGCGCTGATGAGCATTGCCGTGACCGGTGCCGTGCTGATCGGCCAGTGGCCGGAAGCGGCGATGGTGATGTTCCTCTTTACCGTCGCCGAACTGATCGAGGCGCGCTCGCTGGATCGCGCGCGCAATGCGATCGGCGGCCTGATGCAGATGGCCCCGGAGACGGCCACGGTACAGCAGGAGGATGGCAGTTGGGTCGAGAACGAGGTCAAGCGCGTCGAGCTCGGAACCCTGGTACGGGTCCGGCCCGGCGAGCGCATTGGCCTGGACGGCGAGGTGGTCTACGGTAGTTCCAGCGTCGATCAGGCACCGATCACCGGCGAAAGCCTGCCAGTCGAGAAGGTACCCGGCGACAAGGTATTCGCTGGCACCATCAACCAGGCCGGCTCGCTGGATTACCGGGTGACTGCGGTGGCGGGCAACTCGACCCTGGCGCGGATCATTCACGCGGTGGAGCAGGCCCAGGGTGCACGGGCGCCGACCCAGCGTTTCGTCGACAGTTTCTCGAAGGTCTACACCCCGGCGGTATTCGCCCTGGCGCTGGCCGTGGCGGTGATTCCACCGCTGTTCATGGGCGGGGCGTGGTTCGACTGGATCTACCGGGCACTGGTCCTGCTGGTGGTCGCCTGCCCCTGTGCGCTGGTGATTTCCACCCCGGTGAGTATCGTCAGCGGCCTGGCTGCAGCGGCGCGCAAGGGCATCCTGGTCAAGGGCGGGGTCTATCTGGAGAGTGGTCACCAGCTCGACTACCTGGCCCTGGACAAGACCGGCACCCTCACCCACGGCAAGCCGGTGCTGACCGACTTCCTGCCACTCGACGCACTGCACCGCGAGACGGCACCGGCGATCGCTGCCAGCCTGGCGGCACGTTCCGATCACCCGGTGTCCCTGGCGATTGCCCGTGATGCACGGGACAAGCAGGTCGAACTGCGTGAGGTCGAAGCCTTCGAAGCCCTGGCCGGGCGCGGCGTGCGTGGCGACATCGGCGGCCAGCGCTATCACTTGGGCAATCACCGGCTGGTAGAGGAGCTGGGCCTGTGTTCGCCGGCGTTGGAAGAGAAACTCTTCGCCCTGGAAGAGCAGGGCAAGACGGTCGTGCTGCTGCTCGACAGCTCCGGCCCGCTGGCGCTGTTCGCCGTCGCCGATACGGTCAAGGACAGCAGTCGCGAAGCTATCCGCCAGTTGCACGAGCTGGGCATCAAGACCCTGATGCTCACCGGTGACAACCCGCACACCGCCAAGGCGATCGCCGCCCAGGTGGGGATCGACGAGGCCCGTGGCGACCTGCTGCCGACCGACAAGCTGCAGGCCGTCGAGGCGCTCTACGCCAAGGGACATCGGGTCGGCATGGTGGGCGACGGCATCAACGATGCACCGGCCCTGGCCCGTGCCGAGATCGGCTTCGCCATGGCGGCAGCCGGTACCGACACAGCCATCGAAACCGCCGATGTCGCCCTGATGGACGATGATCTGCGCAAGATCCCGGCGTTCATTCGCCTGTCGCGCGAAACGGCGAGTATCCTCAAGCAGAACATCGCCCTGGCCCTGGTCATCAAGGCGATCTTTCTTGCGGTAACCTTCTTCGGGATGGCGACCATGTGGATGGCGGTGTTCGCCGACATGGGCGTCAGCCTGCTGGTGGTGTTCAATGGCTTGCGCCTGTTGCGCAAATAGACGATGAGAGGGCGGTGTGCCGAGTGCCGAATTGAAGAGTGCCGAGCTGAAGGCGTTTTACATGGTCGCCCGCCTGGGGAGCATCACCGAGGCGGCGAAGAAGCTTGGCCTCAGCCAGCCCACGGTCACCACCCAGATCCGTCACCTGGAAAGCCAGTATTCGGTCGAGCTGTTCTATCGCGGTGGCCGCCGGCTGAGCGTCAGCGAGGAGGGCGCGCGGCTGCTGCCGATGGTCAAGGCGCTGCTGCAGCAGGAGGCCGATATCGAGTTCTTCCTGCGTAACAGCGGCCAGGTGCAGGGCGCCTTGCGCATCGCAGCGACCGCGCCGTACTACATCCTCGACCTGGTGAAGGCGTTTCGCGAGCGTTTGCCCCAGGTCGAGGTGTCGGTGGAGATCGGCAACTCGCAGCAGGTGCTGGAGGCCCTGGAGGACTACCGGGTCGATGTCGCCGCTTCGTCGCAGTTGCTCGACGACCCGCGGCTGATCCGCCGGGTGCTGGGCAGTGATCCGCTGGTGCTGGCGGTGCATCGCAATCACCCCCTGGCGATTCATGACCATGTGCCGCTGAGCGCGCTGGCCGGGCACTGCCTGCTGATGCGCGAGGCGGGCTCGACCACCCGGCAACTGACCGAGGAGCTGTTGCGCGACGCGCGCGTCAGCCATGGACCGCTGTTGGAAATCGGTAGCCGCGAGTCGATCCGCGAGGCGGTGTTGCGCAACATCGGCATCAGCATCATCGCTCGCCAGGAAGTGCCGCATGATCCGCAGTTGCGGGTGCTGAGCATCGAGAATGCGCCGCAGATCCCGGAGTACCTGTATTGCCTCAAGGAGCGCAAGTCGGCGCGCCTGCCGGCGGCGTTCTTGGGGTTGGCGCAGGAGATGGCGCCGGTCTGATGTAATGGCTTCTCCAGTCTTGGGCGCGCGGTGCGCGCCAGTGCGGGCAAGTCCGCTCGCCACATAAACAGAAACCGATCGTTCCCACGGCCCCCGTGGGAATGCCTCTGAGGACGCTCGGCGTCCGCTCTTGTGACGCGGAGCATCACGGGCTGCATTCCCTCGCGGAGCGTGGGAACGATCAATCAATGTAGGGAATTTCCTACCCAAATCCACCAATACCACTATCGGCAGCTTTTGCCTTATTGCCACATGGCGTACGCATTGCCTCCCTAGCATGACCCTCATTCGCTTGATGAGGTCTGCCCATGAACAACCCGATCACCCACACCCTGGCCAACCCTGGCGCCGCACTCAAGGTCCGTGGCGTGCAGAAGCGTTTCGGCGCCTTCACCGCGCTGGAGAACGTCTCCCTCGACGTCGCTGCCGGCGAGCTGGTGTGCCTGCTGGGGCCGTCGGGGTGCGGCAAGACCACCCTGCTGCGTTGCATCGCCGGTCTCGAACGCCAGGATGATGGCGAACTGTTCCTCGGTGAGCGCAATGTGTCCGTACTGTCGCCGCAGGCTCGCGACTACGGCATCCTGTTCCAGTCCTATGCGCTGTTCCCCAACCTGACGGTGGAGGCCAACATCGCCTATGGCCTGAACGGCAGCGGCCGTGACGAAGTGCGCAGGCGTGTCGTGCAGATGCTCGAACTGGTCGGCCTGGCCGGCAGCGAGAAGAAGTATCCCGGCCAGCTTTCCGGCGGCCAGCAGCAGCGCGTGGCCCTGGCCCGTGCCCTGGCGCCGGCGCCGTCGCTGTTGTTGCTCGACGAGCCGATGTCGGCCCTCGATGCGCGGGTCCGCGAGCATCTGTGCAGCGAATTGCGCCAACTGCAACGCAGCCTCGGCGTGACCACGCTGATGGTCACCCACAACCAGGACGAGGCCATGCTGATGGCCGACCGCATCGCCGTGATGAACAACGGCAAGGTCGAGCAGTACGCCACGCCCCAGGACATCTACGACAAGCCGGCCACGCCCTTCGTCGCCGAGTTCGTCGGCCAGGGCAACTGGCTGCCGTTCCAGCAGCGCAGTGCCCAACATGCCCAGGTCGGCAACGTGCAACTGCGCCTGGCTGACAGCGCTCCGCGTACCGGTCCCGGTCGCCTGTTCTGCCGGCCCGAGTCGATCAGCGTCAACCCGCCGGTGCATGAGGAAAACCTGTTTGCCGCACGGGTGCGGGAAATCACCTTTCTCGGCAATCGCTGCCGCATGAGCTTCGAACTCAACGAACTGCCGGGCCATCCTCTGCTGGCTGAAGTCGGCCCGCAGGACCTGTCGCGCCTGGGCTCCCCGGATATCTGGGTGGCGCTGCCGCCGAGCAGCCTGCAGGTGTTTGCCTGAGATGGCCGCGCAAATCAGCCTGGCGCTGCCGCGCAAATCGACCTCGGCAGCCCTGCGTGGGGACCTGGGGGACCGGGTGTTCGTGGTCGGCGGCAAACTGCTCTGGCTCGGTCTGCTGGGTGTCGCGGTACTGCTGCCACTACTGGCGATCTTCTGGCGCGGTTTCAGCAGCGAAGCCGGGCAGGGCGGTGGCTGGCTCGCCGCACGGGAATTGTTGGGCAGTGACAACTTCCACTGGTTGCTGGGCAATAGTCTCAAGGTTTCCTTCAGCGTCGCGGCGATTGTCGTACCGCTGGCCTATCTCTTCGCCTACGCCCTGCAACGTACGCTGATTCCCGGCAAGATGTTCTGGCGTGGCCTGTCGCTGCTGCCGCTGATGGCGCCCTCGATGTTGCCGGGGATTGCGCTGGTCTACCTCTTCGGCAACCAGGGCCTGCTACGCGGCCTGCTGGCGGACAACATCTATGGTTTCTGGGGCATCGTCCTCGGTGAGGTCATCTACACCTTCCCGCATGCGCTGATGATCTTGCTGTCGGCCCTGTCCCTGGCCGATGCGCGACTGTTCGATGCCGCCTCGAGCATGGGCGCGAGCCCGTGGAGGGCCTACCGCAGCATTACCTGGCCGGCGACCCGGCAGGCGGTGTTCGCCGCGCTGTGCCTGGTGTTCACCCTGACCATCACCGACTTCGGCGTGCCGGTGGTGGTGGGCGGCGACTACCAGGTGCTGGCGCTGGAAGCCTACAAGGCGGTGGTCGGCCAGCAGCAGTTCGGCCGTGGTGCCCTGATCGGCATGATCCTGCTGCTGCCGGCGCTGCTGAGCTTTGCTGTCGATGCCTGGCTGCGTCGGCGCCAGGGCGATTCGATGAGCGGCCGGGCCCAGGTGTTCCAGCCGGCGCGCTGCCCGACGCGTGATGCCTGCTACCTGGCGATCGTGCTGCTGATCTGCGCCGCATTGCTGCTGGTGTTCGGCATGGCCGTGTATTCCTCGCTGGTGAAGTTCTGGCCGTACAACCTGTCGTTGTCCCTGAGCCACTACCGCTTCGACGAGACCGCAGGTGGCGGCTGGCTGGCCTACCGCAACAGCCTGACCATGGCCCTGTGCACTGCCCTGATCGGCAGCGCGCTGATCTTCACCGGCGCCTACCTGATGGAAAAGACCCGTGGCCAGCGTGGCCTGAACCTGGCCCTGCGCCTGCTCAGCTTCGTGCCGATGGCGGTGCCGGGCCTGGTCCTGGGGTTGGGCTACGTGTTCTTCTTCAACCTTGTCGGCAACCCGCTGCATGTGTTCTACGGGACCATGACCCTGCTGGTGGTGTGCACCATCGCCCACTACCTGACCACCGCGCAGATGACCGCGACCACCGCCCTGCGCCAGCTCGACGGCGAGTTCGAGGCCGCCGCGCTGTCGCTCAAGACCCCGCTGTACCGGCACTACCTGCGGGTCACGGTGCCGATCTGCCTGCCGGCGCTGCTCGACATCATCCGCTACCTGTTCGTCTCGGCGATGACCACGGTCTCGGCGGCGATCTTCCTCTACAGCCCCGACACCATCCTCGCGGCGGTGGCGGTGCTGAACATGGACGACGCCGGCAACGTCGGCGGTGCCGCGGCCATGTCGACCCTGATCCTGTTCACCTCGGCGGGCGTGTCCCTGCTGCTGGCCTGGGCCTCGCGCGGCTTGCTGCGCCGCACCCAGGCCTGGCGGCGGAGCGTGCCCGGCCATTGATTCGCCCACCAGAACTGCCACCCACCCAATGCCACACCACCCAAGGAACTGCATCATGTTCAAGCCGTTGACTCTTGCCGCTGCCGTCCTCTCGCTGTTCAGCCTGAACGCCTTCGCGGCGAAGACCGAACTGACCGTCTACACCGCGCTCGAAGCCGAGCAGCTCAAGAGCTACAAGGACGCGTTCGAGAAAGCCAACCCGGACATCGGCATCAAGTGGGTTCGCGACTCCACCGGCATCATCACCGCCAAGCTGCTGGCCGAGAAAGCCCGGCCACAGGCCGATGCGGTATGGGGCCTGGCCGCTTCGAGCCTGGCGATCCTCGACCAGCAGGGCATGCTGCAGAACTACGCACCGAAGGATCTGGGCAAGATCGGCGGCAACTATCGCGATCCGGCCAACCCGCCCGCCTGGGTCGGCATGGATGTCTGGGCCGCGACCATCTGCTTCAACACCGTCGAGGCCGAGAAGCACCACCTGAGCAAGCCGGTGAGCTGGCAGGACCTGACCAAGCCCGAGTACAAGGGCAAGATCGTCATGCCCAACCCGGCTTCGTCCGGCACCGGTTTCCTCGATGTCAGCGCCTGGTTGCAGACCTTTGGCGAGAAGCAGGGCTGGCAGTACATGGATGATCTGCACCAGAACATCGGCCAGTACGTCCACTCCGGTTCCAAGCCGTGCAAGCTGGCGGCGGCCGGCGAATTCCCGATCGGTATCTCCTTCGAGTATCCGGCCGTGCAGCTCAAGCGCCAGGGCGCGCCGCTGGACATCGTGCTGCCGAAGGAAGGTCTGGGCTGGGAGATCGAGGCGACTGCGGTGATCAAGGGGACCCCGCATGAAGAAGCCGCGAAGAAGCTGGCCGACTTTTCCGCCAGCCCGGCGGCAATGGAGCTGTACAAGGAAAACTTCGCCGTGCTGGCCCAGCCGGGGATCGCCAAGCCGCAGACCGAACTGCCGGCCGACTACGAACAGCGCCTGATCAGGAACGACTTCGCCTGGGCCTCGAAGAACCGCGACGAGATCCTGGCCGAATGGCGCAAGCGCTATGACGGCAAGTCGGAGAAGGTTGCCCAGTAATTCCCTGGCCGAGCCCGAACCTTCGATCGTTTCGGTCGTTCCCACGCTCTGCGTGGGAATGCCTCTCTGGACGCTCGGCGTCCGCTCTTGTGACGTACAGCGTCACGGGCTGCATTCCCACGCGGAGCGTGGGAACGATCAACCTGGCCATTCCTTCAGGACCCTTCATGACTCATCACAGTGACATCCTCATCGTCGGCGCCGGCATTCTCGGCCTGTCCCACGCCTACGCCGCCGCCCGCCGGGGCCTCAAGGTCCGGGTCTTCGAGCGCAGCGCCACGCCCCTGGGCGCCTCGATCCGCAACTTCGGCCAGGCCCTGGTCACCGGCCAGCCGCCGGGCGTCATGCTCGACCTGGCGCGCGCCAGCCGGGAAATCTGGGGCCACTGGTCGCAGCAGGCCGGTTTCGAACTCAAGCGCAACGGCAGCTACCTGTTCGCTCGCAGCGAAGCCGAGGAACACCTGCTGGAAACCTTCTGCGCCGGCCGGGCCCGCGAGCACGGCTACCGGGTGAGACTGTTGCAGGGCCGAGCCCTGGCCGACCTGCACGGCGGCCAGTTCAGCCATCATCGCGCCGCCCTGCATGGGCTGGATGACCAGCAGTTGTATTCCCGCGAGGCGATCCCGACGCTGATCGACTACCTGCGTCGCGAACTGGGCGTCGAATTCCACTTCTCGACTCTGGTCCATGAGGTCGAGCCCGGCCAGTTGCGCAGCACGGCCGGAACCTTCCGGGGCGAACGGATCGTGGTCTGTTCAGGCCATGACTACCAGACCTTGCTGGCCGAATCGCTGGCGACCCTGCAGCCGAGCATCTGCCGTCTGCAGATGCTTCGTGCCCGTCCGCTATTGTCCGGGCTGGACCTGCAGCACGCCGTACTGACCGGTCTCAGTTGCGTGCACTACGGTGCCTTCGCCGACCTGCCGGAAGCGGCGGCGATCCGGACGCAGATCGAACGTGAAAGCCCGTACCTGCAGGAACATGGCATCCACCTGCTGATCAGCCCGACGCCGCATGGCGAGCTGATCATCGGTGATTCCCATCATTACGGCAGCGATCCTTCGCCATTCAACGCCGAACAGGTGGACAACTGGATGCTGGAACTGGCCGAGCACACCCTCGGTTGCAAGGTCCAGGTGCTCGAACGTTGGCAAGGCGTCTACGGCGCCCGCGGGCCGGGGCCGTTCTCATTCCTGCAGGCCGCACCGGGCGTGCATGCCGCGCTGATGCACACCGGGGTTGGCATGAGCGTCGGCCCGGCCATGGCCGAGGCCAACATCGCCACCTTGCTGGGGGAAAGCCGGTGAGCCGGGTCGAACAGGTGCTGGACGAAGTCTTCGGTCTCTACCAGCAGTTCGGCGATGCCGACTACATCGGCGAGCCGGTGTCGCAGCTGGAGCACATGTCCCAGGCCGCGCAACTGGCGATGGCCGAGGGGTGCGACGACGAGGTGGTGCTGGCGGCGTTCTTCCACGACATCGGGCATATCTGCCCAGGGCCGGCGCAGGCGCAGCAGAGCATGGGGGGCTATGGCCTCGTCAGCCACGAACGGCTGGGTGCCGACTATCTACGCCGCGCCGGGTTCAGCGAGCGGCTGGCACGGCTGGTGGAATATCACGTGCAGGCCAAGCGTTACCTGACACGAGTCGAGCCGGGGTACTACGAGCGCCTGAGCGAAGCGAGCCGGCGGACGCTGGAGTACCAGGGCGGGGTGATGACGGCCAGGGAGGCGGCGGACTTCGCTCGAGACCCGCTGTGCGAGCTGAGCCTGCGCTTGCGTCGTTGGGATGAGCAGGCAAAGGAGAGCGATGTGCCAGTGCTTGCCTTGCAGACCCTGCGGGACAAGGCGTATCGGCTGTTGCGGGGCTGACGCCGACGGTCAGAGTGTTTCGAGCTTCTCCAGCAGCTTTTCCAGCTGTTCCTGGCGTTCGGCCTGGTTCAGCTTCGGTTGCGGGTTCAACGATGACCATTGCGGGTGGGCCCGAGCCTTGCCCAGTGCTTCCGGCAACTTGCCTTCGCGCCACGACTTGTCCGCGGGAGTATCGATCCTGATGCTGTTCATCGCCGCATGCCCACGGGCTTCCAGTGCCAGCAACAGCTGGCGCTGGCGCAGCGCGAGCAGGCGCAGCACGCTGTCATCGAGCGTCAGCTCGCGTTTGCCCTTGAGCTTGCCCAGCAGACGGCTGCCGTAGCCGCGGGCGGTCTGCAAGGCACCGCCGGCGATGGCGCCGGCCAGGGCGGCGGCACCGAGTGTCAGGCCGCCGACCAGCAGGTCGACCCCGGCCCCCGCGGCAGCCCCGGCGGCAATCCCTCCGCCGACCTTCACGCCCAACTGCCTGAGGGTTTCCGGGTTGAACAGGTCATCGCCCCAGCGCCCGTCGAGCAACGGCAGGTCGCTGGCGGCGGCATCGTCACGACGAAACGCATGGAGCTTGAGCAGGGCCTCGACGCAGCGTTGCTCGCGTTGGCGCACAGCCTGGCGCAATTCGGCGATGGCCTCGCTTTCGGCCGTGGCGTCGCCGGCCACCTGGCGTCGGCAGGCGGCGCAGTCGATCAGCAGCTCGGCGATCAGTCGTTGGGCACTCTGCCGCCGTGCCTGGCGCTGTGCTTGCAGGTCGCGTACAAGGCGCTCCAGTTGTGCCCGGGAGCCTTCCAGCAACAGCGCCAGGCTTTCATAAAGACGACGCTCACCGTCTTCCGGCGGCGCAACACTGTCGAAGCGCACCAGCGCGTGCAGCCCCAGGCGGGCCAGGGCCTGGCGCCAGTCGTCCTCGCGCTGGGCGGCGCTGCTGACGAAGTTGAGTACCGGCAGCAGCGGCTTGCCGCAACTGGCCAGCACCGACAGCTCGTCGCGATACTTGGCCAGCACCGGCTCGCGGGCGTCGATCACATACAGACCGGCGTCCGAGGCCAGCAACTGGCGCAGCACCTTGGCTTCCTGTTCGAAACGCTGGCGCGCTTCGCTGCCGTCGAGAAAGCGCTGCACGCGGGCCGGGCCATCGAGGCGTTCGCCGGGGCGGTCGAGGCGTTCGAGGTAGTCGAGCAGGGCGATGGCATCTTCCAGGCCCGGGGTGTCGTACAGCTCCAGCAGCGGTTGGCCCTCCACCGACAGCCTTGCGCCTTCGACATGGCGAGTGGTGCTGGGGCGGTGGGAGACTTCGCCGAAACCGACGTCCCGGGTCAGGGTCCGCAGCAACGAGGTCTTGCCGACATTGGTGTGGCCGACCACGGCCAGCGTCAACGGCTTAGTCATGGCCGCTCTCCAGCCAGGTGAACGGAGCGCTGTCGGCGAACGGCAGCTTGAGTTGTTGCAGGGCGTGGTGCCAGTCGCCAAGGCGGTCGGCGTCGAGGGCCTGGCCGGGCGGCGCCTGCAGCAGCCAGATGCGGGTGGCGGCGGCGCTGCGGGCCAGTTCGGCGATCAGCGCAAGGCTGCCGCGATCCGGCGAGCGCCGTGGGTCGCAGGCGATCGCCAGGCGCGCCGGCGGGAAGCGGGTCAGTTGTTCCAGCAGTTTCTGCCGCGACTCGCGACTGTCGAGCACTCCCGCATCCCGCACGCCCTTGGGCAAGGCGGGCGGCCAGGGGCGCTGGTCGTCCAGCTCGATGGCGACCAGCAACGCGCCGTCGCTGTCCTGGCCAGTCACCCCGGCTTCGGCATTGTGCAACTGCGCAGGGGCGGCGTCGCTGATGCCCAGGCGTTCGCTGCTGGGCATCAGGCGTTCGCGCAGGTGAGCGTAGCCAGGCAGGTTCAGGTCCAGCGCCAGGGTACGAACGCCGTTCTTCCAGCGCCACAGGCACAGCAGCGCCAGCAGCAGGCGCGGTAGCAGGCCGTAGACCAGCAGCACCCCGACCAGCCAGCCGGCCCAGGCCTGGCGGGCATTCTCCAGGTTGACGGCGGCGTTGCCGCTGGCGCGGATCATGCTCTCGTCGGGCACGCTGAAGCCCAGCAGTGCGGGTAGGGCGCCGAGTCCCTGGGTCAGGCCGACGAAGGTGTCACCACCGAGAATGGTGGTTTCCCAGACGAAGCCGTAGCGCCGGGTGGCGAGCAGTGCCAGCAGCACCACCAGCGCACAGCCCAGTGCCAGCAGCCACAGGCCGTGGACGACGACGCCGATGGCCCAGCGGTTCAGGCGCTGGCGTTGCAGCAGGAGCACCAGCGCCGGCACCAGTTGCACGGCCTGGGCATCACGGGCGAACTTTTCACTGAGCCACAGCCAGAGCCGGCCCAGACTGGCGCCGTGACCACCGGCGAAGAACAGGCCCAGGGCCCAGCTCGCCAACAGCAGCAGGTTGAGCCCGAGCAGGCTGCCCAGGGCCCAGAAGACATTGACCGGTAGTTGGCCGTTGCCCAGGGCGGCAAGGGCCAGTCCGGCGCCGCTGAGGATGACCAGCACGGCAAGCAGCAACAGGGCCAGGCGTGCCCCTTGCAGCCAGTGCTGCAGGGCGGCGAGTTGGCCGTCGCGCTCGGCCAGCCAGAGCGCGCGGTGCTGGATGCGGCTCGCCAGGTCGCCGCCGGCCGCACGGGCGCGGCGGTTGGCTTCGAGGTCTTCCAGGGGGCCGGCCTGCTCTTCGCGCAGGCGCACGGTCTCGGTCAGCCAGAGGCGTTGCAGGGGAGTCGGTTCAGTCACGCGCCATCCTGTTGGAGGGAAGTGCCAGAAGCATAACCGCTGCGGCTAGTGCCTGCACCCGCCTGTCGGGTATGCTCGCCGGCATGACAACCAAACTCCCCCTCAGCCTGATCGCGGCCCTCGCGGAAAACCGCGTGATCGGCGTAGACAACAGCATGCCCTGGCATTTGCCGGCGGATTTCAAGTACTTCAAGGCCACCACGCTGGGCAAGCCGATCATCATGGGGCGCAAGACCTGGGATTCTCTTGGTCGGCCATTGCCGGGGCGGCTGAACCTGGTGGTGAGCCGCCAGGCCGGGCTGCAACTGGAAGGTGCCGAGGTGTTCCCGTCGCTGGAGGCCGCGCTGGTGCGGGCCGAGGCCTGGGCGCTGGAGCAGGGCGTCAGTGAGCTGATGCTGATCGGCGGGGCGCAGCTGTATGCCCAGGGGCTGGCGCAGGCCGATCGCCTGTACCTGACCCGGGTCGGCCTGAGTCCGCAGGGTGATGCCTGGTTCCCCGAGTTCGACCTGAACCTGTGGCAGCGCGTTTCCGACGAGCCGCACCCGGCAGAGGGCGACAAGCCGGCGTTCAGCTTCGAGGTGTGGGAGCGGGTCTGAGGTATTGTGCCGGGTGGTGACGCCGAGCGTCACCGGCGGCGTTCCCACGCGGAGCGTGGGAACGATCATTCGGTTGCCGAAAGGCTCAGGCCTGCGCCAGTTCCGTCTGCTCATCCGCATCCAGCAGGCGCTTGTCGGTCTGCTTCATCAGCTGGCTGGTGAGGGTCCCGGCGGTCATCGAACCGCTTACATTCAGCGCGGTCCGGCCCATGTCGATCAGCGGTTCCACCGAAATCAGCAGCGCCACCAGTGACACCGGCAGGTCCATCGCCGGCAGCACGATCAGCGCGGCGAAGGTCGCGCCGCCACCGACCCCGGCCACACCGGCCGAACTCAGGGTGACGATGGCCAGCAAGGTCGCGATCCACAGCGGGTCCAGCGGGTTGATGCCAACGGTCGGCGCCACCATCACCGCCAGCATCGCCGGGTACAGGCCGGCACAGCCGTTCTGGCCGATCGTCGCGCCGAACGAGGCGGCGAAGCTGGCGATCGATTGTGGAATCCCCAGGCGACGGGTCTGCGCCTCGATGCTCAGCGGGATGCTCGCGGCACTGGAGCGGCTGGTGAAGGCAAAGGTCAGCACTGGCCAGACCTTGCGGAAGAAGCGCAGTGGGTTGACCCCGGCCAGCGACAGCAGCAGGCCGTGGACCACGAACATCAGCCCCAGGCCGATGTAGGACACCACCACGAAACTGCCGAGCTTGATGATGTCCTGCAGGTTGGAACCGGCCACCACCTTGGTCATCAGCGCCAGCACGCCATAGGGGGTGAGTTTCATCACCACGCGCACCAGGCGCATCACCCAGGCCTGCAGGGTATCGATGGCGTTGATCACCTTCTGGCCTTTTTCCGCATCATCCTTGAGCAGTTGCAGGGCGGCCACGCCGAGGAAGGCGGCGAAGATCACCACGCTGATGATCGAGGTCGGCTTGGCCCGGGCCAGATCGGCAAAGGGGTTCTGCGGAATGAACGACAGCAGCAGTTGCGGCACGTTGAGGTCGGCGACCTTGCCGGCGTAGTCGTTCTGGATCGTCTGCAGGCGGGCCATTTCCTGGGTGCCGGCGACCAGGCCTTCGGCGGTCAGGCCGAACAGGTTGGTCAGGCCGATGCCGATCAGCGCGGCGATGGCCGTGGTGAACAGCAGCGTGCCGATGGTCAGGAAACTGATCCTGCCCAGGGACGAGGCATTGTGCAGACGCGCCACGGCGCTGAGGATCGAGGCGAACACCAGCGGGATCACGATCATCTGCAGCAGCTGCACATAGCCGTTGCCCACCAGGTCGAACCAGGCGATGGAGGCCTTGAGCACCGGGTTGCCGTCACCGTAGACGGTATGCAGGCCGATGCCGAACACCACGCCCAGCGCCAGGGCGAACAACACCTTCCTGGCCAGGCTCCAGGTGGTATGGCGGGTTTGCGCCAGGCCCAGCAACAGGGCGAGGAACACCAGCAGATTGAGAATCAGCGGCAGGTTCATGAAAACTCCGGAAAACGATGGGTGCCAATCACTCTCGTCGGTGATTGTGAACCGTTCAGCCTAACAGCTTGATATATATAGATTTAATATCTAAATGGAATGGTGACTGTCGTTTTTGGAATAAGCTGGTGGCGCTGGGGCGTATGCCGGTGACGGGATCAGGATGCAGGCGGTCGTCCTCGGGTGAGAACTGTCACATGGATTTGTTAGCGTCGATGCCTTTCAGCCAGGAAGATATCGCCCATGAAATTCGTCCCGAAACTCCTCGCCGCCGCACTCTGCCTGGGCCTTGCCGGCCAGGCCTTCGCCACCGAGCTCAAGCACTGGCCAGAGGCCCAGGCCAAGCAACTGGAGGCGATGATCGCCGCCAACGCCAACAAGGGTAACTTCGCGGTGTTCGACATGGACAACACCAGTTACCGCTATGACCTGGAGGAGTCGTTGCTGCCGTACCTGGAGAACAAGGGGCTGATCACCCGCGATACCCTGGACCCGTCGCTGAAGCTGATCCCGTTCAAGGACACCGCCGACCACAAGGAAAGCCTGTTCAGCTACTACTACCGCCTCTGCGAAGTCGACGACATGGTCTGCTACCCCTGGGTGGCCCAGGTGTTTTCCGGCTTTACCCTCAAGGAGCTCAAGGGCTACGTCGACGAGATGATGGCGTCCGGCAAGCCGGTGCCGAGCACCTACTACGATGGCGACGTGGTGAAGAACATCGAAGTGCAGCCGCCGAAGGTCTTCGCCGGCCAGGTCGAGCTGTACAACAAGCTGATGGAGAACGGCATCGAGGTCTATGTGATGACCGCCGCTTCCGAAGAGCTGGTGCGCATGGTCGCGGCCGATCCCAAGTATGGCTACAACGTCAAGCCACAGAACGTGATCGGCGTGACGACCCTGCTCAAGGACCGCAAGACCGGCGAGCTGACCACCGCACGCAAGCAGATCAGCGCCGGCAAGTATGACGAGAAGGCCAACCTCGGCCTGGAGCTGACCCCGTACCTGTGGACCCCGGCGACCTGGATGGCCGGCAAGCAGGCGGCCATCCTCACCTACATCGACCAGTGGAAAAAACCGGTCCTGGTTGGTGGCGACACGCCTTCGAGCGATGGCTACATGCTGTTCCACAGCGTCGACGTGGCCAAGGGTGGTGTCCACCTGTGGGTCAACCGCAAGGACAAGTACATGACCCAGCTCAATGGCATGATCAAGAGCAACGCCGAGGCCCAGGCCAAGGAAGGTCTGACGGTGACCGCGGACAAGAACTGGGTGATCGTCAAGCCGGAAGAGATCCAGTAGGCCCCGGCTGTTACTTCTGATCTGATCGCTTCCACGCTGGAGCGTGGCAGCGATCAGCCAGAGGTTGAGCGTTGGTACTTACGGCCCACCAGCTTCTGATCGTTCCCACGCTCCGCGTGGGAACGCAGCTTGTGTCGCTCTGCGGCACAAGAGCGGACGCGGAGCGCTCAGTCAGAGGTAGGGCGTTGGCGCTTACGGCACCAGCTTGTCCAGCAACGCCTTGTCACGCACCGCACCCTTGTCGGCACTGGTGGCGAGCAGGGCGTAGGCTTTCAGTGCACTGGTGACCTTGCGTGGACGCTGCTCGGCCGGTTTCCAGCCTTTCTTGTCCTGCTCGGCACGGCGGGCCGCCAATTCCTCGTCGCTGACCAACAGGTTGATCGAGCGGTTCGGGATGTCGATCAGTACCTTGTCGCCGTCCTGTACCAGGCCGATCGCACCACCGGCAGCGGCTTCCGGAGAAGCGTGACCGATGGACAGCCCCGAAGTCCCGCCGGAGAAGCGACCGTCGGTCAGCAGGGCACAGGCCTTGCCCAGGCCCTTGGACTTCAGGTAGGAGGTCGGGTAGAGCATTTCCTGCATGCCCGGGCCGCCTTTCGGGCCTTCGTAGCGGATGATCACGATGTCGCCGGCCTTCACTTCGTCGGCGAGGATGCCGCGTACCGCGCTGTCCTGGCTTTCGAAGATCTTCGCGTTGCCTTCGAACACCAGGATCGACTCGTCGACACCCGCGGTCTTCACCACGCAGCCGTCCAGCGCGATATTGCCGTACAGCACGGCCAGGCCGCCCTCTTGCGAGTAGGCGTGCTCGACGCTGCGGATGCAGCCGTTCTCGCGGTCGTCATCCAGGGTTTCCCAACGGGTCGACTGGCTGAATGCGGTCTGGGTCGGGATGCCGGCCGGACCGGCCTTGAAGAAGGTGTGCACCGCTTCATCGTCGGTCTGGGTGATGTCCCAGTGGGCGATGGCTTCGGCCAGGCTCTTGCTGTGCACGGTCGGCAGGTCGGTGTGCAGCAGGCCGCCACGGGCCAGTTCGCCGAGGATGCTGATGATCCCGCCGGCGCGGTGCACGTCTTCCATGTGGTACTTCTGGATGTTCGGCGCGACCTTGCACAGTTGCGGAACCTTGCGCGACAGGCGGTCGATGTCGCGCAGATCGAAGGCGACTTCGGCTTCCTGGGCGGCGGCCAGCAGGTGCAGGATGGTGTTGGTGGAACCGCCCATGGCGATGTCCAGGGTCATGGCGTTCTCGAACGCCTTGAAGTTGGCGATGCTGCGCGGCAGTACCGAGTCGTCGTTTTCGCCGTAGTAGCGCTGGCACAGCGCGACGATGTCGCGACCGGCGCGCAGGAACAGTTGCTCGCGGTCGGCGTGGGTCGCCAGGGTCGAACCGTTGCCCGGCAGGGCCAGGCCCAGGGCTTCGGTCAGGCAGTTCATCGAGTTGGCGGTGAACATGCCGGAGCACGAACCGCAGGTCGGGCAGGCGCTGCGCTCGTACTCGGCAACCTTCTCGTCAGAAGCGTTGGAGTCGGCGGCGATGACCATCGCGTCCACCAGGTCCAGGCCATGGGAGGCCAGTTTGGTCTTGCCGGCTTCCATCGGGCCGCCGGACACGAAGATCACCGGGATATTCAGGCGCAGGGCGGCCATCAGCATGCCGGGGGTGATCTTGTCGCAGTTGGAGATGCAGACGATGGCGTCGGCGCAGTGGGCGTTGACCATGTACTCGACGGAGTCGGCGATGATCTCGCGGCTCGGCAGCGAGTAGAGCATGCCGTCGTGGCCCATGGCGATGCCGTCATCCACGGCGATGGTGTTGAATTCCTTGGCCACGCCACCGGCGCGTTCGATTTCGCGAGCGACCAGCTGGCCCATGTCCTTGAGGTGGACGTGGCCGGGTACGAACTGGGTGAAGGAGTTGGCGACGGCGATGATCGGTTTCTTGAAGTCGGCGTCTTTCATCCCCGTGGCGCGCCAAAGGGCGCGAGCACCGGCCATGTTGCGGCCGTGGGTGGATGTTTTCGAGCGGTAATCAGGCATGGAGCACTCCGGGCGGCTAATCAGGTAACAAGTGGGGAGTGAGCTTCTATTGACCCTCGGGAACACCTGGAAAATGGCCGTGTGTCCGAAAGCTGCCGATAACGACACGGGATCGCCGTGCGTTTCAGCCTGAGCTCATAAACCCGCCGGGGGATGACTGGCGATGAATAGAGCGATTCTACACCGCTGGCGCCGGGAAGGAATGGGGGCGCACGCGACGTCCGCGCTCAACGCCCGAGCCTGGCGCTGTTCAGCAAGCCAAGCAGACTGCAGAGTACGAAGGCCAGGCCGACGGCCGGTATTAGCAGGGCCCCACTTTTGGCCAGCAGCGCGCTGCTGCTGGCCGCCGCGAGGAACATGATGGTGTTGCCCGCCGACGCTGCGGTGCCGGCGTTCGCCGGGAACAGCAGCATCGCTGCGGAGATGGCGGCAGGGCGGGTAATACTGACCGCAGCGGCACTCAGGCACATCGGCAGCAGCAGGCTGGCGGTGGAGACTTGCTTCAGTTGCAGGGTCAACAGCAGTGCCAGGCCGGCAGTGCCCAGCAGGAGCAGGCCGATGTCGATCTGCGCGCGGACTGTCAGGCGTTTCTGCAGCCAGGCGGCCAGTACGCCACCGAGCAGATAGGCCATGCCATAGATCAACAGGACGATGGCGTATTGGTATTCAGAGAGCCGCAGGCCGTCCATGAAGATCAACGGGGAAACGCTGGTCAGGGCGAAGTAGGTACAGAACACCAGGGCTGCGATCTGCCAGTAACGGCGGAAGTCACGATGGCCGAGAATCTGCAGCAGCGATTGGCCCGCCGCCTGACTCTGCGAGGCCTCTGTCCCTGGAGATGAGGCCAGTATCCATCGTGCCAGCAGTGCGATGCCCATGGCGACCAGGGCAAAGGCGAGGAAGCTGCTCTTCCAGCCAAAACTGTCCAGCAGCCAGGAGCCCAGCAGGGGCGACAGGGCGACGAACAGGCCGCTGAAACTCATGTAGAAGATGCGCACGGGGGCGCGCTCCTGAGGTTCGAACAGGTCTTCGACCAGGGCCAGGCCGAGGACGAAGAAACCACAACCCAGCGCCTGGACGCCGCGAAAGAACAGAAACACGGTGAAGTCTGTCGACAGGGTGCAGCCGATGGCGCCGATACTGGAGAGGGCAAGGCAGGCCAGCAGCACTTTCTTGCGCCCGAAGCGGTCGGAGAGCGGGCCGGTCACCAGTTGCGAAAACGCGAAGACCAAGGTGAACAGGCTGACAGTCAAGGCGATATCGGCGGTCGATGTTGCGAACTGCTCTGCCAGGGTGGGAAACGCCGGCAACAGGACATTGAGCGGAAAGAAGCTGATCAGCGAGATGCCGGTCACCAGCAGCAGTCGCGAGCGGCCCGATTGTCGGGTGGTCTCGTGCGAGGGCATCAATGGTTTTCCGAGGGCGTCTTGAGCAGTTCCCGAAGTTCGTCGCAGATCGTCTCGCCATGGCTGTAACCGGCACCGACGAACAACAGTGGCTGTTCGCTCAGGCCCTCCAGGTGCAGCGCCTGTTCGATCTTCTGCTCGGTCAAGGCTGCGGTCACCCAGGTGCCCAGGCCCAGGGCGGTGGCGGCGAGCTGAAAGGTCTGTGAAACATGCCCGGCTTCCAGCAAGGCGACGCGATAGCCCTGGGAGTGTGGATACTTCCACCACATCTTGTCGAAGCGGCAAGTAATGAAGACACCGAACGGCAAGTTTTCGATGAAGTGCTGGCCTTGGACCAGCGTCGCCAGCGATATGCCGGGGCCTCTTGTCAGTGTCAGTGCATGTTTGTCCGGGTGATAATAGTAGAAGCCCGGTCCGATACCGTCGACGTTGCGAATATAGACATAACCTTCGCTGCAGTTCAGGCCACCACCTGATGGACTACTGCGACGGCTGCGAAATGCTTGTGGTATGCACGGATCAATATCCAGTTCGCGCTCTCTCAGGTAACCCAGGGAAAGATAGAGAATAGTACTGAGTTGTTCCAGGGAGACATGCCAGTTCAGGAACTTTCGGCACGTCTTGCGGTGCAGAAGTACAGTGGTGAACTCGTTGTTATTGGCTTCGCAATGTTCCGGCAAGGGCGTCGGCAGCTGGATCAGGTCCTGGTGCAGGGCGGTGGCATGGCGGTGGGGCGGCGGTTGCGGGTGGCGCATGACTTCCCGGCAGTGGGCGAGGTAGTTTCGTGCCCACTCCGTGCAACTGGCCGGGCTGTTTGCCATCGGCAGGTCGCGGGTACCCATGTGGAAAATTCTCGACAGGTCGTCCCAGCCCCAGTGGTCGCGGGTGAAGGGATTTTCACTGAGGATTCCGGTGGTCACGAAGGTCGAGTCGACAGGGTGAGTCGGGTCGAAACGGGAGGGTTTTTCGACCAGCTCAATTAGCCGATCAGCATGATATCTATCCACCGAATACTGTTCATGGGACTTGTAATTCCAGATGACAAGTGCCGGTGGCTTTATCAGGATGAACAGATCGGGATTTATATGCATGAGCCTTTTCCCGTTGTTGGTTTTTCAGGCTGGATCGATGATGGGGAGAATCGATCCAGCCTGTCTCGGGTTTATTTCGAAGTTCCGAGTAACGCGTGATGGCCAGCGGATACTGCCTGCTCAAGTTTTATCTTTTCCATTTCTCTGTCTCCTTTTTGTTTATGTCGCCTCAATAGTGTGGCGATATTTCAGATAATAGGCTTGTGCGAGAAGTTGGCAATAAGAAGCTATGTAGGTTATGTCCGAGTTATATGTCGGTCATATCCAGTTATTGGTCTCGAACGAGTATCGGTAGCGCTATGGGGCAAGCGCCGGGGGGAGTTGGATCCTGGGGGGCGCCACCCGCCTCGGGAACGGGGCGGGTGGCCGGTCACTCAGCTGTTGGGCAGCAGGCGGCAGGTGATGCTCTTGATGTAGCGGGTTTCCGGGATCGCCGGGTGTACCGGGTGATCCGGGCCCTGGCCGCCGCGCTCGAGCAGCTGGATGTTGCGGTCCAGGTGGCGGGCGCTGGTCAGCAGGATGTTCTGCAGGTCGTCTTCCGGCAGGTGCATCGAGCAGGAGGCGCTGACCAGGATGCCGTCCTTGCTCAGCAGGCGCATGGCCTGTTCGTTCAGGCGGCGGTAGGCGCCTTCGCCGTTCTTCAGGTCCTTCTTGCGCTTGATGAACGCCGGCGGGTCGGCGACGATCACGTCGAAGCGCTCCTCGGCGGATTTCAGTTCCTTCAGGGCTTCGAACACGTCGCCTTCGACGCAGGTCAGTTTCTCGGGGAAACCGTTCAGCGCAGCGTTGCGCTCGACGCCGTCGAGGGCGAAGCCCGAGGCGTCGACACAGAACACTTCGCTGGCGCCGAAGGCCGCTGCCTGCACGCCCCAGCCGCCGATGTAGCTGAACAGGTCGAGTACCCGCTTGCCCTTGACGTACGGCGCCAGGCGCGCACGGTTCATGCGGTGATCGTAGAACCAGCCGGTCTTCTGGCCTTCCATCACCGGCGCCTCGAACTTCACGCCGTTCTCTTCCAGTGCGACCCACTCCGGTACCAGGCCGAACACGGTCTCGACATACCGCTCAAGGCCTTCGGCATCGCGCGCCGCCGAGTCGTTCTTGAACAGGATGCCGGTGGGCTTGAGCACCTGGACCAGTGCCGCAATCACGTCGGCCTTGTGCTGTTCCATGGTCGCCGAGGCGAGCTGGACCACCAGGATGTCGCCGAAGCGGTCGACCACCAGGCCTGGCAGCAGGTCGGAATCGCCGTACACCAGGCGATAGAAAGGCTTGTCGAACAGCCGCTCACGCAGCGACAGGGCGACGTTGAGGCGGTGCACCAGCAGCGACTTGTCCAGCGGCAGGCGGGCGTCGCGCGACAGCAGGCGGGCGCAGATCAGGTTGTTCGGGCTCATGGCGACAATGCCCAGGGCCTTGCCGCCAGCGGCTTCGAGGATGGCCTGGTCACCGGCCTTGAAGCCGTGCAGTGGGGTTGCGGCCACGTCGATTTCGTTGCTGTAGACCCACAGGTGGCCGGCGCGCAGGCGGCGGTCGGCATTGGCTTTGAGGCGCAGGCTGGGCAGGGACATGACGTCGCTCCGGGAAAAAAGAGCGGAATTATAGCGGGAGTCGTCGCCTGGCGTGTCGTCAGTTTTCATGTGATTGAGTTCACAGATTGCCCATTCGGATCCACTTTTCCGCTAGAATCGACGACTCGCCCGGAGTGTGTACTAATGTCCCAAGAACTTTCATCCGAACAGATCCAGCAGGCCTTGCAGGGTATCAGTGTTCCGCCTCAGCCGCAGATCATGGTGGATCTGCAGATGGAGCAGTACATGCCCGATCCGGACCTGGATGTGATCGCCCGGCTGATCAGTCAGGACCCAGGGCTCTCCGGCGCACTGCTCAAGATCGTCAACTCGCCCTACTACGGCCTGACCAACAAGATCGCCTCGATCCAGCGGGCAGTGACCCTGCTGGGCAGCCGTTCGATCATCAACCTGATCAACGCGCAATCGATCAAGGGCGAGATGGCCGATGAAACCATCGTGACCCTCAACCGTTTCTGGGATACCGCCCAGGACGTGGCGATGACCAGCCTGACACTGGCCAAGCGTACCGGCTCCCAGGCCATCGACGAGGCCTATGCCCTGGGGCTGTTCCACGATTGCGGGATCCCGCTGATGCTCAAGCGTTTCCCCGACTACATGACGGTGCTGGAGCAGGCCTACGCCAATGCCGGTCCCGACAAGCGGGTGGTGGATACCGAGAACGATGCGTTCAATACCAACCACGCGGTGGTCGGCTACTACACGGCCAAGTCCTGGCGCCTGCCGGAGCATGTGACCAACGCGATCGCCAACCACCACAACGCGTTGGCGATCTTCAGCGATGAGTCGACCCGCAACAGCCAGTTGAAGAACCTGCTGGCGATCCTGAAAATGGCCGAGCACATCTGCGAGTCCCACCGGGTCCTGGGCAACCAGACCGAGGACCGCGAGTGGAATGCCATTGGCCACCTGGTGCTCGACTATGTCGGTCTGTCCGACTACGACTTCGAGACACTCAGGGAAAACATCCGCGAGCTGGGCGCGAACTGATCGGGCGCCGGCCACTGCCTGAGCTGGAATCCCCATGCCTGAACTACCCGAAGTCGAAACCACCCGGCGCGGCATCGCGCCTCACCTGGAAGGGCAGCGGGTCAGTCGCGTGATCGTCCGCGACCGGCGCCTGCGCTGGCCGATTCCGGAGGATCTCGATGTGCGCCTGTCCGGGCAGCGAATCGTCCAGGTCGACCGGCGGGCCAAGTACCTGTTGATCAATGCCGAGGTCGGGACGCTGATCAGCCACCTCGGCATGTCAGGCAATCTGCGCTTGGTCGAAGTCGGTATGCCGGCAGCCCGGCATGAACATGTGGATATCGAGCTGGAGTCGGGCCTGGCCTTGCGCTATACCGACCCGCGTCGTTTCGGGGCGATGCTCTGGAGCCTCGACCCGCTCCAGCACGAATTGTTGGCGCGACTGGGACCGGAGCCGCTGACCGACCTGTTCGACGGCGAGCGCCTGTTCCAGCTGTCCCGTGGGCGTTCGATGGCGGTCAAGCCGTTCATCATGGACAACGCGGTGGTGGTCGGCGTGGGCAATATCTACGCGACCGAGGCGCTGTTCGCCGCCGGGATCGACCCGCGGCGCGAGGCGGGCGGGATTTCCCGGGCGCGCTACCTGAAGCTGGCGATCGAGATCAAGCGGGTCCTGGCCCACGCCATCGAGCGTGGCGGCACCACCTTGCGCGATTTCATCGGCGGTGACGGCCAGCCTGGCTACTTCCAGCAGGAGCTGTTCGTCTATGGTCGTGGTGGCGAGCACTGCAAGGTCTGCGGCAGCATCCTGCGCGAGATTCGCCTGGGACAGCGCGCCAGCGTGTATTGCCCGCGTTGTCAGAGCTGACCTGAG
Organism: Pseudomonas vanderleydeniana; assembly: GCF_014268755.2. NCBI lineage: Bacteria > Pseudomonadati > Pseudomonadota > Gammaproteobacteria > Pseudomonadales > Pseudomonadaceae > Pseudomonas > Pseudomonas vanderleydeniana. The sequence goes on along the minus strand of NZ_CP077093.1, from coordinate 6,847,099 downwards.
TGGTCGGCAGGCGCTATAGTGAGTTTTTGCCCCTGTTGCCTAGTCGAAGGATGGTGCCATGAACCCGTTTCGTACCCTGGCCTTGTTGCTGGCCCTGACCTTTGGCCTGCAGGCACTGCCGGCCCTGGCCGATGACGGGACCAGTGGCGACCCGACCTACCAGATCCAGAACCCGCCGGCCTACGCGATGATCGGCGACCTGTTGGTCGCGCGACCATTGCTGGTGGGGGCGACTCTGGTTGGCACGGCGGCTTTCGTGGTGTCGCTGCCGTTCACCGTGTTCGGTGGTGTCAAGGGCGTGGGCAAGGCCGGCAAGGCGCTGGTGATCGACCCCGGCAAGGCGGCGTTCGCCCGGTGCCTGGGCTGTACGGCGGAAGGGTTCGACGGCGATCAGTGATCTGCCGGTGGGCTTTCGCGGCGACCTGTTCGCGGATAAACCGGTCCGGCGTCCCGGTTTATCCGCGAAGGGGCCGGCAAGCCTTGCTCATGACCACCGGGGTTCCCATGACAGCAGCGTTACGGGGATATCAGGCCTTGCCGGTAATCTTGCGATACTTGGCCATCAACTCTTCCTCGGTTTCCGGATGAGCTTCGTCCAGCGGGATGCAGTCCACCGGGCAGACCTGTTGGCACTGGGGTTCGTCGTAGTGGCCGACGCACTGGGTGCACAGGTTCGGGTCGATCACATAGATCTCTTCGCCCTGGGAAATGGCGGCGTTCGGGCACTCGGGTTCGCAGACGTCGCAGTTGATGCAATCGTCGGTAATGATCAGGGACATGGGTACTCCGGCCAGGGCAGCAGGCCCGGGCAACGTGAAAACTTGATGTGCCAATTGTGCCGCATTGACGCGCGTAGTGCACGCGGGTGCGACGATGCAGGCTTCAGGTCAGCCGTGAGTGGCAGCTCCTGGAGGCTGCCACCCCGGGTTACTTCTTGAAGCGCTGGGTCAGGGCGTCGGCCACCGCCGGGTGGACGAACTTGCTGATATCTCCGCCCAATGCGGCAATTTCACGAACCAATGTCGAGGAAATGAACGAATAGCGTTCCGACGGGGTGAGAAACAGGCTCTCCACTTCCGGCGCCAGCTGGCGGTTCATGTTCGCCAGCTGGAATTCATACTCGAAATCCGACACGGCACGCAGCCCGCGCAGGAACACATTGGCGTTCTGCTCCTTGGCGAACTGCGCCAGCAGGGTCGAAAAGCCCACCACTTCGACGTTGGGCAGATGTTTTGTGACCTCGCGGGCCAGCTCCACACGCTGTTCCAGCGGGAAAAGCGGGTTTTTCTTCGGGCTGGCGGCCACGGCAATGATCACGTGGTCGAACAGGCGCGCGGCGCGTTCGACCAGATCGCCATGGCCCTTGGTAATCGGGTCGAAGGTACCTGGGTACAACACTCGGTTCATCGCGTCGTCCTGGCGGGAGTCCGTTGGGGAATCGGATGGTATCGCAGCCTTTCCTGTCGGCCAAGTCAGGACGTACGGAAGAAAGCCCTATAGACGTCGTGAATACTCCACTTCTAGGCGCTTTTCAGGCGTTCGGCCAAGGCCGTCGCCAACTGGGCGGTGAGCCCGTAGACCGACAGCTGCGGGTTGGCACCGATGCTGGTGGGGAACAGCGAGCCGTCGTGGATCGACAGGTTGCGCAGCTGGTGATGGCGGCCGAGGCTGTCGGCGACGGCGGTTTTCGGGTCTTCGCCCATGGCGCAACCGCCCATCACGTGGGCGCTGCCCAGGCGGGTACGGTAGGTTTCCAGGCGCAGGTCGTCGATCAGCGTCTTGGCCTGGGCCAGCGAGTTCACATAGTCGGCATCGGCATGCAGCGGCAGCACCGACTTGGCACCCGCGGCGAACTGGATCTCGGCCATGCTGTGGAACGCCCGGCGCAGACCGTCCCAGGCGTAGGCCGATACCTGGTAGTCGAGCACCGGCGTACCGTCGCCGCGCAGTTCCACCTCGCCGCCCGGGCTGTCCGGGTGGAAGCCGTCGCGCATCAGGGCCAGCATCACGTGGGTGTGCGGCAGCTGTTCCATGCGCAGGGCGCTCTGCGGGCCGAAGCCGCCGAGCAGGGTGCTGGCGAGTGCCGGTTGCAGCGGTGGCACTTCCAGTTTGTAGGACATGTGCCCGGTGGTGCCGTCCAGCCACTGGAAATGGTCGGAGTAGATCGACTGTGGGGCGCCGTAGTAGGGGTTGATCACCTCGGAAAACTGTCCGGCGGAGAAATTCACCAGGTGCAGGAAGGTGCGTTTGCCCACTCGGTCATTCGGGTCCGGTGCCTTGGAGCGCAGTAAAAGCCCCGGGCTGTTGATGCCGCCACCGGCCAGCACGTAGTGGCGGGCCTTGACGGTGATCTGGCGACCGGTCGGCGCCACGCAGCGGGCATCCATGCCCAGGCACAGCAGGCCGCTGACCTTGTCGCCGTCGATCAGCAGCCGTTCGGCGCGTGCCAGGTAGAGCAGTTCGCCGCCTTTGTCCAGGGTGGCGGGGATGGTGGTGACCATCATCGATTGCTTGGCGTTGGTCGGGCAACCCATGCCGCAGTAGCCGAGGTTCCAGCAGCCGCGCACGTTGCGCGGGATGACTTTCCAGCTGTAGTTGAGTTTTTCGCAGCCGCTGCGCAGCACGTCGTTGTTGGCGTTGGGCGGCATCACCCAGGGCGCGACGCCGAGGCGCTGCTCCATTTTCTCGAACCACGGCGCCATCTCGGCGGCGCTGTGGCCCTTGACGTTGTGCTCTTTCGCCCAGTGCTCGAGGGTCGGTTCGGGTGTGCGGAAGCTTGAGGTCCAGTTGATCAGCGTGGTGCCGCCGACGGCCCGGCCCTGGAGAATGGTGATGGCGCCATCCTTGCTCATGCGACCGATACCTTCCTGATAGAGGCTGGTGTAGGCCTCATCCTCGAGCATCTTGAAGTCGTCACTGGTCTTCAGCGGCCCTTCCTCGATCAGCAGGACCTTGTAGCCGGCGGCACTGAGGATTTCGGCGGTGGTTCCGCCGCCGGCGCCACTGCCGATGATCGCGACATCGGCCTCCAGGGTCAGGTCCTGCTGGAGTTGCGAGCCGTTGTGGGTTTTCCAGCCGCGGGCCAGGCCTTCTCGGAACAGATCGGGTACGGGCATGTGACGCCTCTTTTATTGTTGTTTTGACAGGTGTGCCGGATCGGGCGGGGCGGGCCTAGACCTTGGGCGGCCCCGGGTAGCCACAATGGGCCCAGGCCTCGGCGCGGTTGTACCAGGCCATCATCACCAGTTGCAGCAGCGAGGCGTGGCCCATGCGCAGCAGGCTCAGCAGGCTGTTTTCCCAGCGTTTGAGAAAGGCCTGGATCTGCTCGGTACTGGCATTTTCCCAGCTGCCCCAGATGCCCGTCAGGGGGCCGCGGGTAATGCCCATGCCGAGTACGTCGAACAGCTGGCGGGTCAACTTGAGCATTTCCGGCGAGAGGTGGGCCAGGCTCTTGTCGAGACTGGCCAGGGTCTGGTCGACGGCGGCGGGCATCTTCTCGGGGCTGACGGCGCCCTGGAGCATCACCGGAATCAGCGCCCGCAGGAACGGCAGGTCAGCCGTCTGCAGCACCACGAAGCCGTTGGCTGGTCCGGCGGCCGAGCAGCCGGTCAGGCTGGCGGCCAGTCCGGCGGTGGTGAGAAAAGCGCTGGCGCACAGACCGATTTTCAGCAGGCCGCGCCGGGACAGCGCAGGGGATTCGGACAGGCTTGAAGTCATTATTGTTATTCACCTGGGCAAGGATGGAGGTCAGCGAACGAACAGCTTCTGGATCAGCTTCTGGATCGATTTTCCGTAGGGTGGGTAGATCAGCCGGGCGGCGTTGAAGCGCTGCTTGGTCAGTACGCCCTTGGCCTTGCTGAAGGTCAGGAAGCCTTCATGGCCGTGGTAGTGGCCCATGCCCGAAGGGCCGATGCCGCCGAACGGCAGGTCTTCCTGGGGGACGTGCAGCAGCGTGTCGTTGAGGCAGACGCCGCCGGAATGGGTTTCGTGGAGGACTCGCTGCTGTTCGCGCTTGTTGTAGCCGAAGTAATAGAGCGCGAGAGGGCGAGGTCGCTGATTGATGTAGGTGAAAGCTTCATCGAGGCTCTTGTACGGAACGATCGGCAACAGCGGGCCGAAGATCTCGTCCTGCATCAGGGTCATGTCGTCGCTGACGTTCAGCAACAGGCTGTGGCTCATGCGACGCTGCTGGCCCTGGTCGAACAGCGGGATCAGCAATGCCCCCTTGCTGGTGGCATCACTGATGTAGCCGTTGAGTCGGTTCAACTGACGCTCGTTGATGATGCTGGTGTAGTCCGGGTTGTCCGCCAGGGTCGGATAAAAGCCGCGGACCGCCTGGCGATAGGCCTCGACGAAGGCGCCGACGCGTTCTTCCGGCACCAGCACGTAGTCCGGGGCCACGCAGGTCTGGCCGGCGTTGAGGGTCTTACCGAAGGCGATGCGTTCGGCGGCGTCCTTGAGCGGTACGTCGCTGGAGACGATCGCCGGAGACTTGCCGCCCAACTCCAGGGTCACCGGTGTCAGGTGTTCGGCGGCGGCGCGCATCACGTGCTTGCCGATGCTGGTGGCGCCGGTGAACAGCAGGTGGTCGAACGGCAGTTTGGAGAAGGCCATGCCGATGTCCACGTCTCCGAGCACCACGCACACCAAGTCTTCCGGGAATACCCGGCCGAGCAGTTCCTTGAGCAGCAGTCCGGTGGCCGGGGTCGATTCGCTGAGCTTGAGCATCACCCGGTTACCCGCCGCCAGGGCGCCGACCAGCGGGCCGATGGCGAGAAACAGCGGGTAGTTCCACGGCACGATCACACCCACCACGCCCAGCGGCTGGTAGACCACCTTGGCCGAGGCCGGCTGGAAGGCCAGGCCGACCTTGCGCCGTGCCGGTTTCATCCAGCCCTTGAGGTGCTTGCGGGCGTAGTGGATGCCGTGGAGGCTGGGCATCAGCTCGCCGAGCAGGGTCTCGTCGGCGCTGCGGTTGCCGAAATCGGCGCTGATGGCTTCGATGATTGCCTGCCGTTCGTCGCTGAGCAGCTGGCGCAAGCTTTCCAGCCACTGTCGGCGTTGCTCGGCCGGTGGCATCGGATGCGCGGCGTAGGCCTGGCGCTGGGCCTGGAACAGATGCTGGAGCTGGCTCTGTTGCTGCTGTGATTCCTGCAGGTAGGCGATTTCGGCAGACATGGCGCACTCCAGAAAGTGTGTTTTTATTTTTAAACAAATGTTTAGAGCTAAAGCTCAAAAATGTCAACAGTCGCGTGCGCCACGGATCGTTTATCCGTCGCGTGATAGGCCGTAAGATGCCGGGTAACGCACTCTTGAAGTAAAGCTGAGTCATGGCCCCACGAATAAAAACCAGCGAGCGGATCGTCCAGAACAGTCTCGACCTGTTCAACCAGCAGGGTGAGCGCAGCGTCAGCACCAACCATATCGCGGCGCACATGGAGATTTCGCCGGGCAACCTCTACTACCACTTCCCCAACAAGCAGGCGATCATCGCCGTGCTGTTCGCCGAGTACGAGGCGCTGGTGGACAGTTTCCTGCGCCCGCCGCAGGGCCGTGCCGCGACCATCGAGGACAAGCGCTTCTACCTGAAGGCGTTGCTGGCGGCGATGTGGCGCTATCGTTTCCTGCACCGGGACCTCGAACACCTGCTGGAAAGCGATGCCGAACTGGCCGGGCGTTATCGGCGCTTTTCCCAGCGTTGCCTGATCCAGGGGCAGTCGATCTACAAGGGCTTCGTCGATGCCGGGATCCTGGCGATGGACGCGGTGCAGATCGAATCGCTGACCCTCAATGCCTGGATCGTCCTGACCTCCTGGGTGCGCTTTCTCAGCACGACCCGGGAAAGCGCCAATCATTTGAGCGAAGAATCGATCAAGCGCGGGGTCTACCAGGTACTGGTACTTGAGTCGGGCTTCGTCACGCCTGAGGCTCGCGAGGCGGTCGACAGGCTGCTGAATGAATTCTACGTTCCCCTGGCCAAGGCGCTTGAGGAGGTCTAGGGGGCGACCGGTTGTTGTTCATCCATCTACGAGGAATGAGTCATGCCGCTTGCGCAACTGATCAGCCCGCAGCAACTGGCCGAGCGCCAGGTCCGGCCCGGGCTGGTAATCCTGGATTGCCGCTTTGCCCTGGAGGATCCCGACTACGGCCAGCGCAGCTATGCCGAAGGGCATATCGAGGGCGCGCACTTCGCCGATCTGGAGCGTGATCTCAGTGGCCCGGTGACCAGGGGTGTGACCGGTCGTCACCCGTTGCCCGCGCCGACGGCGCTGGTGGAGCGCCTGCAGGCCTGGGGCATCAGCGCCGACAGCGAGATCGTGCTGTATGACGATGGCCCCGGCATGTACGCGGCCCGGGCCTGGTGGCTGCTGGCGTGGCTGGGCAAGCGCGACGGCGTGTTCCTGCTCGATGGCGGGCTCAAGGCCTGGCATGCGGCGGGGCTGCCATTGAGCCTGAATCCGCCGCCGAGCGTCCGTGGCAACTTCAGCGGCAGTGCCGACCCGTCGTTGCTGATCAGTGCCGAACAGTTGCAGCAGCGCCTTGGTCAACCATCCATGACCTTGCTCGATGCCCGCGCGTTGCCGCGTTTTCGCGGCGAGGTCGAACCGATCGATCCGGTTGCCGGGCACATCCCGGGCGCACAATGTGCGGCTTTCAACGAAAACCTCGGTGCCGACGGACGGTTCCTGCCGGCCGATCAGCTCAAGCAGCGCTTTGCCACGCAGTTGGGCGAGCGTCCCGTGCAGGAACTGGTGGCCTATTGCGGTTCCGGGGTGACGGCGTGCCACAACCTGTTTGCACTGAGCCTGGCCGGTTATCCGCTGGCGACCTTGTATCCGGGCTCGTGGAGTGAATGGATCACCGACCCGCAGCGGGCGATCGCTACCGGCGACTGACCGTCAGCGGCCGGCCAGCCACTGCGGGATCCGTCGCTCCAGGTAGTAGCCTGGCTTGCCCAGGCTGCCGTCGACGAAGCCGACGTGGCCGCCCTTGTCCTGCAGTTCGAACTCGGTATCCGTCGCCAGCTCGGCGGGTTCCGGCAGGCTGTGGCGGAACACGAAGGGATCGTCAGCCGCCTGGATGATCAGCGTCGGCGTGCGGATCGCCCCGAGAAAGTAGCGGCTCGAAGCCCGGCGGTAATAGTCCTCGGCGTCCTGGTAGCCATGCAGCGGTGCGGTCACCCGACCGTCGAAATCCCAGAAGGTACGCATGCCCGTCAACGGGCCGAGACGGCTGAGAGTCGCCAGCCCGTCGGTCCGGCCGTCATGCTGGAACTGGCGCTGCTTGTCCTTGAGGTAGGCGAGCATCTCGCGCATGAAATGCGCCTGGTAGACCCTGGAAAAACCCTGGCCGATGCGGTCTGCGCATTGATCCAGGCGAAAGGGGACCGAGACCGCTACGCCGGCCTGCAAGCCGCTGTCGCCGGCACTTTCGCCCAGGTGCTTGAGCAGCACGTTGCCACCCAGCGAATAGCCCACGGCGTGGAGCGCTGCCAGGGGGCGTTTGCGCCTGAGGTGGGCGATGGCGGCGGCCAGGTCTTCGCTGGCGCCGGAGTGATAGCTGCGGGGCAACAGGTTCGGCTCGCCGGAGCAGCCGCGCCAGTTCAGTGCGACGCTGGCCCAGCCGCGTTCGGCCAGGGCCTGCTGCATGCCGATGATGTAGGGGGAGTTCGAGGAACCGGTCAGCCCGTGCAGGAGCAGCACCAGCGGTGTCGCGGCTTCGTGCGGCCCGAACCAGTCGAGGTCGAGGAAGTCGCCGTCATCCAGCCAGAGCCGCTCGCGTTGGCGCTCGAGTACGGTCTTCCTGCGCCAGAGCGGGCCCCAGAGCGTTTGCAGGTGAGGGTTGCCCAGGCCGGGGGCCGGGCGGAAGCGGTTGGACATGGGCGTTCGGTCTGCCTCGGTCGTGGGTGCGCCAGGCGGCGCACCCGGTCGATCGATCAGCCGGCGGCCGGTGCGCTGCGTTGCCATAGCGCATAGTACACCTGACCGGACTTCTGCTCGCGGTGCAGGCGCCAGTTGCCTGGCAGGCCGAGGGTCGAGGGTGCGGTTTCGCTTTCGGTGTAGACCCAGGCGTCGTCGGCCAGCCACTGGCGTTCTTCCAGCAGGACGCAGACGCCCGGCAGCAGGTTCTGGTTGAACGGCGGGTCGAGGAACACCAGGTCGAACGCGCTGGCCGGCTGGGTTTCCAGGTAGCGCAGGGCGTCGGCGGTCTGCACCTGGCCGACGGTGCAGCGCAGGGTGCCCAGGTGCTCGCGCAGGCTGGACACGGCGACATGGCTGGCGTCCAGCGCCTGGCCCATGGCGGCGCCACGGGACAGCGCCTCGAGGAACAGCGCGCCGCTGCCGGCGAACGGGTCGAGCACCTTCGCTCCGGCGACGTAGGGCGCCAACCAGTTGAACAGGGTTTCACGCACGCGATCGGGTGTCGGGCGCAGCCCCTGGACATCCGGGAAGCTCAGGCGGCGGCTGCGCCATTCGCCGCCGATGATGCGCAGTTTGTTCACGCCGTTGTGCGACGGTGCGGGTTTCTTGCTGTGACGCGATGGGCTGGCCATTAATGCTCCGGAACCCCGAGCGGCTGCTCGGCGGGTTTGTCTGTCGGCGGCGGCAACGGCTTTTGCGGGACCGTCGGGCCGGCGGTGACGACGATCATCTTGTCGACACTCAGGTGTTTGTCCATGGCGGCCTTGACCTGTTCGACGGTCAGCGCCTGGGTCTGCTGCATGAAATCCTCCAGGTAGTTCAGCGGCAGGTTGTAGAAACCCATGGCGCCCAGCTGGCCGACGATATCGCTGTTGCTGGCGGTGGACAGCGGGAAGCTGCCGGCCATCTCGCGCTTGGCGTCGTCGAGCTCCTTCTGGGTCGGGCCGGACTTGAGGTACTCGGCCAGCACGTCCTCGACCAGCTTCTGCGTGCCTTCGCTCATTTCGGCGCGGGTCTGCAGGTTGATCATGAACGGGCCACGGGCCTGCATCGGGCTGAAGCCGGAGTAGATGCCATAGGTCAGGCCGCGTTTTTCCCGCACCTCGCTCATCAGCCGGGTGCCGAAGCCACCACCGCCGAGGATCTGGTTGCCCAGGGAGAGTGCGGCATAGTCGGGATCGGCGCGGTCGATGCCCATCTGCGCCAGCAGGATGGTGGTCTGCTTGGATGGGAACTCGATGTGCCCGCTGCTCGGCTGCGGGTCCTTGGCCAGGGCGATCTTCGGCAGCGCCGGGCCTTTCGGCAGGGACGCCGAGACCTGTGCGGTCAGGGCTTCGGCCTCGCTGCGCGAGAGGTCGCCGACCAGTGTGATCACCACGTTGCCGGCGGCGTAGGCCTTGGCGTGGAACGCACGCAACTGGGCGACGGTGATCGGCGGGATGCTCTTGGCGGTGCCTTCGCTCGGGTGGCCATACGGATGGTCGCCGTAAAGGCGCTGGGACAGGTCCAGGCTCGCCAGCTTGCCGGGGTTCTGTTTCTGGAACTCGAAACCGGCCAGCAGCTGGTTCTTGATCCGCGCCAGGGAGTCGCTCGGGAAGGTCGGCTTGCCGACCACCTGGGCAAACAGTTTCAACGCCGGTTCGCGTTTGTCGGTAGCGCTGAGGCTGCGCAGCGAGGCGATCGCCATGTCCTTGTAGGAACCGTTGCCGAAGTCCGCGCCAAGGCCTTCGAAGCCGCGGGCGATGGCGCCGACATCCTTGCCGGCCACGCCCTCGTTGAGCATGGCGTTGGTCAGCGTGGCCAGGCCCGGGGTGTTGCCGTCCTGGCTGCTGCCGGCGGCGAAGGTCAGGCGCAGGTCGAACATCGGCAGCTCATGGGCTTCGACGAACAGCACCCGGGCGCCTTCGGCGGTGTTCCAGGTCTGCACGTCGAGGCTGCGCCGGGCCGGTGCCTTGTCGTTCAGTTCGGCCAGCGATTGCAGCTTGTGGCTCGACTTGGCCTCTTCCAGGGCCTGGCCGGCCTGGGCATTGGACAGGCCCAGCAGGGGCAGGCCGAAGCTGCCGACAGCGACGACCAGGGCCAGGCCGGGCAGGGTGAAGCGCGAACCCTTGCTCATGGGCGGGTCTCCTCGGGCAGTACGTGGGCGACGCTGAGACGTTCGCGGGTGAAGTAGGTGCGGGCGGCCTTCTGGATGTCTTCCGGCGTCACGCTCTGCAGGTCGGCCAGTTCACTGTCCATCAGCTTCCAGGACAGGCCGACGGTTTCCAGCTGGCCGATGGCGGTGGCTTGGCTGGTGATCGAGTCACGCTCGTAGACCAGCCCGGCGATGACCTGCGCGCGCACGCGCTCGAGCTCCTCGGCGGTCGGCGGCTTGCTCTTGAGCTGGTCCAGCAGGCGCCAGAGACCGGCCTCGGCGTTGGCCAGGGTCTTTTTCTTCTGCACGTTCGGCATCGCCGACAGGGTGAACAGGCTGTCGCCGCGGGTGTAGGCGTTGTAGCTGGCCGAGCCGCCGGAAATCAGCTCCTCGCCACGTTCCAGCTGGGTGGCGAGGCGGGCGCTGTAGCCGCCGTCGAGCAGCGCGGCGATCAGGCGCAGGGCGTTGACCGAGCGCGGGTCCTGGGCGGTAGCGATGCTCGGCACGTTGAACCCCAGCATCAGGCTCGGCAGTTGGGTCTTCACGTGCAGGGTGATCAGCCGCTCGCCGGGCTCGTCCAGCTCGCGCGGGATCTTCGCCGGTGGCGTGTCGCGCCGTGCGATCGAACCGAAGTAGCGCTGGGCGAGGTTTTTCACCTCGTCCGGGGTGACATCACCGACCACCACCAGGGTCGCGTTGTTCGGTACGTACCAGGACTGGTACCAGTGGCGCAGCTCCTCGACCTTCATGCGGTCCAGGTCGGCCATCCAGCCGATGGTCGGCGTGTGGTAGCCGCTGGCCGGGTAGGCCATCGCCTTGAAACGCTCGAAGGCCTTGCCCATCGGCTTGTCGTCGGTGCGCAGGCGACGTTCTTCCTTGATCACCTCGATCTCGCGGCTGAACTCGTCGGCCGGCAGGCGCAGGCTGGCCATGCGATCGGCTTCCAGTTCGAAGGCCACGCCCAGGCGGTCGCGAGCCAGGACCTGGTAGTAGGCGGTGTAGTCGTCGCTGGTGAAGGCGTTTTCCTCGGCGCCCAGGTCGCGCAGGATCAGCGAGGCCTCGCCGGGGCCGACCTTTTCGCTGCCCTTGAACATCATGTGCTCCAGGGCATGGGAAAGGCCGGTCTGGCCCGGGGTCTCATAGCTCGAACCGACCTTGTACCAGACCTGCGACACCACCACGGGGGCGCGATGGTCTTCACGGACCACGACCTTCAGGCCGTTGTCGAGGGTGAATTCGTGGGTCGGTTGCGGATCGGCGGCGAGGACCGCGAGTGGCAGACAAAGCGTGCCGAGCAGCAGGCCGGCGGTGCGGCGGGCTAGAGCATTCATTCGTTCTTTAACCTGTAGGACTGCCCGCTTGGTTTAGCGTCGGCGGGCGAGGAGGTGCTAGGATACTGATCCGTTTTACTGGCGGCCACGTCTATCCGGTTCCTGTGCTGCGTGCCTGGTCCGGAAAGGCTGTATGGGTCAACGGTCGAAAGCTGCGCTCTGCCAATGCAGATCGAGGTGTTTTCGCCGATTTTGCCGTTCCAGATCTTCGTTTGGCGTCTGACTTCAGAGAAGTTTGATCTTCTCGACAAAATGTTGCGCGTGAACAAGCGGGTTAAATCGCAGTCTGTTCTGCATGAATATTATTTGCCGGCGTGCCCATGGCGCGTCGCTACCTTGAGATAGCCGTCCTCCATGTTTGGTTCCAACGACGACAAGAAGACTCCAGCTGCGGCTGGCGAGAAAAAAGGCCTGTTCGGATGGCTGCGCAAAAAGTCGCAGGAAACCGTCGTCGAACAGCCACCCGTTCAGCCTGAAGCGGCACCGGCTCCGGTAGTCGAGACTGCCCCTGTTGCTGTCGAGCCGCCAGCGGTGGTCGAGCCTGCGCGTGAACCCCAGCCTGCCGCGGCTGCCGTGGCGCCTGCACCATGGCCGGAACTGCCGGTGGCTGAAGAGCCGGTTGCGCTGGTCGAGGATGTTCAGGCCGAGCATGTCGTTCCGCCGATTCCTCCAGCGCCTGTCGTCGAGCCTGTCGCGCCGGCGCCGCAGTTCGTCGAGCCTGCACCTGCACCTGCACCTGCACCGGTCGTGGTCGAGGCACCTGCGCCGGTTGCGCCAGCCGTGCCCGAGCCCGTTCCGGCAGTGGCTGTCGAGCCCGTAGTGGCCGAGCCGGTTGTCGCCGAGCCTGCCAAAGCCGCTGCTCCAGAGGCCAAGACCGGCTTCTTCGCCCGTCTCAAGCAGGGTTTGTCCAAGACCAGCGCGAGCATCGGCGAGGGCATGGCCAGCCTGTTTCTCGGCAAGAAGGCGATCGATGACGACCTGCTTGAAGAGCTGGAAACCCGCCTGCTGACCGCCGACGTCGGCGTCGAGGCCACCGGCGTGATCATCCGCAGCCTGACCCAGAAGGTCGCGCGCAAGCAGTTGACCGACAGTGACGCACTGTACAAGTCCCTGCAGGAAGAGCTGGCGGCGATGCTCAAGCCGGTCGAGCAGCCACTGCAGATCGACTCGCAGCACAAGCCTTACGTCATCCTCGTGGTCGGCGTGAACGGTGCCGGCAAAACCACCACCATCGGCAAACTGGCCAAGAAGCTGCAGCTCGAAGGCAAGAAGGTCATGCTGGCCGCCGGCGACACCTTCCGTGCGGCGGCGGTGGAGCAATTGCAGGTCTGGGGCGAGCGCAACCAGATTCCGGTGATCGCCCAGCACACCGGCGCCGACTCCGCCTCGGTGATCTTCGATGCGGTACAGGCGGCCAAGGCCCGCGGCATCGACGTGCTGATCGCCGATACCGCCGGTCGCCTGCACACCAAGGACAACCTGATGGAAGAGCTGAAGAAGGTCCGTCGGGTGATCGGCAAGCTCGATGAGCAGGCGCCGCACGAGGTGTTGCTGGTGCTCGACGCCGGTACCGGACAGAACGCGATCAACCAGGCCAAGCAGTTCAACCAGACGGTCCAGCTGACCGGCCTGGCCCTGACCAAGCTCGATGGTACCGCCAAGGGCGGGGTGATCTTCGCCCTGGCCAAGCAGTTCGGCGTGCCGATCCGCTACATCGGGGTCGGCGAAGGCATCGACGACCTGCGGACCTTCGAGGCCGAACCCTTTGTCCAGGCACTTTTCGCCGAGCGGGAGCGTTCATGATTCGTTTCGAACAGGTCGGTAAGCGCTATCCGAACGGTCATGTCGGCTTGCATGAGCTGAGCTTTCGGGTCCGCCGCGGCGAATTCCTGTTTGTCACCGGCCACTCCGGTGCCGGCAAGAGCACCCTGTTGCGCCTGCTGTTGGCGATGGAGCGGCCGACTTCCGGCAAGCTGCTGCTGGCCGGCCAGGACCTGGGCCAGATCAGCAACGCGCAGATTCCGTTCCTGCGCCGGCAGATCGGCGTAGTGTTCCAGAACCACCAGTTGCTGTTCGATCGCACGGTGTTCAACAACGTGGCGCTGCCCCTGCAGATTCTCGGCCTGTCCAAGGCCGAAGTCGCCAAGCGGGTCGACTCCGCGCTGGAGCGCGTGGCCCTGTCGGACAAGGCCGAGCTCTATCCTGGCGACCTGTCCACCGGCCAGCAACAGCGCGTCGGTATCGCCCGGGCGATCGTCCACCGTCCGGCACTGCTGCTGGCGGACGAGCCGACCGGTAACCTCGACCCGCGCCTGGCGGCGGAGATCATGGGCGTGTTCGAGGACATCAACCGTCTGGGCACCAGCGTACTGATCGCCAGTCACGACCTGGCCCTGATCGCTCGCATGCGCCATCGCATGCTGACCTTGCAACGCGGCCGATTGATCGGCGATGGGGAGGCTGGCGTATGAGTGCGACCCGTAGCCCGAAAGTGGCCGAGCGCGTGGCGCCGAAAGCCTCCGACGCGCCACCACCGAAGAAGAAACGCGACGACGACGACGGTCCCGACTTCGGCACCCTGCTGCGCGCCTGGATCGAAAGCCACCGCGCCAGCCTGGCGGACAGCCTGCGCCGGCTGGGCAAGCACCCGATCGGCAGCTTCTTCACCTGCATGGTGATGGCTGTCGCGTTGAGCCTGCCGATGGGCCTGTCGCTGCTGCTGAACAACATCGAGCGCCTGGGCGGCTCCTGGCAGCGGGCGGCGCAGATTTCGCTGTACCTGCAGCTGGACGCCAGTCCGAGCGAGGGTGAGAGCCTGAGCGCGCAGGTCAAGGCCATGCCGGGCGTGGCCGATGCCGAATTCATCAGCAAGGAAAAGGCCCTGGACGAGTTCCAGCAGCAGTCCGGGCTGGGCGAGGCGCTCAAGGAGCTGCCGCAGAACCCGTTGCCGGGCGTGGTGCTGGTGACGCCGGAGGAAGTCGACAAGCCAACCCTGGAGGCCTTGCGTCAGCGCCTGGCCGAGTTGCCCAAGGTGCAGCAGGCGCAACTGGACCTGGTCTGGGTCGAGCGCCTGGCGGCGATTCTCAAGCTGGGCGACAAGTTTGTCTTCGGCCTGACGGTGCTGCTGGTTTCCGCATTACTTTTGGTGATAGGCAATACCATTCGTCTTCATATTGAAAACCGCCGCACCGAGATAGAAGTGATTAAACTGGTGGGCGGCACCGATAGCTACGTGCGTAGGCCGTTTCTGTACATGGGCGCGCTTTATGGCTTTGGCGCCGGGATTCTGTCCTGGGGCGTCCTGGCTTTCGGCCTGAACTGGCTGAACGAGGCGGTGGTCGGGCTCGCGGGGCTCTACGGCAGTGATTTCTCCCTGGCGGGCGTGCCGGCTGCCGATGGTCTGTCGCTCTTGCTTGGCGCCGTGCTGTTGGGGTATATCGGTGCGTGGATTGCGGTCGCGCGGCACCTGCGGGAGCTGGCACCGAAGTAATTAATGTCAAATTAATGTGTTTTTGTTGGTATTGACCGTAGTGGCTGTAAAAGGAACTTGTTCAGGGGTTCCCGGTCAATGTTCGCAGTGCTTCACTGCACGAGTCTGTGAGTCGGAGGTTTTTTCGTATGACCACTTCTTTGCAACCTGCCTATGCGCTGGTCCCGGGTGCGAACCTGGAGGCCTACGTCAACACGGTGAACAGCATTCCGCTGTTGTCGCCGGAGCAGGAGCGTGAACTGGCCGAGAGTCTCTACTATCAGCAGGATCTTGAGGCCGCTCGGCAAATGGTGCTGGCCCACCTGCGTTTTGTCGTCCATATCGCCCGTAGCTATTCCGGCTATGGCCTGGCCCAGGCTGACCTGATCCAGGAAGGCAACGTCGGCCTGATGAAGGCCGTGAAGCGCTTCAACCCGGAAATGGGTGTGCGCCTGGTGTCGTTCGCCGTGCACTGGATCAAGGCGGAAATCCACGAGTTCATCCTGCGTAACTGGCGGATCGTCAAGGTGGCGACCACCAAGGCCCAGCGCAAGCTGTTCTTCAACCTGCGCAGCCAGAAGAAGCGCCTGGCGTGGCTGAACAACGAGGAAGTCCACCGTGTGGCGGAAAGCCTCGGCGTGGAGCCGCGTGAAGTGCGCGAGATGGAAAGCCGGCTGACCGGCCAGGACATGGCGTTCGATCCGGCGGCGGAAGCCGACGACGACAGCGCGTTCCAGTCACCGGCCAACTACCTGGAAGACCATCGCTACGACCCGGCGCGCCAGCTGGAGGATGCCGACTGGAGCGAAAACTCCAACAGCAACCTGCACGAGGCCCTGGAGGTCCTGGACGAGCGCAGCCGTGACATCCTCTACCAGCGCTGGCTGGCGGAAGAGAAGGCCACGCTGCACGACCTGGCGCAGAAGTACAACGTTTCGGCCGAGCGTATTCGCCAGCTGGAAAAGAGTGCGATGAACAAACTGAAACTGTCGATTGCGGCCTAGGCCTTCACGGCAATGAAAAACGCCCCGACTGGTTCGGGGCGTTTTCGTTTTTTGGGGGCTGGTTGTTCAGGGTGTAGCCGGTTGTTCAGGGGCTAATTGGCTGTCCGGGGCTATCTGATTGCTCAGTCAGGGCCCAGCTGGTTGCTCGGGGCCTATCTGGTTGTTCAGGGGTTAACTGGTTGCTCAGGCCTATCTGGTTGTTCAGGGGTTAAATGGTTGTTCAAGCCCCAACTGGTTGTTCAGGATCCACATGTGGCGAGCGGGCTTGCCCGCGCTCGGCTGCAAGGCAGCCGCAAAACCAGGCTACTCGATTTATCTGATGCACCGAGTAGCCTGATTTCAGGGCCGCTCCGCGCCCCAGCGCGGGCAAGCCCGCTCGCCACACAGTGTGCACTCCCCCCAGTGGGGACATTCGCGGACATGCTCCATAACAGCCAACTGCCACATTCTGGTTGTTTCAGAGCGCCAGGGTACCCGGCGTTCACCGGTTAACCGGTTGTTCAGGCCTATCTGGTTGTTCAGGGGCTAATGGTTGTGCAGGCCCCAACTGGTTGTTCAGGATCCACATGTGGCGAGCGGGCTTGCCCGCGCTCGGCTGCAAGGCAGCCGCAAAACCAGGCTACCCGATTTATCTGATACACCGAGTAGCCTGATTTCAGGGCCGCTCCGCGCCCCAGCGCGGGCAAGCCCGCTCGCCACACAGTGTGCACTCCCCCCCCCCCCAGTGGGGACATTCGCGGACATGCTCCATAACAGCCAACTGCCACATTCTGGTTGTTTCAGAGCGCCCAGGGTACCCGGCGCGAATCATTCAATCCCGCCAGGTACCCGGTACCGCCCAACTGGCTCATCTGTTGGCGAATCCATCCTGCCCGCCGTGCCACATAGGTGCTCGGGTGGCTGGCGCTCCACTCCCGCGGGTTGGGCAGTACCGCGGCCAGCAGGCTGGCCTGCTGGCGCGACAGGGCGGCCGCGCTCACCCCGAAGTGATGCCGCGCTGCCGCCTCCGCGCCGAACACCCCGTCGTCCCACTCGACGCTGTTGAGGTACACCTCGAGAATCCGCTGCTTGGGCCACAGCGTCTCGATCAGCACGGTGAACCAGGCCTCCAGGCCCTTGCGCAGGTAGCTGCGGCCGGACCAGAGGAACAGGTTCTTCGACACCTGCTGGCTGAGGGTGCTGGCGCCACGGATCGAGCCGCCGCGCTCGTTGTGCAGGAACGCCGCCTGGATCGCATCGAAGTCGAATCCCCAGTGTTCGGGAAACTTCTGGTCCTCGCCGGCCATGACCGCGACCTTGAGTTCGTCGCTGATCTGGTCCCACGGCTTCCAGGTCCGTTGCAGGTCGATCGGCTCGCCCTCGGTCCACGACTCGATCTTGCGCTCGACCATCAGCGCGGTGCCCGGCGGCGGCACCCAGCGAAACAGCAGCACCAGCAGCACGCTGGCGATGGCGAACCATTTCAGGGCGACGAGCAGGCGGCGGAAAAGGAATTGCAGCATAGAGATGGCTTGGCCGGGGCGTAGGAGCGGGCCATTATACAGACCCTGTGTCCCCTGAATGGAGTTCGTCATGCTGCGTGTTTTCCTGCTGCTCGCCGCGATTTTCGGTTTCACCGGTGTCGGCCTGGGCGCCTTCGCCGCCCATGGCCTGAAAAACCGCCTGAGCGCCGACTACCTGGCGATCTTCCATACCGGTGTCACCTACCAGCTGGTGCATGCCCTGGCCCTGTTCGGTGTGGCGTTGCTGGCCGCCCATGTCCCCGGGCGCCTGGTGACCTGGGCCGGTTCGGCGTTCACCATCGGTATCCTGCTGTTCTCCGGCAGCCTGTACCTGCTGACCCTCAGCGGTGTGAGCAAGCTGGGCATCATCACCCCGTTCGGCGGCCTGGCCTTTCTTGTCGGCTGGTTCTGCCTGGGCCTTGCCGCCTGGCGCCTGAGCTGACCGCATGGTCCGCTTCAAGACGAATGGCTTGGGTCGCCCGGACTGATCGGGCTAGAATATTGGCCCCTAAAAAATGATGGCAGCCCGGCGCATGCGCATTCAATTGAACGGCGAATCCTATGAACTGCCCGACGGCGAAACCGTCGCGGCGTTGCTGGCCCGGCTCGACATGGTCGGGCGGCGGGTGGCGGTTGAACTGAACCTGGATATCGTCCCGCGCAGTCAGCACGCCGAAACCGCCCTGCGTGAAGGTGATCAGGTCGAAGTGGTACACGCCATCGGCGGTGGCTAGTCCCGCCAGCGGTCCCGCGCCCTGATCCACCCCTGCAAGCCCTGAACCTTTCAAGAGGATGTGTGCATGAGCACTGTTCGCAGCGACAAGCCTTTCGTGCTGGCCGGCCGTACCTACCAATCCCGCCTGCTGGTCGGTACCGGCAAGTACCGTGACATGGAAGAAACCCGCCTGGCCATCGAGGCCTCGGGTGCCGAGATCGTCACCGTCGCGGTGCGCCGCACCAACCTGGGCCAGAACCCGGGCGAGCCGAACCTGCTGGACGTGCTGCCGCCGGATCGCTACACCATCCTGCCGAACACCGCCGGTTGCTACGACGCGATCGAGGCCGTGCGCACCTGCCGCCTGGCCCGTGAGCTGCTGGACGGACACAACCTGGTGAAGCTGGAAGTGCTGGCCGACCAGAAGACCCTGTTCCCCAACGTGATCGAGACCCTCAAGGCCGCCGAAGTGCTGGTCAAGGAAGGTTTCGACGTGATGGTCTACACCAGTGATGATCCGATCATCGCCCGCCAGTTGGCGGAAATCGGCTGTATCGCGGTGATGCCGCTGGCCGGCCTGATCGGTACCGGTCTCGGCATCTGCAACCCATACAACCTGCAGATCATCCTTGAGGAAGCGAAGATCCCGGTGCTGGTCGATGCCGGCGTGGGCACCGCTTCCGACGCCACCATCGCCATGGAACTGGGCTGCGAGGCCGTGCTGATGAACTCGGCCATTGCCCATGCCCAGCAGCCGATCCTGATGGCCGAGGCGATGAAGCACGCCATCGTCGCCGGGCGCCTGGCCTATCTCGCCGGGCGCATGCCGAAAAAACTCTATGCCAGCGCATCCTCGCCGCTGGATGGTCTGATCAAGTAAGAGCCTTTGATGACTGAATCGAACGAAACGCCTCTCCACACGGAAGAAGGCGAAGAGCGCCAACACCGCCGCATCAAGAGTTTCGTGATGCGCGCCGGGCGCATGACCGAAGGCCAGCAGAAAGGCCTGGAGCAGGGTGGGCCGCTGTTCATCCTGCCTTTGGCTGATGCACCCGTGGATTACGACCAGGTGTTCGGTCGTTCCGCGCCGCGTTCGCTGGAAATCGGTTTCGGCATGGGCCACTCCCTGCTGGAAATGGCTGCTGCGGCACCGGAGCAGGACTTCATCGGTGTCGAAGTGCACCGTCCGGGTGTCGGTGCGCTGCTCAATGGCGTGCTGACCCAGGGCCTGAAGAACCTCCGCGTCTATGACTGCGATGCGATCGAAGTGCTGAACCGCTGCGTGGCGGACAACAGCCTGGACCGGCTGATGCTGTTCTTCCCCGATCCGTGGCACAAGAGCCGGCATCACAAGCGCCGTATCGTCCAGGCGTCCTTCGCCGAGCTGGTGCGCAGCAAGCTGAAGGTCGGCGGCGTCCTGCACATGGCTACCGACTGGGAACCGTATGCCGAGTACATGCTGGAAGTGATGAATGTCGCGCCGGGTTATCGCAACCTGGCTGAAGACGGCAAATGCGTGCCACGCCCGGCCGAGCGGCCGATCACCAAGTTCGAGCGCCGTGGTGAACGCCTTGGGCATGGCGTGTGGGACCTGAAGTTCGAGAAGCTGGCGTAACGCAACGCCTACAGAGACTGATCGTTCCTACGCTCCGCGTGGGAACGCCTCTCTGGACGCTCGGCGTCCGTTCTTGTGACGCGCAGCGTCACGGGTTGCATTCCCACGCGGAGCGTGGGAACGATCAAGTCGTACTTGGTCAGCGCCGATCCGCTACCACCCCGATCAGGATCAACACCACCAGCAGCACGGGCGCCAGGCTGTAGTTGTTGAACTGGCTCAACCCCCGCACCACCCAGGGCGTGGCGTAGATCAATGCCAGGCCGCTGCCGATCATGCACAGCAGAGCCATCAGCGGCACGCGCAGGGCGCCGGCGATGCTGCCCAGGCGCTGGTCGACCCAGGCCTTGAGATCCGCACCGAACAACACCAGCAGGCATCCCACCAGCGCCAGGGAAATTTCCGAGAGGTTGCTGCGACTCCAGCGCGATACCGTGGCAAGCAGGCCGAGTATCAGGTCCATGGGGGTTCCTTAGGTCAAAAAGTGTTGCAGCAGGTCATTGAGAAACAGCTGTCCGCGCGCGGTCGCCACCAGGCGTGTCGGTTCGACCTGCAACAGGCCACTTTGTTCTGCGGCGGCCCGTCCTTCGTTCAAACTGTCGAGACCCAGCCC
Source organism: Pseudomonas vanderleydeniana (assembly GCF_014268755.2). Classification (NCBI taxonomy): domain Bacteria; kingdom Pseudomonadati; phylum Pseudomonadota; class Gammaproteobacteria; order Pseudomonadales; family Pseudomonadaceae; genus Pseudomonas; species Pseudomonas vanderleydeniana. The sequence goes on along the minus strand of NZ_CP077093.1, from coordinate 6,826,794 downwards.
GGTGCGTTGCGCGAACAAGACCGCGTCGACGCCCTCGGTCAGTCGCAGGGCGTTCATCAGGAACTCGAATGGCAGTTCGTCGTTTTCCAGTGCCTTTTCCCCGGCCTGGAACTGCTTGGCCGGGTTCAGGTAGTCCTTGGGCAGGCGGGTTTTCCAGGTGCGCACGATGCGCCCGTCCGGGTGGCTGAGCTTGCCGTGGGCACCGGCACCGATACCGATGAAATCGCCGAAGCTCCAGTAGTTCAGGTTGTGCCGCGCCGTCCGCCCGGGTTGGGCATAGGCCGATACTTCGTATTGGGCGTAGCCGTGCTCGGCCAGCAGCGCCTGGCCGGCCTCCTGGATGTCCCACAGGGTGTCGTCTTCCGGCAGCGTCGGTGGCTGGTTCCAGAACACCGTGTTCGGTTCCAGGGTCAGCTGATACCAGGACAGGTGCGTCGGTTTCAACGCGATGGCCTGGCGCAGGTCGTCGAGGGCGTCCTCCAGGGACTGGTCGGGCAGGCCGTGCATCAGGTCCAGGTTGAAGTTGTCGAAGCCGGCCTGGCGCGCCATGTCTGCCGCCCGCACGGCTTCACCGCCGGTGTGGATGCGACCGAGGGCCTTGAGCTTGTCTTCCTGGAAGCTCTGGATACCGATCGACAGGCGATTGATGCCCAACTGCCGGTAGGCGGTGAACTTCTCCTGTTCGAAGGTCCCGGGGTTGGCCTCCAGGGTGATCTCGATGTCGTCGGCGAACGGAATGCGTGCCTCGACGCCCTTGAGCAGTCGCCCCAGTGCCTGGGGGCTGAACAGGCTGGGCGTGCCACCACCGAAGAAAATCGAGCTCAGTTGGCGGCCGTAGGCGGCCGGCAGGTCCTGCTCGAGGTCGGCCAGCAACGCGTCGACATACTCTTCCTCCGGCAGCACGGGGCTGGCGGCATGGGAGTTGAAGTCGCAATAAGGGCACTTGCGCACGCACCAGGGGATATGGATGTACAGCGCCAGGGGCGGCAACTGCGGCAGGGCCGCCCGAGGAGGTTGCGCGCCACCGTGGATCAGCGGCAGCGCAGGGGAGGTCCGGGTCATTTCAGGCCCAGGCGTTGTCGCAGCAGGACCATGGCGCGGGCGCGATGGCTGAGCTGGTTCTTTTCCACGGGGCTCAGTTCGGCACTGGAACAGTCGCGCTCCGGTACCCAGAACAGCGGGTCGTAGCCGAAGCCGTGCTCGCCGCTGGCAGCGGTGAGGATACGGCCATGCCAGAGGCCTTCGCAGAGGATCGGCAGCGGGTCGTCGGCGTGGCGGACCAGGGCCAGCACGCAGACGAACTGCGCGCCGCGCTCGGCCTCGGGCACGTCCCTGAGGGCTTCGAGCAGCTTGGCGTTGTTCGCCGCGTCGCCCTTGCCGTCGGCGTAGCGGGCCGAGTAGATACCCGGTGCGCCGCCGAGGAAGTCCACCGCCAGGCCAGAGTCGTCGGCCAGCGCCGGCAGGCCGGAGAGGCGGGCGGCGTTGCGGGCCTTGAGGATGGCGTTCTCGACGAACGACAGGCCGGTTTCCTCCGGCTCGACGCTGCTGAATTCGCCGATCGAGCGCAATTGCACCGACTCGCCGAGCATCGCCTGCAGTTCCTTGAGTTTGCCAGCGTTATGGCTGGCCAGTACCAACTGGGTGAAATTCATCATTCGCCTGGAAAAAGCTCTTGGTTGAAGCTGAAGGTATTGGTTTGCCCGCCGCTGGTGACCGCGATCTCGAAGGTCCGGTTCTCCTGCTGGGGCACCGGGAACTGGGCGATGTAGTACACCGCGCCCTGCTCGGTGATCTGTTTGAAGGCCAGTGGCAGGCTCTTGTTGGTCAGGTCCTTGACGGCGCCGCTGACCTGGGCCACCACCGGTTTGCCGGCCTTGAGCACCGCGACGTTGATCACGCCCTGGTTCTTGCTGCGCACCAGCTCGTTCGCCTTGGCGATGTCCGGTTGCAGGTAGGTGGAATTGAACGTGTTGTAGTGCACGGTGATATCACCGAACACTTCCTGGCGCTCGCCCTTGATGGCGTCGGCGGCCATCGCCGACATTCCCAGGCAGGCACTCAACAGGAAAACCGCCAGACGTCCCATGATCATCCTCCTTTAGCTCAGGTGATTCATACCGCGATCTTGTGATCCTGCAGGCCGGGGCTGCTGACGCGGTAGATGCCGATCTCTCCCAACAGATTAGGCCATAGCTTACTGGCCCACCCGTGGCGGTGCTGTTGATCCACGGCAAGCCGATCGATGACCTTGGCCTGGCGTTCGCGGCACAGTTCCTCGAAGTCCTCGAAGGTGCAGAAGTGGATGTTCGGCGTGTTGTACCAGGTGTACGGCAGGAACTCCGAGACCGGCATGCGACCCTTGCTCGCCAGGTACCAGCGGCAGCGCCAGTGACCGAAGTTGGGGAAGGTGATGATGCACTGGCGGCCGACCCGGAGCATTTCGTCGAGGATCTTGTCCGGGTAGTGCACGGCCTGCAGGGCCTGGGTCATGACCACGATATCGAAGCTGTTGCTGGCGAAGTTGCCCAGGCCCTTGTCCAGGTCCTGCTCGATGACGTTGATGCCCTTGGCCACGCAGGCGGCGATGTTGTCGGCGTCGTTTTCCAGGCCGTAGCCGGTGACCTGCTTGTTGTCGCGCAGCCAGCTCAGCAGTTCGCCATCACCGCAGCCGAGGTCGAGCACGCGGCTGCCGGCGGGGATCCAGTCTTGGATGATTTCCAGGTCGGCTCTCATGGCGTCCTCACAGGGTAATCCGGTTCATGTAGTTGCCGAACGCCTGCAGGTAACGCGGGATCGGGATCAGGAAGGCATCGTGGCCCTGTGGTGCGTCGATTTCCAGGTAGCAGACGTCCTTGCGCGCAGCCATCAGCGCATCGACCACTTCCCGCGAGCGGGCTGGCGAGAAGCGCCAGTCGGTGGTGAAGGACATCACGCAGAAACTGGCCTTGGCGCCGGCGAAGGTCTTGGCCAGGTCGTTGTCGTAGTGCGCCGCCGGGTCGAAGTAGTCCAGCGCCTTGGTCATCACCAGGTAGGTGTTGGCATCGAAGCGCCCGGAGAACTCCTCGCCCTGGTAGCGCAGGTAGCTTTCGACCTGGAACTCGACGCTGTGGAAGTCGTAGTTGAGCTTGTCGCTCTTGAGCCCGCGGCCGAATTTCTCACCCATCGAGTCATCGGACAGGTAGGTGATGTGCCCGACCATCCGTGCCAGCATCAGCCCGCGCTTGGGGATCACGCCGTGTTCCTGGAACGAGCCGCCATGGAATTCGGGGTCGGTGAGGATCGCCTGGCGCGCCACTTCGTTGAAGGCGATGTTCTGCGCCGACAGCTTGGGTGCCGAGGCGATCGCCACGCAATGGCGCACGCGGTCCGGGTAGGTGATGGTCCACTGCATGGCCTGCATGCCGCCGAGGCTGCCGCCGACCACCGCCGCCCACTGGCTGATGCCCATGCGATCGGCGAGGCGGGCCTGGCTGTGTACCCAATCCTCGACGGTCAGCACCGGGAAGTCGGCGCCGAAGGGCTTGCCGGTCTCCGGGTTGATGCTGCTCGGGCCGGTGGAGCCGTTGCAGCCGCCGAGGTTGTTCAGGCTGACCACGAAGAACTTGTTGGTGTCGATCGGCTTGCCGGGGCCTATGCAGCTGTCCCACCAGCCGGGCTTGCGGTCGTCGGGGCTGTGGTAGCCCGCCGCGTGGTGGTGGCCGGACAGGGCATGGCAGATCAGCACCGCGTTGCTCGCGGTGGCGTTGAGGCTGCCGTAGGTTTCGTAGATCAGGTCGTAGGCTGGCAGGGAACGACCACAGGCCAAGGCCAGGGGCTCGCTGAAGTGTGCCGTTTGCGGCACGACCAGCCCGACGGAATCGTGGGGAAAGACAGTGGACATCGACCCTGCTCACGCTTGAATGAGGCGTAAGTCTAATGAGCGGGGGGATCAGCGGCAAGCAAAGGCCTGCGTGGCGAGCCCATTTGGGGGGAGCGGTCCTGTGGCGAGCGGGCTTGTCGGGGCGCCGCACCGCCGCGTTCGGCTGCGAAGCAGTCGTAAACCAGTCGTCTCGGTCTGCCTGGTAGAATGAGTTCGCTGATTTTAGGATCGCTTCGCGACCCAGCGCGGCGATGCGGCGCCCCGACAAGCCCGCTCGCCACAATTACCTCATCAGATCAGGCGGAACAGCACTTCAGGCATGCCGCTCATCACCGCCAGCGGCGGGATCACGTAGCTTTGCAGCAGCTGGATCACCAGGAACGCCAGGATTGGCGAGATATCCAGGCCGCCCAGGTTCGGCACGATCTTGCGGAATGGCGCCAGCACCGGCTCGCTGATCTGGTATACCAGCTCGGCCGCCGGGCTGTGGCTACCCGGGGCGACCCAGGAGAGGATCACGCTGATGATCATGGCGAAGAAGAACACCTTGAGGAACAGCGAGGTGACGCCGATGATCGACCAGATCAGCAGGTAGGCGATGTTGCCGGTCACGCCGTAGCTGAGCAGCAGGATCACCGCCATCAACAGCATCTGCACGATGATCGCCAGCACCAGCGAGGACATGTCCAGGCCGAACAGGCTGGGGATCACCCGGCGCATCGGCTTGAGCAGCGGCTGGGTGGCCTTGACGGTGAACTGGCAGAGCGGGTTGTAGAAGTTGGCCCGCACCAGTTGCAGGATGAAGCGCAACAGAACCACCAGCAGATACAGGCTGCCCAGGGTCTGGATGACGAAGATGGCAGCGCTATTGAGTGCAAACATCAAGTATTCCCTCGCGAGTTACTGACCGAGTTGTTCGGCCATTTCGGCCGAACGCTGGGCGGCGGCGCCGAGCGCCTTTTCTACCAGGGCTTCGAAACCACCGGCCTGGAACGTCTTGATTGCCGCTTCCGTGGTGCCGGCCGGGGAGGTGACCCGACGGCGCAGTTCGGCGGCGTCCACGTCGCTGGCGACCGCCATGTGGGCGGCGCCGAGGGCGGTCTGCTGGCTCAGTTGGATGGCGACGTCGCGAGGCAGGCCGAGTTTCTCACCGGCGGCGGTCATCGCTTCGATCAGCAGGAAGAAGTACGCCGGGCCACTGCCGGAAACCGCGGTGACCGCGTCCAGTTGCTGTTCCTCATCCAGCCACAGGGCCGAGCCGACGGCCGACAGCAGGGTCTGGGCCTGCTGGCGCTGTTCGGCGGAGACCTGGCTGGTGGCGTACAGGCCGCTGACGCCCTTGCGCAGCAGCGACGGGGTGTTGGGCATGCAGCGCACCACCGGCTGCTCGCCGAGCCAGTTGTTCAGGCTGGCACAGGTGATGCCGGCGGCGATCGATACCACCAGCTGGTTGGGCTTGAGGCTGGGGCGCAGGGCTTCGCACACGGCCTTCATGGCCTGTGGCTTGACTGCCAGCACCACCACGTCCGCGCCCTGGACGGCCTCGGCGTTATCGGCGAACACTTCGATAGCGTGTTCGGCCGCCACCCGCGCACGGGTCTCGGCGCCCGGGTCGCTGGCGCGAATCAGGGCGGCATCCAGGCCCTCGGCGCGCAGGCCGCCGATCAGGCTGGCGGCCATGTTGCCGGCGCCGATGAAGGTGATTCGGTTCTTGCTCATGACGGGTCCTTAGAATGAGAGTGTGGGGCCCTTTCAGGCCTGGCCGTAGTCGCGGGCGCCAAACAGGGCGGTACCGATCCGCACCCAGGTGGCGCCTTGGGCAATGGCTGACTCGAGGTCGTGGCTCATGCCCATGGAAAGTGTGTCGAGCGGCAGGTCGAGGCTGTCTTGCAGGGTTCGCACGCTGGCGAACGCGGCGTCTTGTGCGGCACGCTCTTCGGTGGGTTCGGGGATTGCCATCAGGCCGCGCAGCACCAGATTCGGCAGCGCGCCGATGGCGGTGGCCAGGGCCGGCAGGTCGGCCGGGGTACAGCCGGACTTGCTGGCCTCGCCGCTGACGTTGACCTGGATGCAGATGTTCAGCGGCGGCAGGCCGGCTGGGCGTTGTTCGGATAGGCGTTGTGCGATTTTCAGGCGATCCACGGAATGCACCCAGTCGAAATGCTCGGCGATGGCTCGAGTCTTGTTCGACTGAATGGGGCCGATGAAGTGCCAACACAAGGGCAGGTCGGTCAATTCGACCTGCTTGCCGAGGGCTTCCTGCAGGTAGTTTTCGCCGAAATCCCTGATGCCGGCGGCATGCGCCTCGCGAATAGCCTCGGCGGGCTTGGTCTTGCTCACGGCGAGCAGGTGGACACTGGCGGCATCGCGGCCAGCGGCCTGGGCGGCGGCGTGGATCCGGGCTGCAACGGAGGCAATGTTGTCTGCTATCGTGGTCATTCAATCTCGCCCGCAGTTCAAAGGTCTGCGGCATTCTACCTGTATTGGGGAGCCTCATGGATATCACCGAGCTGTTGGCCTTCAGCGCCAAGCAGGGCGCTTCGGACTTGCACCTCTCGGCCGGATTGCCGCCGATGATCCGGGTCGATGGCGATGTGCGCCGGATCAACCTGCCGGCGCTGGACCACAAGCAGGTCCATGACCTGATCTACGACATCATGAATGACCGCCAGCGCAAGGATTACGAGGAGTTCCTGGAAACCGACTTCTCCTTCGAGGTGCCGGGAGTGGCGCGCTTCCGGGTCAACGCGTTCAACCAGAATCGCGGTGCGGGCGCGGTGTTCCGGACCATTCCGTCGAAGGTCCTGACCATGGACGAGCTGGGCATGGGCGAGGTGTTCCGCAAGATCACCGAGGTACCCCGTGGCCTGGTGCTGGTGACCGGGCCGACCGGCTCGGGCAAGTCGACCACCCTGGCGGCGATGATCGACCACCTGAACAACAACAAGCACCATCACATCCTCACCATCGAGGACCCGATCGAGTTCGTTCACGAGTCGAAGAAGTGCCTGGTCAACCAGCGCGAGGTGCACCGCGACACCCAGAGCTTCTCCGCCGCCCTGCGTTCGGCCCTGCGCGAGGACCCGGACGTGATCCTGGTGGGCGAGATGCGCGACCTGGAAACCATTCGCCTGGCGTTGACCGCTGCCGAGACCGGGCACCTGGTGTTCGGCACCCTGCACACCACCTCGGCGGCGAAGACCATCGACCGGGTGGTCGACGTGTTCCCGGCGGAAGAAAAATCCATGGTCCGCTCGATGCTCTCCGAGTCGCTGCAGGCGGTGATTTCCCAGAGCCTGCTGAAGAAGGTCGGCGGCGGGCGGGTAGCGGCCCACGAAATCATGCTGGGCACCCCGGCGATCCGCAACCTGATCCGCGAGGACAAGGTCGCGCAGATGTACTCGTCGATCCAGACCGGCGGCTCGCTGGGCATGCAGACGCTGGACATGTGCCTCAAGGACCTGCTGGCCAAGGGACTGATCGCCCGCGACAGCGCCCGTGAGAAGGCGAAGATTCCTGACAACTTCTAGATGACCTACGCTGTCACACAGGTTATGCCTGAGCTGAAGCGGAGAGACTCATGGAGTTCGAGAAGCTGCTGCGCCTGATGGTGGAAAAGGGCGGCTCCGATTTGTTCATCACCCCTGGCCTGCCGCCTTCGTTGAAGGTCAATGGCCAGATCCTGCCGGTGACCCACAATGCGCTGACCCTGGAACAGACCCGGGATGCGGTCTACAGCCTGATGAACGAGCGCCAGCGGCTGGACTTCGGCCATCTGCACGAATGCAACTTCGCCATCCAGCCCAGGGACATCGGCCGCTTCCGGGTCAGTGCCTTCTACCAACGCAACCAGCCGGGCATGGTGCTGCGGCGCATCGAGACGCGCATCCCGCAGTTGGCCGACCTGAAGCTGCCACCGATCATCGAGCAACTGGCGCTGCTCAAGCGTGGGCTGGTGATGTTCGTCGGTGCCACCGGGGCCGGCAAGTCGACCTCCCTGGCGGCGATGATCGGCCATCGCAACCAGCACGGCAGCGGGCACATCGTCACGATCGAGGACCCGATCGAATTCATCCACGAACACCAGGGCTGCATCATCACCCAGCGGGAAGTGGGGATCGACACCGACTCCTATGAAGTGGCGCTGAAAAACACCCTGCGCCAAGCCCCGGACCTGATCGTGATCGGCGAGGTGCGCAGCCGCGAAACCATGGATCATGCCCTGGCTTTCGCCGAAACCGGCCACCTGTGCCTGGCCACCCTGCACGCACCGAATGCCGACCAGGCGTTGGAGCGGATCATCAATTTCTTCCCGGTGGACCGTCATCCGCAGGCCTGGATGGAACTCTCGCTCAACCTGCGCGCGGTGGTCGCCCAGCAACTCATCCCGCTGCAGGACGGCACGGGGCGTCGGCCGGTGGTGGAGGTGTTGCTGAACACGCCACTGATGGCCGATCTGATTCGCAAGGGTGACATCAAGGGGCTCAAGCCGCTGATGAAGCGTTCGACCGAGCAGGGCATGCAGACCCTCGACCAGGGTTTGTATGCGTTGTATAGGGAGGGTGTGATCAGCTATCGCGATGCGCTGGCGCACGCGGATTCGGCCAATGACCTGCGGCTGATGATCAAGCTGGACAAGGGGGCTGGGGGCGAAGCGGCGGACCTGAGCCTGAATCCGCGGTGAGTCGGCAGCGGGCGAAATACCTGTGGCGAGCTGGCTTGTCGGAACGCCGCACCGCCGCGCTGGGGTGCAAGGCACCCCCAAAGCCAGGCAACCCTGATTTGCCAGGTAGGCCGGATCAGCCGGCTTTGCGGCTGCCTTGCTGCCGAGCGCGGGCTAGCCCGCTCGGCACAGCAGGCCGTGCAAGGCGTGTTAGCGCTGGACGACGCGCAGGTGGCCGGTCTGTTCCTTGGCGATCACCCGCTTGGCGACGGCGTAGTGGCTGGCCCAGTAGGGTTTCTTCAGCGTGTCGATGGTCACGGACTTGCCGCGACGTGGCGCATGGATGAAGCGGTCGTTGCCCAGGTAGATGGCGACGTGGTTGACCTTGCGGCTCTTGATGTTGAAGAACAGCAGGTCTCCCGGCTTCAGGTCCTTGCGATCGACCTTCTGGCCGTGGCCGGAAGCCATGGCGTTGGAGGTACGTGGCAGGTCGCTGGCAGCGACACCGCTATAGGCGTACTTGACCAGGCCGCTGCAGTCGAAGCCCTTGCTCGGGCTGCTCCCACCCCAGCGATAGGGCGTCCCCAGCACATTCACCGCACGGCTCAGGGCCGCGCTGCTCTGCTTGCTGTTCGGCGCACCGGCGACGGTGGCAGTGAGTTCAGCGTGTTTCACTTTACCCGGGCTGGTGTGCTTGCCAGGATGTTTGCTGCCTGGAACGCTGATCTCGGAAAGTTTGGCGACGGCTGCAGGTGACTTTGCAGTGTGACCGTCGATGTTGGGAAGACGTTGCTCACGATTGGTGGCGTGGGCGGCCAATGGCATCAAAAGGCAAAGAGTCAGCCATGTCTTGAAAAATGGTCGCATTAGGCAAGGCTCAGGTTGGTTAGCGCGCAACTTTATAACAGCTTTCGGGTCTTTCCGAGTCCGTTTGTCGACTCTATACAGGGGGTAAAAGCGCTCTGGGACGGCGAAAAACGACCCATGGGTCACGCGCAGCTCAGGTACCACAAGGCTTCCAGCGATTTCTGGCAAGACTCTGTTACATGTTTTGAGACAGTAAAAAAGTCACAAAAAATGATGAAAAATTTATCTATCGAGCTCGGAGAGGGCATTCATGAACAGCTATCGGCATGATGGCAGTCCTGCCAATACCCATAACGTCGTCATCGGCTACTTGTTGTGGATTTTCGGTTTCACCGGTTCCCACCGCTTCTATTACGGCAAGCCGGTGACCGGGACGATCTGGTTCTGCACGTTCGGATTGCTGGGTATCGGTTGGCTGATCGACCTGTTCCTGATTCCGGGAATGGATCGCGAAGCCGACCTGCGTTTTACCTACGGGCCACTGGACTACACCTCCGCGTGGCTGCTGCTGACCTTCCTTGGATTCTTCGGCGTGCACCGCATGTACCAGGGCAAGTGGATCACCGGCGTGCTGTATTTGGTGAGCGGCGGGCTGCTGGGGCTGGGGGTGTTGTATGACTTCTGGACGCTGAATGACCAGATTTCGCTGAGGAACAGCGGGCGGGGTTGATGCCGGGCATGGTATCGATTGTGCTGAGTCGGCCCGGTTTGTCGGGCCGGGGCCTGACTGGGTGAGCGGATTGCCGGGTGGTGAGCGGGCTTGTCCGCGCGGGGCTGCATGGCAGCCCCAAAACCCGTCACTGCATTAGATCAGCTACCACGCGGTGCCAGGTTTCGGGGGCGCTGCGCTCCCCAGCGCGGGCAAGCCCGCTCGCCACAGGTTTACGCCTGGTGGGTGATCCGCCCATCCATCAGCGTGTAGCGCACCGTACCCGGCAGCGCATGGCCGATGAACGGACAGTTCTCGCCACGCGACAACCACTGTTCACCGGCCACGGTGGAGGTGCCCGGATCGAACAGCACCAGGTCCGCCGCGCCCCCTACCGCCAGCTTGCCAGCCGGCAGCCGCAGGGCATCGGCGGGGCCAGCGCCCAGGCGAGCGAGCAGGGTCGGCAGGTCGAGCAGACCATCTTCCACCAGGGTCAGCGCCAGGGGCAGCAGCAGCTCGACGCTGCTGATGCCGGGTTCGGTCGCACCGAACGGGGCCAGCTTGGCATCACGCTCGTGTGGTTGGTGGTGGCTGGAGATGGCACTGATCACTCCGGACTTCACCGCTTCGCGCAGGCCATCGCGGTCGGCGCGGGTACGCAGCGGCGGTTGCACGTGGTACAGGCTGGAGAAGTCGATCAGCGCCTCGTCGGTCAGGATCAGCTGGTACAGCGCGACATCGGCGGTAACCCGCAGGCCCTTGGCCTGGGCCTGGGCGATCAGGGCGGCGCCGCGGGCGCTGGTCAGCTGGCTGAAGTGCGCACGTACGCCGGTCTGCTCGACCAGCAGCAGGTCACGGGCCAGGGCCACGGTCTCGGCGGTTTCCGGAATCCCCGGCAAGCCGAGGAAGCTCGCGGTTGCCCCTTCGTGGGCCAGGCCACCTTCGGCCAGGTCGTGGTCCTGGGAGTGGAACACCACCGTCAGGTCGAACGTGGCCGCGTACTCCAGCGCCCGGCACAGGGTGCGGCTGTTGCGGAAGCTGTCCAGGCCGTTGCCGAACGCCACGCAGCCGGCATCGCGCAGGGCCACCAGTTCCGCCAGTTGTTCGCCTTCCAGACCCTTGCTCAGGGCGCCGATCGGGAACACCTTGGTATTGCCGGCCTCACGGGCGCGGTCGAGGATCAGCTCGGCGACTGCCGAGGTATCCAGTACCGGCTTGGTCCGGGGTGGGCAGCACAGGCTGGTGACACCGCCGGCGGCGGCGGCACGGGTTTCGCTGGCGATGCTGCCCTTGCGGCTGTAGCCCGGCTCGCGCAGGGCGACGTTCAGGTCGACCAGCCCTGGGGCGGCGACCAGACCCTTGGCATCGAGGGTTTCGCTCGGCTCGAAACCGGCCGGGGCGGCACCGATGGCGACGATCCGGCCGGCCTCCAGGTGCAGGTCGCTGACCTGGTCCAGGCCGCTGCTCGGGTCGATGACGCGGGCGCCAATAATGCTGAGCTTCACTGGGCGTTCTCCTGCTCGAATTGACGCTGGGCTGTCTGCCCGCTCATGGCCATGGACAATACGGCCATGCGTACGGCAATGCCGTAGGTAACCTGGTTGAGGATGACCGAGCGCGGACCGTCGGCCACCGCCGATTCGATTTCCACGCCGCGGTTGATCGGGCCCGGGTGCATGACGATGGCATCCGGCTTGGCACCGGCCAGGCGTGCGGTAGTCAGGCCGAACAGGCGGTAGAACTCGCCCTCGCTGGGCAGCAGGCCGCCAGTCATGCGTTCACGTTGCAGGCGCAGCATGATCACCACGTCGACATCCTTCAGGCCTTCGGCCATGTCGGTGTAGACCTTCACGCCGTACTGCTCGATACCGATCGGCAGCAGGGTCTTCGGCGCGATCACGCGGATATCCGGGCAGCCCAGGGTCTTGAGCGCCAGCATGTTCGAGCGGGCGACGCGCGAGTGCAGGATGTCGCCGACGATCGCCACCGAGAGGTTTTCGAAACCGCCCTTGTGTCGGCGGATGGTCAGCATGTCGAGCATGCCCTGGGTCGGGTGGGCGTGGCGGCCGTCACCGCCGTTGATGATCGCCACCTGCGGGCAGACGTGTTCGGCGATGAAGTGTGCGGCACCGGAGTCGGAGTGGCGCACCACGAACATGTCGGCGGCCATGGCTTCCAGGTTGCGCAGGGTGTCGAGCAGGGTTTCGCCCTTGCTCGCGGACGAGGTCGACACGTTCAGCGTGATCACGTCGGCCGACAGCCGCTGGGCCGCCAGTTCGAAGGTGGTGCGGGTGCGGGTGGAGTTCTCGAAGAACACGTTGCACACGGTCTTGCCGCGCAGCAACGGGACTTTCTTCACTGCCCGGGCGCCGACTTCGAGGAATGAGTCGGCGGTATCGAGGATTTCCGTCAGCAGCTCGCGGGGCAGACCGTCGAGCGACAGGAAGTGGCGCAGCTGGCCCTGATCATTGAGCTGCAGGGGGCGCTTGGCGTCTGAAGGCGTCATCGCAGAGGACTCTTTTTAAGGTGCTTGAAGGGCCAGATCTTGAAGTTCAAGCTGGAGCGGCGCGGGGCCGGACAATTTTACCCGTTCCGTGGGGGCCAGGGACAGGGTTGCGCCCACCACATTCGGCCGGATCGGCAGCTCGGCGGCCTCCAGGTCCAGCAGGCAGACCAGGGTCACGCTGGCCGGGCGGCCATAGTCGAACAGCTCATTGAGGGCGGCGCGGATGGTCCGGCCGCTCATCAGTACGTCGTCGATCAGTACCAGGTGCTGGCCTTCGATCTCGAAAGGCAGCTCCGAAGGACGCACCTGCGGGTGCAAGCCGTTCTGGCTGAAGTCGTCGCGATAGAAGGACACGTCCAGCGTGCCCAGTGGCGAATCGCTGCCCAGGGCCTTGAGCAGTGCCTGCGCAACCCACACGCCACCGGTGCGGATACCGATGTAGCGCGGGGTGTCGATGGCTCGCTGCTGCAGATGGGCCTTGAGGCGGGCGGCCATCTGGTCGATCAGTTCGGCGGGATTGGGCAGGCTCATGATTGCTCCTTCAAGGGCCCCGCCCGGCAAGCGTGGCGAGGACTGAGACGGTACGACGCGCGGCGCCGTCAGGATTCGGGGGATACGGGGTTTTCTTCGATCCAGCTTTGCAGCAGCAGCTTGGCGGCGATGGCGTCCACCGGATTGTCGCGGTAGCTGCCTTTCTGCCCGCCCTTGGCCATGCGCTCGCCCTTGGCCTCGAAGGTGGTCAGGCGCTCGTCCTGGGTAAAGAACGGCACGTTGTAGCGGCCATTGAGTCGGCGGGCGAACTTCTCCGCGCGGGCGCACATCTCGCTGGGCGTGCCATCCATGTTCAGGGGCAGGCCGACCACCACCGCGTCGGGTTTCCACTCCTTGATCAGCGCTTCGACCTGGTTCCAGTCGGGCACGCCATTCTGTGCCTTGAGGGTGCACAGCTCGCGGGCCTGGCCGGTGACCATCTGGCCGACGGCAACGCCGATCTGCCGGGTGCCGTAGTCGAAACCCAGCAGCAGACGGATGTTGGCCATCAGGCGTGGCCCGCCTGGCTGGTCAGCAGGCTGAGGTTGATGCCCAGGTGCGCGGCGGCGGCGGCCAGGCGGTCGTCGCTGTCGGTGTTGAAGAGGATTTCCGGGGAGAACGGGCAGGTCAGCCAGGCATTGTCGGCCAGCTCGGCCTCCAGTTGCCCGGCTTCCCAGCCCGCGTAGCCGAGGGCAATCAGGCTGCGTTCCGGGCCGACGCCATCGGCGATGGCGAACAGCACGTCCTGGGAGGTCGACAGCGCCAGGCCCTCGAGCTCGACAGTGGCCTGGTAGGTCTTGCCGATCGGGTGCAGGACGAAGCCGCGATCGGTCTGGACCGGGCCTCCCGAGTAGATCGGCACATGCTGGCACAACCCTGGCGGGTCGATATCAGGGCGCAGTTGCTCGAGGATATCGGCCAGGTTCAGCGATTGCGGGCGGTTGATGACCAGTCCCATGGCACCGTTTGCGCTGTGCTCGACGATGTAGGTCACCGTTTGCGCAAAGTTCGGGTCGGCCATATGCGGCATGGCGATCAGGAAGTGATGCTTGAGGTACGTCGGGCTGAGGTTTTTCATGAACCTAGTGTGGCGTTGGGCGGGCGAACTGACAAGCCGGATGGCGCTCAATTACTGGACAGGCGGTCCCCCCGGGCGAAACGCCAGGTGCGGATGATTTCCAGTCGGTCGATGTCCGACAGGTCGCCGGTAAACGGTGCGAACGGCGCCGCCAGCCGGACGATGCGCTGCGCGGCCTGGTCCAGCAGTGGCTGGCCGGACGATTCGAGCACCAGCACCTCGTACAGCGAGCCGTCGCGGTTGATCGACACCATCAGTCGCAGGCTGCCGTAGATCTGCTGGCGACGGGCTTCCTCGGGGTAGTTGAGGTTGCCGATCCGCTCGACCTTCTTGCGCCATTCGTCCTTGTACCAGGCGCCCTTGTCGCGCATGGTCGAGGCCGCGCTCAGGCGGTGGATACGTGGCCTCTTGGCGTACAGCTGGCGTTCCTTGGCCAGTTCCGCTTCCAGGCTGGCGATGTCGCTGGACAACTGTTCGCTGTCGAAACTCGGTGCCTCGGTTGGCGGCGGGGCTTCGGGCTTGGGCTCTTCGTGGCGGGTGACGGTCTTCTTCGGTTTCGGCGCGACGGTGGCGACCGCAGCCTTGGGCGTCGCTTCGGTGACCTGCGGCTTGGCCGGCGGTGGCGTGGCGACCTTGTTCACGGTGTTGTCCTGGAACGGCGCGACTTCGGTGGTGGTCGGGATCGCCTTTTTATCCTGGGTGCCGCTGCCCTGCTGGTTTTCCTGGGCGAGGAAGTCGGCCTTGGCCGGCTTGGTCTCGCTCTTGAAGGTGGCCAGGGTGATTTCCAGGGTTCTGCTGACCTGCTTGGGCTCGACGAAGCTGAACCCGACGCCGAGCAGCAGGGCCAGGTGGATCAGCGCGGCGAGAAACAGGGTAAAGCCGAGCCTGTCGGCCGGGCGCACGCCGGTGCGGTAGAGTTCGGGAGGCAGATCGGCGGGGAGAGTCATGACCAGAAAACCAACATCACGCGTTTCGGAGGCGGTGCATCATAGCGCAATGTTGGTTCCATCTCGGCTGTTCTACATCAACGGCTCTTGAGCTTCTGCTCAATGGCATCCATCAGCAGGCCGCCGATGTGGGTGCCGAAGGCGTTGTCGATCTCGCGGATGCAGGTCGGGCTGGTGACGTTGATTTCCGTCAGGTGCTCGCCGATGACATCCAGACCTACGAACAGCAGGCCCTTTTCACGCAAGGTCGGTCCGACCTGGGCGGCGATCCAGCGGTCGCGCTCGGTCAGTGGTCGGGCTTCGCCGCGCCCGCCGGCGGCCAGGTTGCCGCGGGTTTCGCCGCTGGCCGGAATCCGCGCCAGGCAGTAGGGGACCGGTTCGCCATCGACCATCAGGATGCGCTTGTCGCCGTCCTTGATCGCCGGCAGGTAGGCCTGGGCCATGATCTGCTGGCTGCCCAGGGCGGTCAGGGTCTCGAGGATCACCGACAGGTTCGGGTCGCCGACCCGGTGCCGGAAGATCGAGGTGCCGCCCATGCCGTCCAGCGGCTTGAGGATCACATCGCCGTGCTTGGCGGCGAATTCACGCAGCACGTCGGCGCGGCGGCTGACCACGGTCGGTGGCGTGCACTGCGGGAACTGCGTGGCGAACAGCTTCTCGTTGCAGTCGCGCAGGCTCTGCGGCTTGTTCACCACCAGCACGCCGGCCCGTTCGGCCTGCTCCAACAGGTAGGTGGAGTAGACGAACTCCATGTCGAACGGCGGGTCCTTGCGCATCAGGATCACGTCCAGGTCGCTCAGGGCCGCATCGGTCTCCGCTTCCAGCTCGAACCAGTGCTCGGGGTTGGCGAACACCTTCAGCGGTTTCATCCGCGCCCGGGCCACGCCGGCATCCTGGTAAAGATCCTGCTGCTCCATGTAGAACAGCGTCCAGCCGCGTTCCTGGGCGGCCAGCAGCATGGCCAGCGAGCTGTCCTTCTTGTAGGAAATGCTCGCGATAGGGTCCATGACAATGCCGAGACGAACGCTCATGGGCTATATCCTCTGTAGGCCGTGATGGCCGTAATGACTTGGAAAGTGGCGTCAGAGTGGCGCTGCGGATGTTTGCGGTCAAGGAAAAGGTGGGGTAGGGGCCGTGCATGGATTGCGTGGGGAGACTGTGCTAAAAAGGTTCGCATCCTGTACGAAATCCTTCCACATCAAGGGTTTCGCGCCCGGAAACCGGGCATCCCTGGAAAACGCGTCGCTGTGGCGATGGTAGAGCAGATATGGAACAGCATTCCACAGCCTTGAAAGTCATGGTCATCGATGACTCCAAGACGATTCGTCGTACCGCCGAGACGCTGCTCAAGCATGTCGGCTGCGAGGTCATTACCGCTGTCGACGGCTTCGAAGCCCTGGCCAAGATCGCCGATCATCATCCGGGCATCATCTTCGTCGACATCATGATGCCGCGCCTGGACGGCTACCAGACCTGCGCGCTGATCAAGAACAACAGCGCGTTCAAGTCGACGCCGGTGATCATGCTGTCCTCCAAGGACAGCCTGTTCGACAAGGCCAAGGGGCGCATCGTCGGTTCTGATCAATTCTTGACCAAGCCGTTCAGCCGCGACGAGTTGCTGGACGCGATCAAGGCGCATGTCCCGGGGTTCACGGCAGTAGAACAAGCACTTTGACGGGGGGCCGCCGGGCCGCCTGCTTTATAAGAAATGGGGAGCACCATGGCACGCATCCTGATCGTCGATGATTCGCCGACTGAAATGTACAAACTGACCGGCATGCTGGAAAAGCACGGTCATGAAGTCCTCAAGGCCGAGAACGGCGCCGACGGCGTGGCCCTGGCCCGCCAGGAAAAGCCCGATGCGGTGCTGATGGACATCGTCATGCCCGGCCTCAACGGTTTCCAGGCGACCCGGCAACTGACCAAGGACCCGGAGACCGCGGCGATCCCGGTGATCATCATCACCACCAAGGACCAGGAAACCGACAAGGTCTGGGGCACGCGCCAGGGCGCCCGGGACTACCTGACCAAGCCGGTCGAAGAGGAAACCCTGCTCAAGACCCTGAACAACGTCCTGGCCGGTTGACGACAGGCGCCCATGGCCGAATCGCAGACTGCCTTTGCCCTCCTGCTGGAGATCGACCAGCGCTGTCGGGCGCTGGCGGCGGACCTGCCGTCCCAGGAAACCCGCCAGGACACCTGGAGCGGCATCGGTTTCCGCTTGGGCGAGCAGTGGTACGTGGCGCCCATGGGCGAAGTCGCCGAAGTGCTGCATGAGCCACGCTACACCCTGTTGCCGGGGGTGAAGCCCTGGGTCAAGGGCGTGGCCAACCTGCGTGGCCGGCTGCTGCCGCTCATGGACCTGTGCGGGTTCTTCGGTCATGAGCTGTCGGTCGTGCGCAAGCAGCGCCGGGTGCTGGTGCTGGAATACAAGGACGTGTTCGCCGGCCTGCTGGTGGATGAGGTGGCGGGCATGCAGCACTTTCCCCAGGGCAGCCGGCAGATGCATTCGGTCGAGCGCCCGGAGTTGGTGGTCGCGCCCTTCGTGCAGGGCTGTTTCGAACGTGAGCGCAACTGGTGGGTGTTCAGCCCGTTCAGCCTGGCGCAGGCACCGGGGTTCCTCGATGTTGCAGTCTAATCATGTGTCCGGCTTGCGCGGGGCCCGCTTCCACGGCAGTACAGGCAGGGGCCTGAGATGATCAAAGGCAAGACCGGCAACCCCGAACAGGCTTCGCGCAGTCGTTCGCAGATCATCGTGCTGTTCATCGCGCTGATCGTGTTCATCATGCTGTTGTTCGCCAACTTCGCCTACCTGAACACCCAGGCCACCTACGACAAGCAGTACATCAGCCACGCTGGCGAACTGCGCGTGTTGTCCCAGCGTATCGCCAAGAACGCCACCGAGGCGGCCTCGGGCAAGGCTGCGGCGTTCAAGCTGCTCAGCGATGCACGCAACGATTTCGCCCAGCGCTGGGGCTACCTGAAGAAGGGCGACCCGGCCACCGGCCTGCCCGCCGCGCCGCCGACCGTGCGCACGGAAATGCATGCGGTGCAGCAGGACTGGGAAAGCCTGCTGAAAAACACCGACACGATTCTCGCCAGCGAACAGACGGTACTGTCCCTGCACCAGGTGGCGGCGACCCTGGCCGAAACCGTGCCGCAACTTCAGGTCGAATACGAGAAGGTCGTGGAGATCCTGCTGCAGCGCGGTGCGCCGGCAGCCCAGGTGGTCATGGCCCAGCGCCAGTCGCTGCTCGCCGAACGAATTCTCGGTGCGGTGAATACCGTGCTGGCCGGCGATGAAACCTCGTCCCAGGCTGCCGACGCCTTCGGCCGCGATGCGGCGCGCTTCGGCCAGGTCCTCAACGGCATGCTGCAGGGCAATGCGGCGCTGAAAATCTCCCAGGTCGAGGACAAGGATGCCCGGGCCCGTCTCGGGGAGATCGCCGAACTCTTCGAATTCGTTTCCGGCTCCGTCGATGAAATCCTCGAGACCTCGCCGGAGCTGTTCCAGGTCCGTGAGTCCGCCAGCAGCATCTTCAGCCTGTCGCAAACCCTGCTGGACGAAGCCTCGCACCTGGCCAACGGTTTCGAAAACCTGGCGGGCGGACGCTCCCTGGACACCATCGGCGGTTATGTCCTGGGCTTGCTGGCGCTGGCCTCGATCATCCTGATCGGCCTGGTGATGGTCCGCGAGACCAATCGCCAGCTGCATGAAACCGCGGAAAAGAACGAGCGCAACCAGCACGCGATCATGCGCCTGCTCGATGAGATCGAGGACCTGGCCGACGGTGACCTGACCGTGACCGCCTCGGTGACCGAGGACTTCACCGGGACCATTGCCGACTCGATCAACTATTCGGTAGACCAGTTGCGCGACCTGGTCGCCACCATCAATCTCACGGCCGGCAAGGTTGCCGCTGCCGTACAGGAAACCCAGGCCACCGCGATGCAGTTGGCCGAAGCCTCGGAGCATCAGGCCCAGCAGATCAGCGAGGCCTCCGCGGCGATCAGCGACATGGCGCAGTCCATCGACCAGGTGTCGGCCAACGCCGCCGAGTCCTCGGCGGTGGCGGAGCGTTCGGTGGAAATCGCCAACAAGGGCAACGAGGTGGTGCACAACACCATCCACGGCATGGACAACATTCGCGAGCAGATCCAGGACACCGCCAAGCGGATCAAGCGCCTGGGCGAATCTTCCCAGGAGATCGGCGATATCGTCAGCCTGATCGACGACATTGCCGAGCAGACCAACATCCTGGCACTCAACGCGGCGATCCAGGCCTCCATGGCCGGTGATGCCGGCCGCGGTTTTGCCGTGGTCGCCGACGAGGTCCAGCGCCTGGCGGAGCGTTCGTCCGCCGCAACCCGGCAGATCGAGACCCTGGTGCGGGCGATCCAGACCGACACCAACGAAGCCGTGATTTCCATGGAGCAGACCACCACCGAGGTGGTGCGCGGCGCACGCCTGGCGCAGGATGCCGGGGTGGCGCTGGAAGAGATCGAAGGCGTATCGAAGACCCTCGCCGCGCTGATCCAGAGCATCTTCAACGCGGCCCAGCAGCAGACTTCGTCGGCGGGCCAGATTTCGCTGACCATGAACGTGATCCAGCAGATCACCACCCAGACATCCTCCGGTTCGACCGCGACCGCCGAGAGCATTGGCAACCTGGCGAAGATGGCCAGCCAACTGCGGCGCTCGGTCTCCGGCTTTACCTTGCCCCAGGCGCAAGATGCGCGTGAAACCCGGTAGTGAAGCATGAGCGACCAGCAGCATGACTACGTAGCCCTGGAGTGGGTCAAGGGCGAGATTACCGACACCCTCAGGCAGGCCCGGCAGGCACTGGACGGTTTCGAGGTGCCGGAGCATGCCGAACAGGACATCGCCGAGTGCCTGGCCTGCATCCACCAGGTGCACGGCAGCCTGCAGATGGTCGAATTCTACGGTGCGGCGTTGCTGGCCGAGGAAATGGAACAACTGGTGCTGGCCCTCCAGCAGGGCCGGGTCGGCGCGCCGGGCGAGGCTGTCAGCCTGTTGCACCAGGCGTTCGCCCAATTGCCGTTGTACCTGGACCGGGTGCATGACGCCCGGCGCGACCTGCCGCTGTTGGTGCTGCCGTTGCTCAACGACCTGCGCAGTGCTCGCGGTGAAAGCCTGCTTTCGGAGACCAGCCTGTTCAGTCCGGTGCTGCTGGCGTTGCCAGCACTCGAGGCCGGGGTTCTGGCCCAGCGGGCCCCGTCGGACCTGCCGGGGCTGCTGCGCAAGTGGCGGCAGATGTTGCAGACCGCCCTGGTGGGGTTGCTGCGCGAACAGGACGACGCGACGAACCTGGGCTACATGGCCAAGGTCTTCAACCGCCTGGAAAGCCTGTGCCTGGACGCGCCACTGGCGCCGCTGTGGCAGGTCGGTTCGGCGCTGGTCGAAGGCATGCTCGACGGGGCGATCAGCAACAGCCCGGCGTTGCGCAGCCTGCTCAAGGATGCCGACAGGGAACTCAAGCGCCTGCTGGAGCAGGGGATCGAGGGCATCAACCAGCCGGCACCGGACGAATTGCTCAAGAGCCTGCTGTTCTACATCGCCAAGGCCGAACGCCCCACCCCGCAGATGCGTGTGCTCAAGGAGCGCTATGGCCTGGACGAGGCGTTGCCGAGCAGCAGCGTGGTCGACGAGGAGCGTGCGCGCCTGGCCGGTCCGGACCGTGATGCCATGCGTTCGGTGGTCTCGGCGCTCTGCGAGGAACTGGTGCGGGTCAAGGAGCGGCTGGACCTGTTCGTGCGCAGCGACCGCCAGCACGCCGACGACCTGGGCAGCCTGCTGGCGCCATTGCGGCAGATCGCCGACACCCTGGCGGTGCTCGGCTTCGGCCAGCCGCGCAAGGTGATCATCGATCAGTTGGCGGTGGTCCAGGGCCTGGCCCAGGGTCAGCGCGAGCCCAACGACCCGGTGCTGATGGATGTGGCCGGGGCCTTGCTCTATGTCGAGTCGACGCTGGCCGGGATGATCGGGACGGTCGAACCGCAGGGTCGCGAGGAAAGCCGCCTGCCGACCACCGACCTGACCCTGATCCACCAGATCGTGATCCGCGAGGCCCTGCTCTGCCTGCAGCAGGCCAAGGACCTGATCGTCGACTACATCGATGCCGACTGGGACCGTGAGCGCCTGGCGCCGTTGCCCGAGCTGCTGACCCAGGTACGCGGTGCGCTGTCGATGATTCCGCTGGGCCGGGCGGCGAGCCTGCTGGAAACCTGCAACCGCTACATTCGCGAGCACCTGATCGACGAGCCGAGCCCGCCGTCCTGGCAGCAGCTCGATCGCCTCGCCGATGCCCTGAGCGGCATCGAGTACTACCTTGAGCGCCTGGCCGAAGATCACGAGGCGGCTGGCGAGACGGTGCTCGACAAGGTCGAGCAGAGCCTGGATGCGCTGGGCTGTACGCCGGTGGAACTGGAGGTGCCGGTGCTCGACGAGGTGCTGAGCCCCACCGAGGCGCTGGTGATGCGCGACCTGCAGGAGCTGGATGACCCGCATGTGGTGAAGTCCCTGGCCGATGTACTGGCCCACCCGGTATCGGAACTCAATCCGCCGGCCCGGCAGGTGCCGCACAGCCTGTTGCCGCCGCCGCCGGACGAGGCGCCGGTCGATGACGAGTTGCGCGAAGTCTTCCTCGAGGAAGCCGCGGAAGTCCTCGATGCCCTGCGCGACTACCTGCCGCGCTGGCTTGCCGATCTTGAGAGCAAGTCGGCGCTGGGTGAACTGCGCCGGGCTTTCCATACCCTCAAGGGCAGCGGCCGGATGGTTCGCGCGCTGGTGCTGGCCGAATTGGCCTGGGCCATGGAGAACCTGCTCAATCGGGTGCTCGAACGCAGCCTGGAGCCAGGCCCCGAGGTACCACGGCTGATCGACGAGGTGTTGCAGCTGTTGCCGGGGCTGGTCGACGAGTTCGCCGCCGATGCCCAGCGCCAGCGTGACGATGTCGACCAGTTGGCGGCCCGTGCCCATGCCCTGGCGAGTGCCGGTGGCGCAGGGGATGCCGAGGGCGAGGCCGGCACGGAAGGCCTGGACCGGCAGTTGCTGGAGATTTTCCGCGCGGAAGCCGAGACACACCTCGACAGCCTCAACCATTTTCTCGAACAGGCCGCCGAGCACCTGCCATTGCAGGTCAGCGACGAGTTGCAGCGGGCACTGCACACCCTCAAGGGCAGCGCCTACATGGCCGGGGTCCTGCCGATGGCCGAACTGGCCGCGCCGCTCTACTACCTGGTCCGCGAGTTCAAGGCCCACCTGCTGGCGCTGGACCTGGACGAGGTGGAGCTGCTGTTCGAGGCCGAAGGCCTGTTCCGCCAGGGCCTGCAAAAGCTGAAGGACGATCCGCTGGCCGCCATCGACGGCGCGCCGCAACTGATCCGCCGCGCCGAGGACTTGCTGGCGCAGCGGCTCGAAGCCCTGCTGAGCGTACCCGTCAGCGCCCAGCGCACGCGGCGCGACCCGCAACTGATCAGCAGCTTCCTGGCCCAGGGCATGGACATCCTGCTGGACGCCGAGAGCCTGCTGCAGCGCTGGCAGCAGCACCCTGGTGAACGCCAGGAACTCAACGACCTGCTCGACGAACTGACC
This sequence comes from Pseudomonas vanderleydeniana, assembly GCF_014268755.2. NCBI lineage: Bacteria > Pseudomonadati > Pseudomonadota > Gammaproteobacteria > Pseudomonadales > Pseudomonadaceae > Pseudomonas > Pseudomonas vanderleydeniana. The sequence continues at coordinate 6,804,079 of NZ_CP077093.1, read as the reverse complement.
ACCCTCGGCCAGGGTGCGCACCTCGCCGACCTGGAGCCGGTGGACGAACTGTGCGAAGCACTGCTGGATATCTACGGGGCGGTCGAGGAAAGCAGCCTGGCGGTCAGCGAACGTTTCTTCCACGAGGCGCAGCTGGCCCATGAGGCGCTGATCAACATGCTCGACGAACTGGCCGCCGGCCAGGCGATCAACCCGCAGCCGGCACGCATCCGTGCCTTGCGCGAGCTGCTCGACGAAGCGCTCGATCCCGCAGCTACCGGGCTGATCAGGACCGACGGCGGGCATGCCCTGAGCATCAGCGAACTGGGCGCGGCCACCGCCGAGGCTGCGCAGGTCGAAGCGGGCGTGGACCTGGACGACGAGATCGTGACGATCTTCCTCGAAGAGGCGGCGGACATCCTCGACAGTGCCGGGCAGGCCCTGCAGCGCTGGCTCGACGAGCCTGACAGCGCCGCGTCGCTGCTGTCCCTGCAGCGTGACCTGCATACCCTCAAGGGCGGGGCACGGATGGCCGAGGTCGGCCCGATCGGCGACCTGGCCCACGAGCTGGAGAACCTTTACGAAGGCCTGCTGGATCGGCGTTTCAGCCATTCACCCTCCCTGGCATCGCTGCTGCAGAAGAGCCATGACCAGTTGGCCGTCATGCTGGAGCAACTGCAGGAACAGCAGCCGCTGAGCGATCCGACACCGTTGATCGACAGTCTCCGGGCCTTCCGCCAGCAGGGGGTGGAAGCTGAAGCGCCCGAACCGACCGAGCCGGCGGCTGGCAGCGATCCGGAGTTGCTTGAGGTCTTTCTCGAGGAGGGCTTCGATATCATCGAAAGCTCCGGCGCGGCGTTGCAGCGCTGGCGCGCCGAGCCGTCGAGCCGTCAGGAGGTGGAGAACCTGCTGCGCGACCTGCACACCCTCAAGGGGGGGGCTCGGATGGTCGAGATCGCGCCGATCGGCGACCTGGCCCATGAGCTGGAATTCCTCTACGAAGGCGTCTCGACCATGCTGCTGCAGCCGGGCGAGGCGCTATTCGACCTGTTGCAGAGTGGTCACGACCGCCTGGCGCAGATGCTCGATGCGGTTCGGGCCGAGCAGCCGGTGCCGCCGGCCGACGCGCTGATCGCCGAGATCCAGGCGTTTGGCCGGCAGCCGCCGGTCGAGCCGCCGGTGGTCGCGGAGTTGACGGCGCCACTGATCGCCAAGAGTGAGCCCGAGGCCGAGCGGCCGCCCCAGGACATGGTCAAGGTTTCCGCCGATGTGCTGGAGGACCTGGTGAACCTGGCGGGCGAGACGTCGATCTTCCGCGGGCGCATCGAACAACAGGTGAATGACGCCAAGGTCGCGCTCAACGAGATGGAGACCACCATCGAGCGGATGCGCGACCAGTTGCGTCGGCTCGATACCGAAACCCAGGGGCGGATTCTCAGCCGCCAGCAGGTGGAGGCCGAGCGCCTTGGCTACGAGGAATTCGACCCGCTGGAGATGGATCGTCACTCGCAACTGCAGCAACTGTCCCGGGCCCTGTTCGAGTCGGCATCCGACCTGCTGGATCTCAAGGAGACCCTGGCCGGGCGCAACCAGGACGCTGAGAACCTGCTGTTGCAGCAGGCACGGGTCAACACCGAATTGCAGGAAGGCCTGATGCGCACGCGCATGGTGCCGTTCGAACGCATGGTGCCGCGCCTGAAACGCGTGGTACGGCAGGTGGCGGCGGAGCTGGGCAAGGATGTCGACTTCATCGTCGGCAACGCCGAGGCCGAGGTCGACCGCAATGTTCTCGAGCGCATGGTCGCGCCGCTGGAGCACATGCTGCGCAACGCCGTCGACCATGGCCTGGAAAGCACCGAGGTGCGGCGTGCCGCCGGCAAGCCGGAGCAGGGCCGGATCACCCTCGACCTGTCCCACGAAGGTGGTGACATCGTTTTCGACATCCATGACGACGGCGCCGGGGTCCCGCTCGATGCGGTGCGGCGCAAGGCGATCAAGCGCGGGATGATCGAGGAGGACACGCCGATCAGCGATCGCGAGGTGTTGCAGTTCATCCTCCAGCCGGGCTTCTCCACGGCCGAGCGCATTACCCAGATTTCCGGGCGTGGCGTCGGCATGGACGTGGTCCACGAGGAAGTGCGGCAACTGGGCGGGACCATGACCATCGACTCGATCAAGGGCCAGGGCGTGCACTTCCAGATCCGCCTGCCGTTCAGCGTTTCGGTGAACCGCGCGCTGATGGTGCAGTGCGGCGACGAGCAGTATGCGGTGCCGCTGAACACCGTCGAGGGCCTGGTGCGGGTGCTGCCCAACGAGCTGGAAGGCTATTACCAGTTCAATCCGCCGCGCTACGAGTATGCCGGGCAGACCTATGAGCTGCGTTACCTGGGCGAGCTGCTGAAAACCGTCAACAAGCCCAAGCTGCTCGGCCTGAGCCAGCCGCTGCCGGTGCTGCTGGTGCATTGCAACGAGCAGCGGGTGGCGCTGCAGGTCGACAGCCTGGTCGGTACCCGCGAGATCGTGGTGAAAAGCCTGGGCCCGCAGTTCGCCGCGGTGTCGGGCCTGTCGGGGGCGACGATTCTCGGTGATGGTCGGGTAGTGCTGATTCTCGACCTGCTGGCCCATGTCCGTACGTCCCAGGCCTGGGTACCGGTGCCACGGGCCTTGAGCGACCTGGCGGCGGACTTCACACCCTTGCGACCGCGGCTGGTGATGGTGGTGGACGACTCGGTGACCGTGCGCAAGGTCACCAGCCGTTTGCTGGAGCGCAATGGCATGAACGTGATTACTGCGAAGGATGGCGTCGACGCGATGAGCCTGCTGCAGGAGCACACGCCGGACCTGATGCTGCTCGACATCGAAATGCCGCGCATGGATGGCTTCGAAGTCGCGACCCGGGTGCGCAACGACCCACGCCTGAAGGACCTGCCGATCATCATGATCACCTCCCGTACTGGCCAGAAGCACCGGGACCGGGCCATGGCCATCGGCGTCAACGACTACCTGGGCAAGCCGTACCAGGAGTCGGTGCTGCTGGAGAGCATCGCCCAGTGGAGTCATGCCCATGCATGAGAACCGTGCCAACAGCCTGACCGGCTTGATGCTGCCCCTGGCCGACCGCTACCTGCTGCTGCCGAACGTGGCGGTGGCCGAGCTGATCGACTTCCAGCGCGGCGAGCCGGCCAGCGATGCGCCGCCGTGGTACTTGCGCCAGGTGACCTGGCGCGACCGCCAACTGCCGCTGATCAGCTTCGAAGCCGCCTGTGGTGGTGCGATCAGCGTGGGCGAGAGGGCGCGGATCGTCGTCCTCAACACCCTGGGTGGGCGGCCGGAGCTGCGCTTCATTGCCCTGGTGATCCAGGGGATCCCGCGTTCGTACAAGCTCGACAGCCAGTTGAGCTTCGTCGACGTGCCGCTGTGCGGCCTGGAAAAGGCCGCGGTCCAGGTCGGCGACCTGGTGGCGAAGATCCCGGACCTGCCGGGGCTGGAACGCCTGGTGCTGGCGTCGGGGCTGGCCTGAGTGTTCATCTGGAGCGGTGCTTGCCCAACCGGCTGTTCAACACCAGCCCCGCAGTGCTGAAGCCGATGAAGCTCAATGCCAGTGTCCACTCCAGCTGCCGGGTGAACAGGCTGACCAGCGCACTGATCAACGCTGCCGCGACGAATATCAGGGTGCTGCCCGCCGAGGCGGCGACACCGGCATTGTCCGGGAAGATCTCCATCGCCCGGGTGCTGACTGTGGGGCGGACCAGCGTCGTGCCGGCCGTGCACAGCAGCATCGGCAACAGGATGGTCAGTGCCGAGCGCTCGTATTGATGGGACAGGAGCAGCATCACCGGCGCCGACAGCAGGATCAGCCCCAGGCCGGCGACCACCTGGGTATCGGGGGCGATCCGGCGATTCAGCCAGCCGGCACCGAAACCGCCAGCTATGTAGGCGGCACCATATCCCAGCAGCATCAGCCCATACTGGAACTGCGACAGGCCGAGCTGTTCCATGAACAGGATTGGCGAGACCACGATGAAAGCGAAGTGGCAGGAGAAGGCCAGGGCCGAGAGCAGGTAGTTGCCGACGAAGGCAAAGTTGCCCAGCACCAGGCGGTAGCCTTGCAGCAGGTTCTTGCGTGGGGGCGTGGCGACAGGGCTGCGGTTGTCCAGATTGCGCCAGGCCAGCAGCCATATCAGTAGCGCGAGGGCGCAGTAGACATAGAAGCCACCGCGCCAGCCCCACAACCATTGCAGAAAAGTCCCGGCCAGGGGCGAGAGCGAGATGAGCACGCCGGTAGCCGTGACCTGCAGGATGCGCACCCGGGTGCGTTCCTGTCCCTCGAACAGGTCCTGGATCAGCGCCTGGCACAGTACGAAGCAGCCACAGCCGAGGGCCTGGAGCATGCGGAAGAACATGAAGGGCAGGAAGTCGACGGACACCGCGCAGCCCAGCCCGCCGACCAGCGTGACCGCGATCCCGCCGAGTAGCAGGTACTTGCGGCCGAACACATCCGACAGCGGCCCGATGAACAGTTGCGACAGGGCTATGCCGAGCACGAACAGGCTGACGGACAGGGCGATATCCGTGGACGGGCGCTGGAAATGCTCCGAGAGGGCTGGAAACGAGGGCAGCAGCACGTCGATGGGAAATACGCTGAGCAGGACAATCAGCATGATCAGGGCGATAGCAGTGACTTGCTGCTTTTTTTCCGGCATTTGCTGCATCCGTTGCATGGCGTGAGCGCTGAAGGATTCCAGCTATGGGGCGCTGAAAACAAGCCCTGGCATGTAGGTCATGGACGATATTGATGCAGGCCTTGTCCAGACTGATCATTAACCTGAGCGTAACGATCAGTCGCCGGGCTTGATTGATGCCCTGTCCGATCACTCCTACTGTCTAGCCACGACAGCGAACCCGTGGAGTGAGCATGACAACCCCCAATTCCCCCGACTCGCGCTGGACGCGGCGCCGTGCCGAGAAGCAGCGCCGCCTCGACCAGGTGCGAGCCCTCGCCGATGGCGTGGTGTTGCCGACCGACAGGATCGTCGCCGCCCTGGAAGCCCTGATCATGCCGGGCGACCGGGTGGTGCTGGAGGGCAACAACCAGAAGCAGGCGGATTTCCTCTCGCGCTCCCTGGCCCAGGTCGACCCGAGCCGGCTCCACGATTTGCACATGATCATGCCCAGCGTTGGCCGGGCCGAGCACCTGGACCTGTTCGAGCGCGGCATCGCCCGCAAGCTGGACTTTTCCTTTGCCGGCACCCAGAGCCTGCGCATCAGTCAGTTGCTGGAAGATGGCCTGCTGGAAATCGGCGCGATCCACACCTACATCGAACTCTATGCGCGACTGGTGGTGGACCTGGTGCCCAACGTGGTGCTCAGCGCCGGGTTCATGGCCGACCGTGCCGGCAACATCTACACCGGCGCCAGCACCGAGGACACCCCGGCGCTGATCGAGCCGGCGGCCTTCAGCGACGGCATCGTGATCGTCCAGGTCAACCAGTTGGTCGACGATGTCAGTGACCTGCCGCGGGTGGACATTCCCGCGTCCTGGGTCGATTTCGTGGTGGTGGCCGACCGGCCGTTCTACATCGAACCGCTGTTCACCCGCGATCCTCGGCACATCAAGCCGGTGCACGTGCTGATGGCGATGATGGCGATTCGTGGGATCTACGAGAAACACAACGTGCAGTCGCTCAACCACGGGATCGGCTTCAACACCGCCGCCATCGAGCTGATCCTGCCGACCTACGGCGAGTCGCTGGGCCTGAAGGGCAAGATCTGCCGCAACTGGACGCTCAACCCGCACCCGACGCTGATTCCCGCCATCGAAAGCGGCTGGGTCGAAAGCGTGCACTGCTTCGGTACCGAGCTGGGCATGGAGAACTACATTGCCGCCCGGCCGGATGTGTTCTTCACCGGGCGCGACGGTTCGCTGCGCTCGAACCGGATGGTCTGCCAGCTGGCCGGGCAGTACGCGGTGGACCTGTTCATCGGCGCGACCCTGCAGGTCGACGGCGATGGCCATTCTTCCACGGTGACCCGGGGCCGCCTGGCCGGTTTCGGCGGCGCGCCGAACATGGGCCATGATCCCCGTGGCCGCCGGCATGGCACGCCGGCCTGGCTCGATATGCGCCTGGGCAGCGGCGACGCGCCCGAAGCCTTGCTCGAACGTGGCAAGAAGCTCGTGGTGCAGATGGTCGAGACCTTCCAGGAGGGGGGCAAACCGACCTTCGTCGAAACCCTCGATGCCGTCGAGGTGGCGAGGAAAAGCGGCATGCCACTGGCGCCGATCATGATCTACGGCGATGACGTCACCCACCTGCTGACCGAAGAGGGCATCGCCTACCTGTACAAGGCCCGCTCCCTGGAGGAGCGCCAGGCGATGATCGCCGCGGTGGCCGGCGTCACGGTCATCGGCCTGCGGCACAAGCCGGAGGACACGGCGCGGCTGCGGCGCGAAGGGCTGATCGCCTTGCCCGAGGACCTAGGTATCCGTCGCACCGATGCCAGCCGTGAGCTGCTCGCAGCCAAGAGCGTGGCCGACCTGGTGCAATGGTCGGGCGGCCTCTACAACCCGCCCGCACGCTTCAGGAGCTGGTAAATGCACGCCTTCAATCTGCAGCCGCAACCCCTTTCATTGTCCGAGCGCCTGGCGGACTTCGCGGTGGAAGCACTGATCGACGAGGCCGACCTGTCGCCCAAGCCGGCCCTGGTGGACCGGCGCGGCAGCGGTGCGCACAGCGACCTGCACCTGGGCCTGATGCACGCCTCGGCCCTGTCGCTTTGGCCGATGTTCAAGGAGATGGCCGATGCGGCGATATCCAGCCGAGAGCAAACCTTGTGGCGAGCGGGCTTGCCCGCGTCGGGTTGCGAAGCGACCCTGAAACCTCTGATCACGGAGCGTCAGGTTGATCTGGACGCCAGGGTTTACGACGGCTGCGCCGCCGAACGCGGGCAAGCCCGCTCGCCACATTCAGTTACCGCAATCGACTTGCCGTTGCGCGAAGCCCTTGGTCGTATCGGCCGCGAAGGCGAGCAGGCAATGCTCAAGACCACTGGCGGGGTCAATACCCATCGTGGGGCGATCTGGGCCTTGGGCCTGCTGGTGGCTGCCGCGGCTCTGGAGCCTGCCGCCCATTGCGCCGAGAGCCTGGCACTGCGGGCCGCGCGCCTGGCCTTGCTGGAAGATCGGCATGCGCCGCAGGGAAACAGCCACGGACAACAAGTGGCCCGGCGTTATGGGGCCCGAGGCGCGCGGGAAGAGGCGCAGCTCGGCTTCCCGTCGGTAACCCGGCTCGGCTTGCCCCAACTGCGTCGCAGCCGTCTGGCCGGTCACGGCGAACAAAACGCCCGGTTGGATGCGTTGCTGGCGATCATGACCCAACTGGCTGACACCTGTGTGCTCTATCGCGCCGGCCTGCCGGGCCTGCAGGCAATGCAGCAGGGCGCCCGCGCGGTGCTGGAGGCCGGCGGCAGCGCCAGCCTGGCCGGTCGGCGCTGCCTGCATGAATTGGATCAACAGCTTTTGGCGATGAATGCATCACCAGGTGGCGCGGCGGATCTGCTTGCCGCCTGCCTGCTGATCGATCGTCTCGAACAGGAAGCCTTGTGATGGAAAAACTGTCCTTCGAATTCCCCGCCGGGCAGCCGCCCCGGGGCCGAGCCCTGGTGGGCTGCGTCGGTTCCGGCGACCTGGAAGTGCTGCTCGAGCCCGGTCGTCCCGGTACCCTGTCGATCCAGGTGACGACCTCGGTCAATGGCAGCGCCGCCCGCTGGCAGCACCTGTTCGATCGTCTGTTCGACGGCCAACTGCCGCCGGCGCTGGCCATCGATATCCACGATTTCGGCGCCACGCCCGGCGTGGTCCGCCTGCGCCTGGAACAAGGCTTCGAGGAGATCGGCCATGACTGACAGCGCAGCTCTGTTGAACAAGCACAGTTTCGTCGAACTCGCTGCCCGGCAGCGGGCGAGGGCGTTGCTCGACCGGGGCAGCTTCCGCGAACTGCTCGATCCCTTCGCCCGGGTCATGTCGCCCTGGCTCGAACGCCAGGGCGTGGTGCCCCAGGCCGATGACGGCGTGGTGATCGCCAAGGGCAGTGTCGACGGCCTGCCGGTGGTGGTCGCCGCCATCGAGGGGGCCTTCCAGGGCGGGAGCCTGGGCGAAGTAGGCGGGGCGAAGATCGCCGGTGCGCTGGAACTGGCCGCCGAGGATAACCGCCAGGGTATTCCCACCCGTGCCGTACTGCTGCTGGAGACCGGCGGCGTGCGCCTGCAGGAGGCCAACCTGGGGTTGGCGGCGATCGCCGACATCCATGCGGCCATCGTCGATCTGCGGCGCTATCAGCCGGTGATCGGCGTGGTGGCCGGCAGTGTCGGTTGCTTTGGTGGCATGTCGATTGCGGCGGCGCTGTGCAGTTACCTGGTGGTGACCCAGGAGGCCCGCCTGGGCCTCAACGGACCGCAGGTGATCGAACAGGAGGCGGGGCTCGAGGAATACGACTCCCGCGACCGGCCTTTCATCTGGAGCCTGACCGGTGGCGAGCAGCGCTTCGCCAGTGGCCTGGTGGATCGTTATGTAAGTGATGACGTGGCCTCGATCCGGCAACAGGTGGCTGCCCTGCTGGCGGCCGGCCTGCCCGAGGCCCAGCGCAGCCGGCAGGCGGACTGGTACCTGCAACGGCTGGCCGAGCTGGATGCCGCGCCGCAGATCGACCCCGCCACCGTTCGCCGTCTTTTCCAAGGAGATCGCCCATGAGCGCCCCGTCCCTGCGCGGTTTGCACTGGTTCCAGGCCCTGGCTGGCGACGCCGCCGAGATCGCCGGCCTGCCGGCTTCGCTGAAGGCCGCCGATATCCGCCTGGGTGACCAGCAGGCCCGGCTGCTGGCGGTGGTACCGGATGCGGCCAATCGTTTTGCCCGTGCCCGCAGCGGCGAAGTCGGCCTGCTGGAAGGCTGGAACCTGGCCAAGGCGGTGGATCAGGTGATCGAAGCCGATGCTGCCAACGCACGCAAGCGCGCACTGATCGCCATCGTCGACGTGCCGAGCCAGGCCTATGGGCGCCGCGAGGAAGCCCTGGGTATTCACCTGGCCCTGGCCGCCGCCGCCGACAGCTATGCCCGCGCCCGGCTGGCGGGGCACGCGGTGATCGCGCTGCTGGTGGGCAAGGCGATGTCGGGGGCGTTCCTCGCCCACGGCTACCAGGCCAACCGGCTGATCGCCCTGCGCGACCCCGGCGTGATGGTGCATGCCATGGGCAAGGCCTCGGCGGCGCGGGTCACCCTGCGCAGTGTCGAGGAGCTGGAAAGCCTGGCTGCCAGCGTGCCACCGATGGCCTATGACATCGATAGCTATGCCAGCCTGGGGCTGCTGTGGAAGGTCCTCGATGTGCAGCGGATCGAGCAGCCTACAGCGGAGGATCTGGCGAGCGTGCAGGACTGCCTGGCCGCCGCCATCGGCGACGCGACGCAGCGCGGCACGGACCTGGGCGGACGGCTGGGGGCGCAAAACCGCGCTGCGTCCAGCCGGGTCCGGCAACTGCTGCGCGAGCAGTGGTGAGTGACGATGCGTAGTGATACCTATCTTCCCCACGACCTGCTCTGGGGGCTGAACCCGGAGCAACTGCCGGCGCAGGCGCCGGCCTGGGTGGCCGAGGCCCTGGACCAGGGGCAGCCGGTGGTGCTGCGGCGGGCGCCGGCGAGCGCGGAGCAACTGCCGGTGGGCGTGCGCGGGGCGTTGCGCGAGCAGCGTTTTGCCACGTTGATGCTGCGGGCGCGGGTCGAGCGCCGGGTCTGTCCGGAGGCGCTGGTCGACAGTCCGCTGGCGGTGCGGGACTGGCCGGCCTTGCGCGCGCTGCGCCAGGTGCGGCCGCTGCTCGATGCCTCGGGATTGGCTTGGGGCGTTAGCGGCAGTGCCGGTTTCGAACTGGCGACCGGCCTGCCGACCCTGCATGCGCAGAGCGACCTGGACCTGATCCTGCGCACGCCCCACGTGCTGTCGCGGCACGAGGCCGCTGCTTTGCTGCAGCAGCTCGACAACCCGTTCTGCCGCGTCGACCTGCAATTGCAGACTCCGCTGGGTGCGGTGGCGCTGGCGGAATGGGCTGGCCAGGCGCAGCGGGTGCTGCTCAAGGCGGACTCGGGCGCACGGTTGGTGGCCGATCCCTGGAGTCTTCAGGAGCAAGCAGCGTGAGCAGCCTGCTGGCGTTTCCCGGCCAGGGCGCGCAGCAGCCCGGTATGCTGCGGCGCTTGCCCGATGCGACGGTGGTTCGCCAATGCCTGGTCGAAGCCGGCGAGGTGCTGGGAGAGGACCTGGCGCTGCTGGACACGGAGCAGGCGCTGGCCTCGACCCGCGCGGTGCAGCTCTGCCTGCTGGTCGCCGGGGTGGCCGCAGCCCGGCTGCTGCTGGAGGATGGCCCGGCGCCGGCTTATGTCGCTGGCCTGTCGATCGGGGCCTACCCGGCGGCGGTACTGGCCGGGGTACTGGAGTTCAGCGATGCGCTGCGCCTGGTCAGCCTGCGCGGCAGGCTGATGCAGCAGGCTTATCCACAGGGCTATGGCATGACCGCGTTGATCGGCCTGGAGCTGGCGGCTGTGGATAACTTGCTGGCCCAGGTGCATGGCCCGCAGACACCGGTCTACCTGGCCAACATCAATGCCGACAACCAATGCGTGATCGCCGGCAGCGATGCGGCAATGGCGGCGGTTGGCGCGGCGATGAAGCAGGGCGGTGTCGCTCGCCGCCTGGCCGTCAGCGTGCCGTCGCACTGTCCATTGCTGGACGAGCCGGCGCAGCAGTTGGCGGCGGCATTCGCCGATGTGCCGATGCGGGCGCCACGCCTGGGGTACTTGAGCGGCAGCAGCGCCCGGTTGCTGCGCAGCGCTGAACAGATTCGCGATGACCTGGCCTTCAACATGTGCCGGCTCGTCGACTGGCGTGGCACCGTACAGAGCGCCTACGAGCGCGGTGTACGGCTGCAGATCGAACTGCCACCGGGTACGGTGTTGACCGGCCTGGCGCGTCGGGTATTCGAACAGGGCAGCGTGATCGCCTTCGACGCTGCCCGACTGGACAGCCTCAAGGCACTGCTGGATGAGGAGGGACGCCGCCACCGATAGAGACCGGCTGCTGCTTCGAAGGACAAAAACAACAACTTCGACAATGCGATGCGAGGATAACAACAATGATTATTTACGGTGTGGCACTGCTGGCGGCCTGTACGTTGGCCGGTGTGGTTCTGGGCGACCTGCTGGGTGTACTGCTGGGGGTCAAGTCGAATGTCGGCGGGGTCGGGATCGCCATGATCCTGTTGATCTGCGCGCGCCTGTGGATGCACAAGCGCACAGGCATGAGCAAGGATTGCGAACTGGGCGTCGGCTTCTGGGGCGCCATGTACATTCCGGTGGTGGTCGCCATGGCGGCCAACCAGAATGTGGTCACCGCGCTGCACGGTGGCCCGGTGGCGGTATTGGCGGCCATCGGCTCGGTGGTGCTGTGTGGTTGCACCATTGCCCTGATCAGCCGCACCAACCGTGGCGAGCCGTTGCCGGCCGAACCGTCGGCCCCGGTGCCGGATGCCCATGCCGTGGGAGGTCGCTGACATGTGGGGTCTCATCGAGAAAGCACTGGAACACAACGGTTTGATCACCGCCTTCGCCTTGGTCGGTGTGGTGATGTGGCTGTCGGCGGTGCTGTCCAAGCGCCTGACCTTCGGCCGGATTCACGGTTCGGCGATCGCCATCGTGATCGGGTTGGTCCTGGCCTGGGTGGGCGGCACGCTGACCGGCGGGCAGAAGGGCCTGGCGGACATGGCGCTGTTCTCCGGGATCGGCCTGATGGGCGGCGCCATGCTGCGTGACTTCGCAATTGTCGCCACGGCCTTCGAGGTACAGGCCACCGAGGCCAGGAAGGCCGGGCTGATCGGGGCTGTGTCGTTGCTGCTGGGGACCGTGCTGCCGTTCATCGTCGGTGCGAGCATGGCCTGGACCTTCGGTTATCGCGACGCGGTCAGCATGACCACCATCGGTGCCGGGGCGGTGACCTACATCGTCGGGCCGGTGACGGGCGCGGCGATTGGTGCCAGTTCCGATGTGATCGCCCTGTCGATTGCCACGGGATTGATCAAGGCGATCATCGTGATGGTCGGCACGCCGGTGGCGGCGCGCTGGATGGGCCTGGACAACCCGCGTTCGGCGATGGTGTTCGGCGGCCTGGCCGGCACCGTCAGTGGTGTCACGGCTGGCCTGGCGGCAACGGATCGGCGCCTGGTGCCCTACGGTGCGCTGACGGCGACCTTCCACACCGGACTGGGCTGCCTGCTCGGGCCATCGGTGCTGTTCTTCATCGTGCGTGGCCTGGTGGGTTGAACGCAGGGGGCCGGCAGCTCAGCCACGATGGTTGGCATACATCCGGCACTCGGCCAGGAGCGCCAGCAGGTTGGGGTCGCGCTCCTTGGCCTTGAGGAACACCACGCCGATATGCTGCTGCAGGTGGTAGCGCGCCTGCAGCGGGATCAGTTTCACCCGGTTCTCGTACACCGCGGCGATCCGTCCGGGCAGCAGGGCGTAGCCGACACCGGAGCTGACCATGCTCAGCAGGGTGAAGATGTCGTTGACCTGCATCGCCACCTTGGGTTCGAAGCCCGCCTGCTCGAACACCCGGTTGCCGTCGCGGTGGGTGGCGAAGCCCTGGGTCAGGGTGATGAAGGTCATGTCGCGCAGGTCCGCCAGGTCCACCTGGGCCTGGTGGGCGAACGGCGAGTCGGCCGGTGTGGCGAGAAAGATATCGTCGGAAAACAGCGGCAGGTGCTCGCAGTCCGGGTCGTTGGTGGTTTCGTCCAGCGACACCAGGATCGCATCCACTTCCATGTTCCTGAGCTTGTACAGCAGATCGATGTTCGAGCCGAGGATCAGGTCGATGTTCAATTCGCTACGGCGGATCTTCAGGCCCATGATCAACTGCGGCACGGTTTTCACCGTCAGCGAATAGAGCGAGCCGAGCTTGAAGCGTTCGGCGGAGAAGCCGGCGGCTTCGCGGGTCACGCGGATGCTTTCGACCACGTCCTGGATCAGTTTCTGCGCCCGCTCCTCCAGTACATAGGCACTTTCCAGCGGAGTCAGGTTACGCCCCTCGTGCTTGAACAGCGGGCAGCGCAGGGCACTTTCCAGGGAGTGGATGGCCCGGTGCACGCTGACGTTGCTGGTCTGCAGTTCGGCCGCCGCCCGGGCCAGATTGCCGGTGCGCATGAAGGCCAGGAACACTTCCAGCTTTTTCAGGGTCAGTTCTTCATCGATCAACATGGGACGGACTCTTTTTCGAATGTTCCGATTGTGCCCAAGTCCCGGGAAATTGGCTGGCGCTTTTTGCCACGACCGACGTTCAGTCGAGCAGGCCGTTGAGCATCGCGAGGCGTCGTTGAAAGGCCAGCAGCGCTTCATCGCACGGCCAACCCTGGTAGCCGCCGCGCAGCGTGCGGGCCCTGACATCACCGTAGGCCGGCAGGAAGCTGTCGGGCAGCGGACGGCTGCAGGCCGTCGCGTGCCATTGGCGCAGCAGGTGGCGCTGGTGTCCCGGCTGCGTGCTGTCGGTGAAGCGGGTACGGGCGTGGCAGACCAGGTGGTTGTTGAGAAACTGCAGGTCGCCGGGCAACAGCTCCAGTTCCAGGCACATGTCTGGCAGGCAGGCGGTGCTGTGTACCGCGTTCAGCGCGGCGCGGGCGATGTTGCTCAGGCGCGGGGCCCCGGGCAGGCGCTCGCAGTCCAGGTTGCGCTGGCGATAGAAACGGCTGGCGAAGGTATCCCGCTCCAGGGCGAAGACCGGGCAAAGGAAAAAGCGCCGGGTGCCGGCCACGTCGTGTGTCGGGTCATGGAACGCCAGTGGCTGGTAGAGCGCCTGGCACAGCCGTGGGTTCTCGCGCATCAGGCGATCATGCACGGCACGCAGGCTGGCCAGCCGGAACAGTCCGCCGCGGGCGGCCTGGCGCAGGCAGAGCAGGGTGGTCAGGTCGCAGGCGTCGGTATGGAACTCCATGGAACGGCTGGTGACATGGCTGCGGTGGGGCGAGGGCTGCGGTTGCTGCTGGTCGCGGACATCAACCAGTAACTCGCCTGCATGATTCTGTACCAACGGGACACCCAGGTGCAGGCCGATGCCCCAGGCCAGCAGGCGGGCCTGTTCGGGCGTCTTGTCGAGCACGGGAAAACCGGTGATCAGGTATACCCCGAGTCCCTGCTCGGACTCGAGGACAGCCCGTTGCAGCAGGGGCTGGACCGTGGGCAGGGGGAAGTCCCGCGGCGTCATTTCCAGTGGCGGCAGGCCCCGGCGCTGCGCATGCTTGAGGGCGCAGTCGATCTCGATGACCTGGGCGCGGTCGAGCCGGTGGATCCAGGAAAGCGAACGCTCTATGAGCTTGTCGCGGTTCCAGGCCTGGGCGATGCGGGTCATGGCGGGCTCCCGTGGAATGAAGTATCGGGACTGCCATTTTCTGTATCGTGGGGTGGTTTTTTTTTAATCTATGGAGCGAAATCCGGAAGCCTGTTTCTTATTCGAAGGTAGGAAGCGACTGTATGGGACATCGGGTGGGCGCGCTGGGCATTGCGTTGCAGGTTGCCACGACCGAACCTGATGAAGTGTCCTGGAGAAGGGAGGTGGGCAGTACATGTATCACGGGGAACGACTCAACGCCTGGACCCATCTGGTCGGTGCGGTACTGGCGAGCATCGGCGCGATCTGGCTGTTGGTGATGGCGAGCCTGGATGGCAGCCCGTGGAAGATTGTCAGCGTGGCGATCTACGGGGTCACGCTGATGACCCTCTACAGTGTCTCGACCGTGTACCACAGCGTGCGCGGGCGGGCGAAGGTGATCATGCAGAAGGTCGATCACCTGTCGATCTACCTGCTGATCGCCGGCAGCTACACGCCGTTCTGCCTGGTCACCCTGCGCGGGCCGTGGGGCTGGACCCTGTTCGGTATCGTCTGGGGGCTGGCGGTGATCGGCATGCTGCAGGAGATCAAGCCGCGCTCGGAGGCGCGGATCCTGTCGATCGTGATCTACGCGGTGATGGGCTGGATCGTGCTGGTGGCGATCAAGCCGTTGCTGGCGGCACTGGGCATGGCCGGTTTCATCTGGCTGGCCACGGGTGGCGCGTTGTACACCCTGGGCATCATCTTCTTTGCCCTGGACCACCGCCTGCGGCACTCCCACGGGATCTGGCACCTGTTCGTGATCGCCGGCAGCGCGCTGCACTTCGTGGCGATCTTCTGGTACGTGATCTGAGACCCCGGCAAAGGATCAGAAGTCGCCCCACAGCTGTTGGGCCACCGCCAGGGCCACGACCGGCGCGGTCTCGGTGCGCAGCACGCGCGGACCGAGGCGGGCTGGCAGGTAGCCGGCCTTGGCCGCCTGTTCGACTTCGGCGTCGGACAGGCCGCCCTCCGGACCGATCAGGAACGCCAGGCTGGCCGGTTTCGGGTGGCTGGTCAGGGGTTCGGCCACCGGGTGCAGCACCAGCTTCAACTCGGCGTCGGCCTGCTTGAGCCACTCGCCCAGCGACAACGGCGGATGGATCACCGGCAGGGTCGAGCGGCCACACTGCTCGCAGGCACTGATCGCGATCTGCCGCCAGTGGGCCAGGCGCTTGTCGGCCCGCTCGTCCTTGAGCCGGACTTCGCAGCGTTCGCTGACGATCGGGGTGATTTCGCTCACGCCCAGCTCGGTGGCTTTCTGGATCGCCCAGTCCATCCGTTCGCCACGGGACAGTCCCTGGCCGAGGTGGATGTGCAGCGGCGAGTCCGGCTGGCCGGCGAAGCTTTCGGTCAGTTGCACGCGTACGTGCTTCTTGCCGACTTCCAGCAGGGTGCCGAGGAATTCGTTGCCCGAGCCGTCGAACACCTGCAGCGCGTCGCCCTCGGCCATGCGCAGCACGCGGCCGATGTAGTGGGCCTGGGCTTCCGGCAGTGCGTGTTCGCCGAGGCTCAGCGGGGCGTCGATGAAGAAGCGGGACAGTCTCATGGTGGATCTCTGAATATCGGAATGATGTGTAGCCTGGGCCGGCCCATTTGCGGGCAAGCCACGCTCCTGCAGATTAGCGTCGTATACCAAAGCCGTTTACGACACCGCATAGTAGGAGCGTGGCTTGTCGGGACGCCGCACCGCCGCGAAAGGGGTCGCCCTGGAGCCGCCTGCCTGGGGCTGGCATCCTAGCCCGGATCGCGGAAATCCGGGTGGAAATTCTCCGGCACCGCCACGCTGATCGTGCTGCGGGTAGCGATATCGATCCCCTCGCTGGCCACTTCGGCGAGGAAGTCGATCTGCTCCGGGGTGATCACGTAGGGCGGCAGGAAGTACACCACGTTGCCCAGCGGGCGGAGCAGGGCGCCGCGCTCCAGGGCGTGCTGGAACACCTTGAGGCCACGGCGCTCCTGCCAGGGGTAGGCGGTCTTGCTCGCCTTGTCCTGGACCATCTCGATCGCCAGGGCCATGCCGGTCTGGCGGACTTCGGCGACGTTCGGGTGATCGACCAGGTGGGCGGTGGAACTGGCCATGCGCTGGGCCAGGGCCTGGTTGTTTTCGATGACGTTGTCCTGCTCGAAGATATCCAGGGTTGCCAGCGCCGCGGCGCAGGCCAGCGGGTTGCCGGTGTAGCTGTGCGAGTGCAGGAAGGCACGCAGGGTCGGATAGTCGTCGTAGAACGCGTCGTACACCTCGTCGGTGGTCAGGCACGCCGCCAGGGGCAGGTAGCCGCCGGTGAGGGCCTTGGACAGGCAGAGGAAGTCCGGACGGATACCGGCCTGCTCGCAGGCGAACATCGTTCCGGTGCGGCCGAAGCCCACGGCGATTTCATCGTGGATCAGGTGCACGCCGTAGCGGTCGCAGGCCTCGCGCAGCAGCTTGAGGTAGACCGGATGGTACATGCGCATGCCGCCAGCACCCTGGATCAGCGGTTCGACGATCACCGCGGCGACGCTCTGGTGGTTGTCCGCCAGGGTCTGTTCCATGACCTGGAACATGTTGCGCGAATGCTCTTCCCAGCTCATGCCCTGCGGACGCAGGTAGCAGTCCGGGCTCGGCACCTTGATGGTGTCCAGCAACAGCGCCTTGTAGGTCTCGGTGAACAGCGGCACGTCGCCGACCGACATCGCCGCCACGGTTTCGCCGTGGTAGCTGTTGGTCAGGGTGATGTAGCGTTTCTTCTGCGGCTGGCCCCGGTTGAGCCAGTAGTGGAAGCTCATCTTCAGTGCGACTTCGATGCAGGACGAGCCGTTGTCGGCGTAGAAGCACCGGGTCAGGCCCTCGGGCGTCAGCTTCACCAGACGCTCGGACAGCTCGATCACCGGCTGGTGGCTGAAACCGGCGAGGATCACGTGCTCCAGCTGGTCGACCTGGTCCTTGATGCGCTGGCTGATGCGCGGGTTGCAGTGGCCGAACACGTTGACCCACCAGGAACTGACGGCATCGAGATAGCGCCTGCCGTCGAAATCCTCCAGCCACACGCCTTCGCCGCGCTTGATGGGGATCATCGGCAGTTGCTCGTGATCTTTCATCTGGGTGCAGGGATGCCACAGCACCGCGAGGTCGCGTTGCATCCACTGGTTGTTCAGGCTCATTTCCAATCTCCCACGGGCGCCTCGCGACAGGCGCGGGCCAACAATCGCGCAAGCCTATGCAATGCGGGGCGGCGGGACAACCCGCAGAGGGCATCCCGGGACTCCTTAACGGCTGAAACGCCCGGGCGACATGGCTTGCAGCATGGGTGGCGATTATCTCCCGGCGCGCCGAATAAAGTCGCGTGCCGGCGTGTTCTGTATAGGCGGCGACCTTAATATTTTCTTAACCCGCTCGTTCCAGACTTATGATCGTATTTCTCGATATTTCAAAGCGAAATTTTTCGCTTTAATTCGATAGGTAAATCATTAGTCTTGGGCGCAGTACTTACAGGATCTCTTCGGCCATGCAGCTACGTAACTCTCCCTCGCGCTACGGCGCAGTCAGCATGTTCCTGCATTGGGGCGTGGCTTTGGTGGTCTTCGGTCTTTTCGCGCTGGGCTTGTGGATGGTCGGTCTCGACTACTACAGCGAGTACCGCAAGGCCGCTCCGGACCTGCATAAAAGTATCGGCTTGACCCTGTTCGCGGTGATGGTCGTACGGTTGGTCTGGCGTTTCATCAGCCCGCCGCCGCCCGCACCGTCCAATCATGGCCGCCTGACCCGCCTGGGCGCGAAGTTCGGCCATGCGTTCCTCTATCTGGGCCTTTTCGCCCTGATGTTCTCCGGGTACCTGATTTCCACCGCAGAAGGTGTCGGGATTCCGGTGTTCAATCTGTTCGACGTGCCCGCCTGGATTTCCAGCATCCCCGACCAGGCGGATGTGGCGGGTACGGTGCACCTGTACCTGGCCTGGACCGTGGTGATCTTTGCGGTACTCCACGGCCTGGCTGCGCTGAAACACCACTTCATCGATCGTGATGCGACGCTGACCCGCATGCTGGGTCGCAAAGCCTGATGTTCAACCTCGACTCAAAAGGAATAGAAGCATGTTGAAAAAGACTCTCGCCGCCCTGGCAATCGGTACCGCACTGTTCACTGCCGGTCAGGCGATGGCCGCTGACTACGTGATCGACAAGGAAGGCCAGCACGCCTTCGTCGACTGGAAAGTCAGCCACCTGGGCTACAGCTTCATCCACGGTACCTTCAAGGACTGGAGCGGCAAGTTCAGCTTCGACGCCAAGGCGCCTGAAGCGAGCAAGATCGAAGTCGACCTGAAAACCGCCAGCGTGTTCTCCAACCACGCCGAGCGTGACAAGCACATCTCCAGCAAGGACTTCCTGGACGTTGCCAAGTACCCGGAAGCCAAGTTCGTCTCCACCAGCGTCAAGTCCACTGGCGAGAAAACGGCTGACGTGACCGGTGACCTGACCCTGCACGGCGTGACCAAGCCGGTCACCTTCAAGGCGACCTTCAACGGTGAGGGCAAGGACCCGTGGGGCGGCGAGCGTGCCGGCTTCAACGGTACCACCACCCTGAACCTGAACGACTTCGGCATCAAGGGCCCAGGTCCGTCCTCCCAGACCCTGGACCTGGACGTTTCGTTCGAAGGCGTGAAAGCCAAGTAACTGAAGGAAGCGGTTGGCTGGTGCCCCGTCACCCGCAAGCCAGGCTCCATGAAAAACGCCCCCGGCTCTCGCGAGTCGGGGGCGTTTTTCATGGCCGGGGGAAACTCAGCGGTTGCGGGTCAGCAACGCCGGTTTCTCGCCGCGTGGGCGGTTCGGCAACTGGTCCAACTGCTCAGGCGTCAGGGAGCGATCGATCTTCGACTCCTTGTGCATGATCTTCGGCTGGTTTTCCCGCGGGCTCTTCACGGCCGGCTCCTGGCGGAACGACTGGTCGTCCCGGGCCGGGCGACGGCTGCGCGAGTCATCACGACGCGGCTGGCCATCACGCGCTGCGCCGTTGCGACCATTGCGTTTCGGCGCGCCAGAGCCAGCGCTGGCGCCTGCACCATTGCTGCCACGCTGACCACCCTGCCGGCCCTGGCCCTGGGTGGCACCGCCACGGGCTGCGCCTTGTCCGCCACCGCCAGGACGACGCCCACGGCCCTGTGGCTTGGCGGCCTGGGGTACGTAGTCGACACGGTTACCGAAGTTGTCCACGTCATCATCGAGGAACTCTTCCGGGTCACGATCCGGCGCCGGGCGCGGGATCTGGCGCTGCTGGGGCTGCTGCTCGCGAGGTTTCTGCTCGCGGGCCGGACGCTCGCCGCGACCACTGTTCGCCGACTTTTCCTTGCCGCCCTTGTCCTTGCCCTTGTCCTTGCGGCCGCTGCCACCACCGCCGCCGTTGGCGTTCTCGCCACGAGGGGCGCGGGCGTTGCGCGGGTTGCGGCCTTCCGGACGCTCGCGCACTTCCGGTTTTTCCGCTTCCACGGCGCTGGCATCGAAGCCCATCAGGTCGCCGTCGGCGATCTTCTGCCTGGTCATGCGCTCGATGCTTTTCAGCAGCTTCTCTTCGTCCGGGGCAACCAGGGAGATCGCCTCGCCCGAACGACCGGCACGGCCGGTACGGCCGATACGGTGCACGTAGTCTTCATCGACGTTCGGCAGTTCGAAGTTGACCACGTGCGGCAGTTGGTCGATGTCCAGGCCGCGGGCCGCGATATCGGTGGCGACCAGGATACGGATTTCGCCGGCCTTGAAGTCGGCCAGGGCCTTGGTGCGGGCGTTCTGGCTCTTGTTGCCGTGGATCGCCGCAGCGCTCAGGCCGTGCTTGTCCAGGTACTCGGCCAGGCGGTTGGCGCCGTGCTTGGTGCGGGTGAACACCAGCACCTGTTCCCAGGCGCCAGTGGTGATCAGGTGGGCCAGCAGGGCACGCTTGTGGCTGGCCGCCAGGCGGAACACACGCTGCTCGATACGCTCGACCGTGGTGTTCGGCGGCGTGACCTCGATGCGCTCCGGGTTGTGCAGCAGCTTGCTGGCCAGGTCCGTGATGTCCTTGGAGAAGGTCGCCGAGAACAGCAGGTTCTGCCGCTTGGCCGGCAGCCGTGCGAGGACTTTCTTCACATCATGGACGAAGCCCATGTCGAGCATGCGGTCGGCTTCGTCCAGCACGAGGATTTCCACGTGGGAGAGGTCGACGCTGCCTTGTCCGGCCAGGTCCAGCAGGCGTCCCGGGCAAGCGACGAGCACGTCGACGCCACGGGCCATGGCCTGGATCTGCGGGTTCATGCCGACACCGCCGAAGATGCAGGCGCTGACGAACTTCAGGTCGCGGGCATAGAGCTTGAAGCTGTCGTGCACCTGGGCGGCCAGTTCGCGGGTCGGGGTCAGGACCAGAACGCGTGGTTGGCGCGGGCCGTGACGCTGGGATTTGTCCGGGTGACCGTTGGGGAACAACCGCTCCAGAATCGGGAGGGCGAAACCGCCGGTTTTACCAGTACCTGTCTGTGCCGCAACCATCAGGTCGCGACCTTGCAACACGGCGGGAATGGCCCGCTGTTGCACCGGAGTAGGCTCGGTATAGCCGGCAGCCTCGATGGCGCCGACCAAAGCCTCGGAGAGACCGAGGGAAGCAAAGGACATGAGTAATCCTGTTCAGTTAGGGCAAAGCCCGATGGGAATCTTGCCTGGCGTGAATGGCGTCTGGGGGCTGAACGAAGACGGCCGGCAGCGTGTGCGGCGGTTTTTCATTCGCTCCTGAAGGACGCAATCCCGTCCGGTAATGCTGGATCTTGAGGCTCTACGCACGGCGCGCGCTGGCTCTTGGGCGGCGCAGGTCACTGTGTCGGAATACCTGATGCAAGGTCGAGCGTCCGGGCGTAAGCCTGGCGGGAACGCCGGAGTATAACAGAGCAATCGGCCTGTGCTGCTTTCCTGCTGCTCAACGGTTCACTGCTTTTTTCGGGACACGGCGACGCCGGTGTAGCGGGCGTTGAGCTCGGCATAGGCCGGTTCGCGCTTGAAACGCTTGAGTTCGGCATTGAAGCGTTGCATCAGCAGGTCCATGCCGGCGTTGCGGCGCAGGGCCAGGTATTGCTGGTTGCGGCTGATCACGGTCGGGGCCTGTACGATCTGATCCTGCAGGTTCAACGCCTGGAGCACATGCTGGCCGACGCGGCGGTCGGTGATCACCAGGTCGACGCGGCCCAGCGCCAGCTTGCCGAAGTTGGACTCGTGGCTGGGCGCCGGTTCGCGCTTGAACAGGCGTGACTCGTTGAACTCCGGGCTGTACAGGTAGCCGGGAGAGACGCCGATGGTCAGTCCCCTGAGGTCATCCAGGCTGTTGAACGGGTGCGGATGCGCCTTGGCATAGAAGAGCACGAACTCCACTTCGGACAGGGGTTCGCCGGGGTACAGCAGGTTGTCGTCGCGCTTGCTGCTGTGAAAGATGTCCAGGGCCCCGTCGGCCTGGCCCTGTTCCAGCATCGCCAGGCAGCGTTTCCAGGGCAGGAACTGCCATTCCACCTCGATGCCCAGGCGCTGGAAGACGATCGCCGTGGTCTCGTAGTCCAGTCCCTTGGCCTGCCCGTTTTCCTCATAGACATAGGGTGCCCAGGGCTCGGTGACGATGCGTAGTCGCTCGCCCCGGGCCGTCAGGCTCAGGCAGGCGAGGAGAATAGCGGTCAGAAGCTGGGCAATGACGGGCATTGCCAGAGAGTACGATGGGGACGCGGGAAATAGCCAGAGCCTTGTGAGCGCTCTGGCCCGGGAAAATACTCAGGTTTTCCGGATCAGGTGCTGGTAGATGGCGTCACGTCGCGTTCCCAATACCAGGCGGATTATCGGATGGTTGAACCAGTGTTCCAACTGGTGAGCATCGAGGTGTTCCTTTTGGCGACTCTGGGCGTTTTCACGGGCCTTGTCCCACCAGACCGGCGAGCAGGCCTGGTCGAATTCGTTGGTGTGCCGGTAGCAACCGTACAGGATCTCACGCATGAACTGACGTTGATTTCTTGGCAGCGCCAGCGTTACCAGCTTGTAGGCCATGCGTTGCAGGGCGGGGGGGCGAGGCAGGGTTGCCGTCACCAGGGCCGTATCGTCCAGTGCTGCCTGACTGGTAGGAGCGTCCCCATGTTTTTTCAGCCAGGCCTGGATTTTCGCCCGGAACAGCTGCTTGCGGCTCCAGTAATGGTGAATCAGGTCGGGACACTCGCGTACTTCACGGTTGCGGTAGGCCGCCACCGACAAGCAGAACTCCTCAAGGGTATAGGCGCCATTGGCCTGTGGGAACAGTTCATCCATCAGCTGGATCGACTGGTCGAGCACTTCAGCGTCGCTGCGCATCAGGCCAATCACACCGGAGTTGAGCAGGGGCATCTGGTCGTCGGCGAGGCTTCTTTCCAGTAACAGCGGTGCCAGTGCCTGGTACAGGCCTGATTCCCTGTTGGCGCCATAGTGCAGACCGAATGCGTTGCACAGCAATACACCGGGCTGGACCCGGCGAAACAGTTCCAGCGGTGAGACATGAAAGAAGGTATCGGTGTCGATCAGCAGAGCCTGTTCATGCTGCTCCAGCACCTTGCGTAGCAGGACGTGCTTGGTGCGGAAGTGGTAGCCGTGGGGGGCGCTCCACTGCGCGCGAGTGGCGGCATCCAGAAGATGGACATGTATCGGCAACTGCCGATAAGGTTGTGGATCGTCGGTGAACACCTGGATGTCGAGCGCCTCGCCGGGTGTCTCCCTGAGGCCTGCCAGCGCGCTGCAGATACTGAAGATCGCCTCCTGGTGATAGGTGTGGGCCCCGAACACCAGGTAGACCAGTTGTGGAGTATTAGTTGAGGGAGCGCTGGACATCGGGCTTGGGTCTTCCATGAAGTATTTGGGACAGTAAAAAGGCCTTGGGGTCTCCAAGGCCTTTTCTGAATCGTGATCGGATCAACGTGGCAGCTTGAGGTTGTTCCACACCGCCAGGCTTGGTTCGGCCAGGTTCAGAGTATAGAAATGCAGCCCCGGGGCGCCACCTTGCAGCAGGCGTTCGCACATCTCGGTGACCACCTGCTCGCCAAATGCCTGAATGCTCTGGCTGTCATCGCCATAGGCTTCCAGCTGCTTGCGGATCCAGCGTGGGATCTCTGCGCCGCAAGCGTCGGAAAAACGCGCCAGCTTGCTGTAGTTGGTGATCGGCATGATGCCCGGCACGATCGGGATGTTCACGCCCATCGCTCGAACGCGGTCGACGAAATAGAAGTAGCTGTCGGCGTTGAAGAAGTACTGGGTGATCGCGCTGTCGGCACCGGCGTTGGCCTTGCGCACGAAGTGCTGGATGTCGTCTTCGAAATTGCGCGCCTGTGGGTGCATTTCCGGGTAGGCGGCGACTTCGATGTGGAAGTGGCTGCCGGTCTCTTCGCGGATGAAGCTGACCAGGTCATTGGCGTGGCGTAGTTCGCCACTGGCCATGCCCATGCCGGATGGCAGGTCGCCGCGCAGGGCGACGATACGCTTGATGCCGGCGTCCTTGTACTGATTCAGCAGGCCGCGCAGGTCGTCCTTGCTGTCGCCCACGCAGGACAGGTGCGGGGCGGAAGGAATCTTCACTTCGCTCTCGAGCTGCAGCACGGTGTTGAGCGTGCGGTCGCGGGTCGAGCCACCCGCACCGTAGGTGCAGGAGAAGAAGTCGGGATTATGGCTGGCCAACTGACGGGCAGTGGCCAGCAGCTTTTCATGCCCAGCATCGGTCTTGGTCGGGAAGAACTCGAAGCTGTAGCGACGATCTTGAGACATGGTCGGATCCTTGGAAACTCGAAAACCGAAAGCCGGCCCTCGGGGGCCGGCCGGGCGGCGATCCGCTTGATGGCGATCCAGGCGGCAGATCCGCTCCCGGGGGAGCGGCTGCCGGATCGATCAGTAGCGGTAGGCGTGCGGCTTGAACGGGCCTTCGACGCTCACGCCGATGTAGTCGGCCTGGGTCTTGGTCAGTTGGGTCACTACGCCGCCGAAGCCGCGGACCATTTCCAGGGCCACTTCTTCGTCGAGTTTCTTCGGCAGTACTTCAACGGTCAGGCGCTCGGCTTTCTGGGCTGGCGACAGGTCGGCGTACTTCTGGCCGAACAGGAAGATCTGTGCCAGTACCTGGTTGGCGAACGAGCCGTCCATGATGCGGCTTGGGTGACCGGTGGCGTTGCCCAGGTTCACCAGGCGGCCTTCGGCCAGCAGGATCAGGTAGTCGTCGTTCTGTGGATCGAAATCGCCGTGGCCGGTACGGTGGATCTTGTGCACCTGTGGCTTGACCTCTTCCCATGCCCAGTTCTTGCGCATGAAGGCGGTGTCGATCTCGTTGTCGAAGTGGCCGATGTTGCAGACTACGGCGCGCTTCTTCAGGGCCTTGAGCATGTTCGCATCGCAGACGTTGACGTTACCGGTGGTGGTGACGATCAGGTCGATCTTGCCCAGCAGGGCCTTGTCGATGCTGGCTTCGGTGCCGTTGTTGATACCGCCGATGAACGGCGAGACCACTTCGAAACCGTCCATGCAGGCCTGCATGGCGCAGATCGGGTCGACTTCGGTGACCTTGACGATCATGCCTTCCTGACGCAGGGACTGGGCCGAACCCTTGCCCACGTCACCGTAGCCGATCACCAGGGCCTGCTTGCCGGACAGCAGGTGGTCGGTACCACGCTTGATCGCGTCGTTCAGGCTGTGACGGCAGCCGTACTTGTTGTCGTTCTTGCTCTTGGTGACCGAGTCGTTGACGTTGATGGCCGGGATCTTCAGCTCGCCCTTGGCCAGCATGTCCAGCAGGCGGTGTACGCCGGTGGTGGTTTCTTCGGTGACGCCGTGGACTTTTTCCAGCACGGCTGCATATTTCTTGTGCAGCAGCTCGGTCAGGTCGCCACCGTCGTCCAGGATCATGTTGGTATCCCATGGCGCGCCATCCTTGAGGATGGTCTGCTCCAGGCACCACTCGTATTCCTGCTCGGTTTCACCTTTCCAGGCGAAGACCGGGATGCCGGCAGCGGCGATGGCGGCAGCGGCCTGGTCCTGGGTGGAGAAAATGTTGCAGGACGACCAGCGGACTTCGGCACCCAGGGCAACCAGGGTTTCGATCAGCACGGCGGTCTGGATGGTCATGTGGATGCAGCCCAGGATCTTGGCGCCCTTGAGCGGTTGCTCGGCCAGGTACTTGCGGCGCAGACCCATCAGGGCGGGCATTTCCGATTCGGCGATGATGATTTCGCGACGGCCCCAGGCAGCCAGGGACATGTCGGCGACTTTGTAATCGGTGAAATCGGCAGGCGTGTTGACAGCGCTCATGAAGAGCCTCCATTCGTAGTGTGCGAATGGGCGCCGTTGTGCGTTTAGTATCCGGGCGCATCATCACGACCGGAGAACGCCCCATCCGAGCCTGACAGGTCGAACCTGCTGCAGCGCCCCTCGGACAGGTGGCGGGAAAACGGTATCAAGGGAAGATGACCGTTTTGAACGGGGCTGAGTATAGCGGCCTGTCGTGGACTTCCCAAGGGTTTCTGTCGGTTCGATGAAGAATGCTCATGACGACCATAGTCGAGTGCTCATGGAGCTTGACCGTACGGTCTGCCATCATGCTGGGCATCAATGGCAAGACGGTCAGGAGCGAGCATGAATTTCCACACCCGCAAATGGGTAAAACCCGAGGACCTCAACCCCAACGGCACCCTGTTCGGCGGCAGCCTGCTGCGCTGGATCGACGAGGAAGCGGCTATCTACGCCATCGTCCAGTTGGGCAACCAGCGGGTGGTGACCAAGTACATTTCCGAGATCAACTTCGTCAGCGCCTCGCGCCAGGGCGACATCATCGAGCTGGGTATCACCGCCACCGAGTTCGGTCGTACCTCGATCACCCTGACCTGCGAAGTGCGCAACAAGATCACCCGCAAGAGCATCCTCACGGTGGAGAAGATGGTCTTCGTCAACCTGGGCGAGGACGGCCTGCCAGCGCCCCACGGGCGGACCGAGATCAAGTACGTGAAGGACCAGTTCAAGGAAGACGGGATCAGCCCGATCTGACCCGCGACGATACGGAACAGCTGTGAACCCGTGGTGTCCCACTTTTCAGGCACACCCAGGGTTCAGGCGCTCGATGGATACGCAAAAACACGGCAAGACCCCCGACCTGTCGCCGGAAGAGCGCCAGGACGTCACGCGCAACCAGCCGCCACGGGCGGCGGTACTGCACGAAATCATCCGCCTGCAGGGCGACCAGGAGCTTGAGCGCAGCGTTGCCGCGCTGGGCTGGTCGGCACTGGCGGCCGGCCTGACCATGGGCCTGTCGCTGATGGCGATGGGGCTGCTCAACTCCCGGCTGCCGGACGGCGAGGGGTTCAAGGTGATCGCCAGTTTTGGTTACTGCGCGGGTTTCCTCGCCGTGATACTCGCGCGCCAGCAACTGTTCACCGAAAACACCCTGACAGCCGTGTTGCCGCTCATGAGCCACCCGACCCTGGGCAATCTCGGGCGCCTGCTGCGATTGTGGGGTGTGGTACTGGCGGGCAATCTCTGCGGCACGTTGCTGGTGGCCTATGTGATGCTGCACCTGCCGATTTTCGACAGCAGGACCGACCTGGCCTTTCTGGAGATCGGCCGCAAGGTCATGGAGCACGAGCCCTCGCAGATGTTCGCCAAGGGCATCGTGTCCGGCTGGATGATCGCCACCATGGTCTGGATGATCCCGTCCATGGAAAGCGCGAAAATGTGGATCATCATCCTGATCACCTACCTCATGGCGCTGGGGGATTTCACCCATATCGTGGCCGGATCGGCCGAGGTCTCGTACCTGGTATTCGCCGGGGAACTGTCATGGCGTGAGTTCTGGGTGCATTTCGCCGGGCCGACGCTGGCTGGCAACATCATGGGTGGCAGCTTCATCTTTGCCCTGATCAGTCATGCGCAGATCCGCAGTGAAAGTGGGGCGCCAAAGGATCAGGAGTCGCCCGGAAAATGACTGGTTGGTCTTCCTGGGTGTCCAGTTGGTGCGTGGTCCGGATTCGCTTGTCAGAATATGAACGTTTTTGTCTCATTGCGCACTGGATGCGCTAGTGTTGTGGGCGTCGTGACCGGTTCGACCGGTCGGCATGTTCATAAAACTCCAAGAACAAGGACCTTGTCATGACTCCAGCACTCTGGTGTGTATTGATCGCGATCTTCCTGCCGTACCTGTGCACCGGTATTGCCAAGTTCAGTGGCGGCAAGTTCGGGCCCCGGCAGAACCATGACCCACGGGCTTTCCTGGAAACCCTCGATGGGTTCGCCAAGCGGGCGCATTCGGCGCAACTGAACAGTTTCGAGGTGACTCCGGCCTTTGCCGCGGCGGTGATCATCGCGCACCTGGTGGGGCATGCCTCGCTGGTGACGATCAACGTACTGGCGGTGCTCTTCATCACCAGCCGCCTGCTGTACATCATCTGCTACCTGGCCGACTGGGCGATGCTGCGTTCGCTGGTGTGGGCGGTGGGGATGGCGTTGATCGCGAGTTTCTTCTTCGTATCGATCTGAGGTTTTGCGCAGGTAGCGGGGCGTGTTGTCGGCGCGGGCCTTTTCGCGGGCAAGCCCTGTTCCTGCCAGGCAGTGCCTTGCCTATCACTGCAGGAGCAGGGGCTGCCCGCGAATACGCCCTCAAACCTTGCGAAACTATCAGCTACCGGTCTGCGGTACCTGCGGCAACGCCATGCCCTTGGGCCACAGCATCCAGATATTGCCCTTCTGCTTCATATCGCCTGCCAATTGCCCGGCGGCATCGCCGGTACCCCAGAACAGGTCCGCCCGGACCTCACCGGCAATCGCTCCGCCGGTGTCCTGCGCCGCCACCGGCCGCACCAGCGGCGTGCCATCCGGGCGGGTCGTCGACAGCCACAGCAGGCTGCCCAGCGGAATCACCTTGCGGTCCACCGCCACGCTGTAGCCGGCGGTCAGCGGCACGTTCAGCGAGCCGCGCGGCCCTTCGTTGCTGTCGGGGTTGCGGGCGAAGAACACGTAGCTCGGATTGCTGCCCAGCAATTCCGGGATGCGCGTCGGATGCGCCTTGGCCCAGGCACCGATGGTGCCCATGGTCACGTCCTCCTTCTTCAACTCGCCCTGATCCACCAGCCAGCGGCCAATGGCGCGATAGGGATGGCCGTTCTGGTCGGCATAGCCGATCCGTACCTGCCGACCGTCGTCCAGGCGAATTCGGCCCGAGCCCTGGATCTGCAGGAACTGCAGGTCCATCGGGTCGGTCAGCCAGGCCAGCACCGGCGCCTTGACGCCCTGGGTGGCGATCAGCGCGGCGTCGTCATAGGGTTTGACGACCCGGCCCTCCAGGCGCCCACGCAGGCGCTTGCCCTTGAGTTCCGGGTACAGGCTGTCCAGTTGGACGATGATCAGGTCGTCCGGTACGCCGTAGACCGGCACCGTGGCCTTGTCCGTACGGGCCAGGCTGCCGGGGTAGACCGGTTCGTAGTAGCCGGTGATCAAGCCATCGGCGCTGTTCTGGGCCGAGCGCAGCCCATAGACCTCAAGATTCTGCTGGAGGAAGGCACGAATGGCCGTGGGCGTGGCGGGCACGTTGCTCGCAGCGGAGCAGGTGGTCGCCCAGATGGCATCGTTCTTCAAGCGGGCGCAGGCGCTGCGCCACGAGGCGAAGCCGGCCTGCAGGTCGGTGTCGGAAACGTTCGGCAAGGCTTGCCAGTCGGCCTTGACGTAGGTGGTCACCGGCACGTGCGGCTGGTTGTCCTTGCCATTGCAGCCTGCGAGCAGGGCCAGGGCGAGCAGGCTCCAGCCCAGGCGTTTATAGGTGGTGTTCATGAACCGGCATATTCCTTGGATGACTACCTGTTCAGTCATTGTTCAGGTAATCCATTCATTTAGTGAGGGTATTGGCGGCCTGGCCTATTGGTCTTTGATCTTCAGGCGAGGATACTGGCCGCCGTCTCCCGTGACCTGATGCCATCATGACTATCAAGAAAATTTTCGTTGTATTGCTGGCCGGCCTGAGCCTCGCCGCCTGTGGCGGTATCGATCCGAACTCGCCACTGGGCCAGCGCAAGGCCATTTTCAAGCAGATGCTCAAGACCAGCGAGGATCTGGGTGGCATGCTGCGTGGCCGGATCCCGTTCGACGGTCCGCGTTTTGCCGAGGGGACCATCAAGCTCGATACCTTGTCCCATGAGCCGTGGAAACACTTCCCGCAAGTCAAGGAAACGGAGCATACCAGCGCCAAGGCCGATGTCTGGCAAAAGCAGGCGCGTTTCCAGGAACTGGCGCGTTCGCTGGAGAGCGCCACTGGCGAACTGCTGGTGGCCAGCAAGGTCCAGCCCTACCAGGCCAGCCTGCTCAGGCCGGCGGTGGAGCGGGTCGAGGACGCCTGTGATGCCTGCCATAAGGAGTTTCGCGATCACTGAGTAGGCTACAGGGGGCGGGCTGCGCTACTTGTCCAGCTCGTCCAGGGCCTCCTGCAGCGCCTTGCGGGACTCGGCCAGCTTGTCCTTGCGCTTGTTGATCTTCTCCGCGTCGCCCTTCTTCATCGCCTTGTCGAGATCGGCCTGGCGCCGGCTGACTTCGTGTCTGGCGTCGAGCACCTTGTTCTCTCGCTCTTTCTTCAGCGAGGCGTCGGTACAGTGGGTGGTGACTTCGTCCAGGGCCTTCTCCAGGCCGGCCTGCTGTTCGCTGTTGCCCTGGCTCCTGGCAACGTCGAGCTGGGTGCTGATGGCCTGGCGCTTGGCGGCGCAGCCGGTCAGTTCGGGTTGTTCCTCGGCGGCCAGGAGCGGGGCGGCCATGACGGTGCACAGGGTGATAAGCACCAGTGAAGAGGGAAATTTCATGAAAGGCTCCGTGCTGAAAAGACTGAAAAGTGACAATGAACAAATAAAAGCCGGTCCGGTTGTATGAATATTCCGGTTCGGTTTGGTGCTTTTTCCTCAGAACCCATCGACCCCGGCGACACGTAATGATTCCGCCAGGGCCTTTACCTGAGGGGCCTGGAAGAAGGCGCTCAACTGCGCGGCCCGCTCGGGGCCGATCCCGGGTTCGGCTTGCCAGTCCCCGACGCTTCGATTGGCCAGTGATTGCCAGGGGGGCTCCAGCCTGAGGCCGGTGATTGCCGGCGCTCCCAGTGCCTTCAGCCAATGCCCGAAGGGGCGCTGCCGGGCCAGTTGCGCGTTATCCAGCAACTGCCGGATACCGTGCGGTCCCAGGCCGGCAATGGTAGCAAGCTCGCGGGCATCGAGGGTCAGCCAATCGAGTAATTGCTCCAGATGCCCTGCGCGGACCAGCTTTTCCCAGGTGCCACGCCCCAATCCCGGCAACGCCAGCCCCTGCCTGCCGCTCAGCCAGGTCAGCCGGGCGAGAAACTGGCTCTCGCAATCGGGGCTGTAGCGCCAGCAGCTCAATGCATGAAAGTTCTCCGGGGTGGGGATGTCGAGCGGTTCGCGTTCGATGCTGCGCCAGACCACTTCGTCCAGTCGTGGGATGGTCAGGCCGGCCAGACTGATGGCCACCTGGTCGCCGGGCCGGATGTCGAGTTCGCGCCAACGTTGGAGCGAGCCTGCGCTGACTCGCCTGACCTGTCGATCATCGAGGCGCACCGGGAGCAAGTCGAGCATGGGCGTGATCCGCCCAGTACGACCGATCTTGAAACTGACCTTGCGTACGTGGGCCAGGGCCTGGCTGTACGGGTATTTCCAGGCTACGCCCCAATGCGGTGGCCTGGCCTGCCAGCGCGAGGCGAGGGGGCGACGACCCTGGCGCAGGACAACACCATCGCTGGCGAAAGGCAAGGGGCCGCGGAACCAGTGCTCGCGCCACTGTCGGGCCTCGGCAAAACCGTTGATCGGCTGGCTGTAGGTCGCACTGTCGGGGAAGCCCAAATCACTCAGCGCCTGCAGGCGTTCAAGCGGGGTCGCCGGGCCCTCGGGCCAGTCCCAGACGAACAGGCCGATGCCGTTGGCCTCATCGGCTGGCAAGTGGTGCCGGGCCATCAGGCCGGCAATCCTGCCGCGCGCGTTCAGGCCGCCATGCTCGGCCTGTACGTGGTTGGCCAGGCGCCAGTACAACTCGCCTTGCAGCACCAGGTCGAGCGGTTGCGGCAGTTGGGCGGGAATGGCCGCGATCCTGTGGGCCCGGTCCGTCCAGTCCTGGCCCCTGAGACCATCACCGCGGCTGATGGCTTGTTGCAATTGCCCTTTTCGGTAGACAAGCGTGACGGCCACGCCATCGACCTTGGGTTGGACCCACAAGTCCCGGCGTGTGCTGATCCAGTCCCGTACCGCCTGTTCGTCCGGCAGCTTGTCCAGCCCGGTGTGGGCAACCGGATGGGGCACCGACCCGCGGGCTTTGCGCAATGGGTTGTCCTGATGCTCGACGCCGGGAGTAAAACAGCTGCGCCAGTGTTGCAGGGTCTGGCGGGATTGGTCGTAGAGTTCGTCGGCAACCGAAGAGATTCCCTGCTGGTGATAGCGCTCATCCCACCGGGCAATCTGTTGCCGCAGGGCCTCGACCTCGCGCAGGGCGCGCGTTGTCGACCAATCCGGGCACGGGGCGGCCTGGGCGGTGCAGCACCCGATGAAAAAGACGAAAGCATGGAAGAGACGCATGCCGGAGCATCCTTGCTCGACTGAAAAGCCAAGCCTAGATCAGTCCCGGCATTGAAAAGCCCCGCCGGCGCGGGGCTTTCTTACCGCATGTGTCGGCCTACTTGAAGAGACCGCCCAACGCCTTGACGCCGGCTTCGATAGCCTGGGCTTTCGGGTCCTGGGGCGCCGCACTGTTGGTGATGGGCTGCTGGGTACTGGCCACGCCGTTGCAACTGGCGTTGATATGATCCACGGCCATTTGCAGGCCGTTGGCCTTGACGGTGTCGCCCTTGATCTTGGCGGCATAGATCTGTTTCTGCAGGTCCTGCACCTGCTTGGGATTGCAACTGCCGGCGTCGGCCGTCGTACCGGTGGCTTGTGTCGTGGAGCCGCCACCGAGCTGTGTCGCCAGGTTGGTGAGCGCGCTCAGGTCGGCGGCTTGTGCGGGAAGGGTGAACAGGCCGAGCAGGATCGCGGTGGGCGCGAAAGCGGAAATACGCATGGCAAACCTCAATGTTCGATTGCCGACGCATCAGGAAGGTTCTCGAACAGGCGCCGTGCAATATCCAGGGGAGAAACAGGTTCGAGTTCGCGAAATATAGGGAAACAGGTTTGTACAGGGAATGACCGGTGGTCATGAAAAAGCCCTTCAGGGCGAACCATGAAGGGCTTTTGTGACACAACCGACAAATTACAGGCCGGCAGCGGCTCGCAGGGCGTCGATGCGGTCGGTTTTTTCCCAGGTGAAGGTGGTGAAGGTGTCGTCACCGACGGTCTTCTGCTCCGGGGTACGACCGAAGTGACCATAGGCAGCGGTGTCCTGGTACATCGGGTGCAGCAGGTCGAGCATGGTGGTGATGGCGTATGGACGCAGGTCGAAGATCTCGCGGACCAGCTTGATGATCTTCTCGTCGCTGATCTTGCCGGTACCGAAGGTGTTCAGCGAAATCGAGGTGGGCTGGGCCACGCCGATGGCGTAGGACACCTGGATTTCGCAACGATCGGCCAGGCCGGCGGCGACGATGTTCTTGGCCACGTAGCGACCGGCGTAGGCAGCCGAACGGTCAACCTTGGACGGGTCCTTGCCGGAGAAGGCGCCACCGCCGTGACGGGCCATGCCGCCGTAGCTGTCGACGATGATCTTGCGGCCGGTCAGGCCGCAGTCGCCCACCGGGCCACCGATGATGAAGTTGCCGGTCGGGTTGATGTGGAACTGGGTGTCCTTGGTCAGCAGGTTGGCCGGGATCACGTGCTTGACGATCAGCTCCATCACGCCTTCGCGCAGGTCCTTGTAGGACACGTCAGGGTTGTGCTGGGTCGACAGGACGATGGCGTCCACGCCGACCACCTTGCCGCCTTCGTAGCGGCAGGTCACCTGCGACTTGGCATCCGGGCGCAGCCATGGCAGCAGGCCGGACTTGCGGGCTTCGGCCTGGCGCTGGACCAGTTGGTGCGAGTAGGCGATCGGGGCTGGCATCAGCTCCGGGGTTTCGTTGCTGGCGTAGCCGAACATCAGGCCCTGGTCGCCAGCGCCCTGGTCTTCCGGCCTGCTGCGGTCAACGCCCTGGGCGATGTCCACCGACTGCTTGCCGATGATGTTCATCACGCCGCAGGTGGCGCCGTCGAAGCCGACGTCGGAGCTGTTGTAGCCGATGTCGAGGATCACGTTACGGACGATGTCTTCCAGGTCGACCCAGGCCGAAGTGGTGACTTCGCCAGCGATGATCGCCACACCGGTCTTCACCAGGGTTTCGCAGGCGACGCGGGCGAACTTGTCCTGGGCGATGATGGCGTCCAGTACGGCATCGGAGATCTGGTCGGCGATTTTGTCCGGGTGCCCTTCAGACACGGACTCGGAGGTGAAAACGGAATATTCGCTCATGTCGATGGTTTTCCTGAGTTTACCGATGTTGAGTGGCACCAGCCGGTCGCTGAAAGTGGCGAACCTGGATCTGGAAACCATTACGTAGGCCTACATAGAGGCTGTCCCCGGGGACGAGCCCCGCAGCGGTGGCCCAACGGGCCAGGTCTTCCTGTTCGAACCCCAGCCAGAGATCACCGCAGGCCTCCCTGGCCCAGCTCTGGTTGTGGCTGCATAACTCTGTGACCAGCAGGCTGCCGCCGGGCCGCAGCAGCCCGGTCATCTGCTTCAGGGCTTCGGCTGGCGCGGCGAAATGGTGCAGGACCATGTTCAGGACCACGCAGTCGGCCTGGATAGTGTTGTTCTGCAATGCATCGGCCAGTTGCAGGCTGACATTAGTCAGTGCCTCGCGCTCGCACAGCTGGCGTGCCAGTTCGAGCATCGCCGGGCTGTTGTCCAGCGCCGTGACCTGCTCGAAGCGGCGCGCCAGTTCGGGCAGGAAGCCGCCGTCGCCGGGGCCGATTTCCAGGGCCGTGGCGTCGGCTGCGAAGTTGAGCTTGTCGAGCAGCGCCAGGACGCTGTCACGGTACTGTGGCAGGCCGGCGATCAGGTCCTGCTGGGCACGGAATTTTTCCGCGACCTTGGCGAAGAAATCCTGGCTGGCAGCCGCTCGTTGCCCATGGACCTGGGTGATGCGTGCCTGCACGTCGACCGGCAACCGCAGAGCGTCGACCTCATCGAGCAGCGCGGCGTGCAGCCTGCCACCCGGCAATTCGGTGTGGGGCAGGGCCCGGCGGTAGAAGATCGCGTTGCCTTCCCGGCGGGTCGCCACCAGGCCGGCCTGGGCCAGCACCTTGAGGTGGTGGCTCATGCCGGATTGGCCGATGGCGAAAATCTGCGCCAGTTCCAGTACGCCGAACGAGTCGTTGGCCAGTGCCCGCAATACGTTGAGCCGCAACGGATCACCGCCGGCCTTGCACAGGGCGGACAGCTCGTCGCAGCGATCGTGAAGCAGGGCGGGCGCAGGTAGGTTCATAAGGCCAGCAGTCTAGTCAGCGTTTCAGGGACTCGCAAGGGCAATATCAAAAACTTTTGATATTGCATCATAAATGGCACTTTCGCGTTTTTCCGTTGCTCTACAGGCGATGCGCGGAAAGGATTCATCAGCACGATGCGCAACTATCGGTGGGAAAAACGCGGTCGAACGACTATCTGTCATTGCCCCGAAGGCTCTCCCTGAGGGAAAATACACGCCTTTTTTCCGTTTCGTTTCAATATCAAATCCCAGGAGATCAGCGATGCCCAGCCGTCGTGAGCGTGCCAACGCCATTCGTGCCCTCAGCATGGATGCCGTGCAAAAAGCCAACAGCGGCCATCCCGGTGCCCCCATGGGTATGGCGGATATTGCCGAAGTACTGTGGCGTGACTACCTGAAGCACAACCCGAGCAACCCGTCCTTCGCCGACCGCGACCGGTTCGTCCTGTCCAACGGCCACGGCTCGATGCTGATCTACTCGCTGCTGCACCTGACCGGCTACGACCTGTCGATCGACGACCTGAAGAACTTCCGCCAGCTGCACAGCCGTACCCCGGGCCACCCGGAGTTCGGCTACACCCCAGGCGTGGAAACCACCACCGGCCCACTCGGCCAGGGTCTGGCCAACGCCGTCGGCTTCGCGCTGGCCGAGAAGGTCCTGGGTGCGCAGTTCAACCGTCCTGGCCACAACATCGTCGACCACCACACCTATGTGTTCCTGGGTGACGGCTGCATGATGGAAGGCATTTCCCATGAAGTCGCGTCCCTGGCCGGTACCCTGGGCCTGGGCAAGCTGATTGCCTTCTACGACGACAATGGCATCTCCATCGACGGTGAAGTCGAGGGCTGGTTCACCGACGACACGCCGAAGCGTTTCGAGTCCTACAACTGGCAGGTGATCCGCAACGTCGACGGCCACGATCCGGAAGAGATCAAGACTGCCATCGAGACCGCGCGCAAGAGCGAGCAGCCAACCCTGATCTGCTGCAAGACCACCATCGGCTTCGGTTCGCCGAACAAGCAGGGCAAGGAAGATTGCCACGGCGCTCCGCTGGGTGACGCGGAAATCGCCCTGACCCGTGCCGCGCTGAAGTGGAACCACGGCCCCTTCGAAATCCCGGCCGACATCTACGCCGAGTGGGACGCCAAGGAAGCCGGTCGTGCCGTCGAGGCCGAGTGGGACCAGCGTTTCGCCGCCTACTCCGCTGCCTTCCCGACCGAAGCCAACGAACTGGTGCGTCGCCTGAGCGGCGAGCTGCCAGCCGACTTCTCGGAAAAGGCCTCGGCCTACATCGCCGAAGTCGCGGCCAAGGGCGAAACCATCGCCAGCCGCAAGGCCAGCCAGAACGCGCTGAACGCCTTCGGCCCGCTGCTGCCCGAGTTCCTCGGTGGTTCGGCCGACCTCGCCGGTTCCAACCTGACCCTGTGGAAAGGTTGCAAGGGCGTCAGCGCTGAAGACGCCAGCGGCAACTACATGTACTACGGCGTGCGCGAGTTCGGCATGACCGCGATCATGAACGGTGTCGCCCTGCACGGCGGCCTGGTGCCTTACGGCGCGACCTTCCTGATGTTCATGGAATATGCCCGCAACGCGGTGCGCATGTCGGCACTGATGAAGCAGCGCGTGATCCATGTCTACACCCACGACTCCATTGGTCTGGGCGAAGACGGTCCGACCCACCAGCCGATCGAGCAACTGGCGAGCCTGCGTACCACGCCGAACCTCGACACCTGGCGTCCAGCCGACGCGGTCGAATCCGCCGTGGCCTGGAAGCACGCAATCGAGCGCAAGGCCGGTCCTTCGGCGCTGATCTTCTCGCGTCAGAACCTGCAGCATCAGGTCCGTGATGCCGCGCAGATCGACAACATCAGCCGTGGTGGCTATGTCCTCAAGGACTGCTCGGGCGAGCCTGAGCTGATCCTGATCGCCACCGGTTCGGAAGTCGGCCTGGCCGTTCAGGCCTTCGACAAGCTGACCGAGCAGGGCCGCAAGGTCCGCGTCGTCTCGATGCCTTGCACCAGCCTGTTCGATGCCCAGGACGCCAGCTACAAGCAGGCCGTCCTGCCGCTGGAAGTCAGCGCGCGTATTGCCATCGAGGCCGCTCACGCCGACTACTGGTACAAGTACGTGGGCCTGGAAGGCCGTGTCATCGGCATGACCACCTATGGTGAGTCGGCACCGGCGGCAGCCCTGTTCGAAGAGTTCGGCTTCACCCTGGAGAATATCCTGGGCCAGGCTGAAGAGCTGCTGGAAGACTGACAGCGGCGGTGGGTGGGTTGTCCGGGTGGGCCTCTTCGCGGGCAAGCCCTGCTCCTACAGGATGTGTGTCGTACGCAGGCTTCATGCGTGACACCCTACTGTAGGAGCAGGGCTTGCCCGCGAAGACGGCACACTCGGCCCCGCCCATCTCCCAGTCTCACAGACAGGCCCGTTTTCAGAGAACCCATGCCCCGGCATGGGTTCTTGATGTTCAAGCTTCGGCGAGATCCCCATGCCCCAACCGCGTCCCTACAGAGTTGCCCTCAACGGCTATGGCCGTATCGGTCGTTGTGTCCTGCGTGCGCTGTTCGAGCGAGGGGATCGGGCCGGGCTGGAAATCGTCGCCCTCAACGACCTGGCCGACATGGCCAGTCTTGAATACCTGACACGCTTCGACTCCACCCATGGCCGCTTCCCTGGCGAAGTGCGGGTCGAGGACGATTGCCTGCATATCAATGGCCGCTGCGTGAAGGTCCTGCGCAGCGCCAACCCGGAAGACATCGACTGGGCCGGCCTGGACATCGACCTGGTGCTCGAATGTTCCGGCGCCTACCACACCCGCGAAGACGGTCAGCGTTTCCTCGCGGCCGGGGCGCCGCGGGTATTGTTCTCCCAGCCGATGGCCAGCGAGGCGGCGGTCGACGCCACCATCGTCTACGGCGTCAACCAGGACTGCCTGACCGGCGACGAACTGCTGGTGTCCAACGCCTCCTGCACCACCAACTGCAGCGTACCGTTGCTGCGCCTGCTGGACCAGGCGGTCGGCCTGGAACACGTGTCGATCACCACCATCCACTCGGCGATGAACGACCAGCCGGTGATCGACGCGTACCACGCCGAGGATCTGCGTCGTACGCGCTCGGCCTTCCAGTCGATCATCCCGGTGTCCACCGGCCTGGCCCGCGGTATCGAACGACTGCTGCCGGAACTTGCCGGCCGAATCCAGGCCAAAGCGGTACGGGTGCCGACCGTGAACGTGTCCTGTCTCGACATCACGATGCAGACCGTCAGCGACACCGATGCCGTGGAGGTCAACCGGATCCTGCGCGAAGCCGCCACCTGTGGCCCGCTCAAGGGGCTGCTCGCGTACACCGAGCTGCCCCACGCCAGTTGTGACTTCAACCATGACCCCCATTCGGCGATTGTCGATGCGAGTCAGACCCGCGTGTCCGGCCCCAGGCTGGTCAACGTGCTGGCCTGGTTCGACAACGAATGGGGTTTTGCCAACCGTATGATCGACGTTGCAGGGCATTACCTGAACGTTGTCCACCAAAAACCGTAAACCAGAGATTGCGACCCATGACCGTGTTGAAGATGACCGACCTCGATCTGCAAGGTAAGCGCGTACTGATCCGCGAAGACCTCAACGTCCCCGTCAAGGACGGTGTTGTCACCAGCGATGCGCGTATCCTGGCTTCGCTGCCGACCATCAAGCTGGCCCTGGAAAAAGGCGCTGCAGTCATGATCTGCTCGCACCTGGGCCGTCCGACCGAGGGCGAGTTCTCGGCCGAGAACAGCCTGAAGCCGGTGGCTGACTACCTGGGCAAGGCCCTGGGTCGTGAAGTGCCGCTGGTGGCCAACTACCTGGACGGCGTCGACGTCAAGGCCGGCGACATCGTGCTGTTCGAGAACGTGCGCTTCAACAAGGGCGAGAAAAAGAACGCCGACGAACTGGCCCAGAAGTACGCCGCCCTGTGCGACGTGTTCGTGATGGACGCCTTCGGTACCGCGCACCGTGCCGAGGGTTCGACCCATGGCGTGGCCAAGTTCGCCAAGGTCGCCGCTGCTGGCCCGCTGCTGGCTGCCGAACTGGACGCACTGGGCAAGGCCCTGGGCGCTCCGGCCAAGCCAATGGCGGCGATCGTCGCCGGCTCCAAGGTGTCGACCAAGCTCGACGTGCTCAACAGCCTGAGCCAGATCTGCGACCAGCTGATCGTCGGCGGTGGCATCGCCAACACCTTCCTGGCCGCTGCTGGCCACCCGGTCGGCAAGTCGCTGTACGAGCCTGACCTGCTGGACACCGCCCGTGCCATCGCCGCCAAGGTCAGTGTCCCGCTGCCAGTGGACGTGGTGGTTGCCAAGGAGTTCGCCGAGAGCGCCGCGGCTACCGTCAAGCTGATCGCCGACGTGGCTGCCGACGACATGATCCTCGACATCGGCCCGCAGACCGCCGCGCAATTCGCCGAGCTGCTGAAGTCGTCGCAGACCATCCTGTGGAACGGCCCGGTCGGTGTGTTCGAATTCGACCAGTTCGGCAATGGCACCAAGGTCCTGGCCCAGGCCATCGCCGAAAGCGCCGCGTTCTCCATCGCCGGTGGCGGTGACACCCTGGCGGCGATCGACAAGTACGGCGTTGCCGCGGATA
Organism: Pseudomonas vanderleydeniana; assembly: GCF_014268755.2. Taxonomy (NCBI): domain Bacteria; kingdom Pseudomonadati; phylum Pseudomonadota; class Gammaproteobacteria; order Pseudomonadales; family Pseudomonadaceae; genus Pseudomonas; species Pseudomonas vanderleydeniana. Next base: position 6,764,581 of record NZ_CP077093.1, on the reverse strand, counting down.
TCTCCTACATTTCTACCGGTGGTGGTGCTTTCCTCGAGTTCGTCGAAGGCAAGGTGCTGCCGGCCGTGGAAGTGCTGGAAAGCCGCGCCAAGGCCTGAGCCGGCGCTCATCATTGAAAGGGAGCATTCCCGGGAACAGGGTTGTCCCTGGCGGGTCTGATTCATTACATGCAGTACTGGCGGCCTGGGTCGCCAGTCGAGGAACCGGCATGAAAGGCTTTATCGCCCTCGCTTCACTGGCACTGCTCGGCGGCTGCGCCGCCTTCAACCTGCCGTCGTCGAAACCTTCGGCGGACAATTGGACCCGCTGGGTCTGCGACAGCCAGACCGAAGTGCTCTGGCGTTATGCCGACAGCAGTCAGCAGGCGGTGGACGTGCGCCTCGGCGGCGGCGACCAGGTGTATCGCCTCAAGCCGGAAGTCGGTGCCGTCGACAGCGGCGTGCTGTATAGCGACAACATGTTGGCGTTTCACAAAAAAGGTGAGGAAGGCCTGGTCTACTGGGTCGCCACCAACGATTTGATCGGTCGGGCCTGCAAGGCGCCCTGATCGGCAATAACTTGAATAGCGGCCGCCGCTACGGCAGGCTTGCACGATTAACGACCCTCGTCCGGGAGAGAGATACACAATGGCACTTATCAGCATGCGCCAGATGCTGGACCACGCAGCCGAATACGGCTACGGCGTTCCAGCTTTCAACGTCAACAACCTTGAGCAGATGCGCGCCATCATGGAAGCCGCTGACAAGACTGACTCCCCGGTGATCGTCCAGGCTTCGGCCGGTGCCCGCAAATACGCTGGTGCACCGTTCCTGCGCCACCTGATCCTGGCGGCCATCGAGGAGTTCCCGCATATCCCGGTGTGCATGCACCAGGACCACGGTACCAGCCCTGACGTCTGCCAGCGCTCGATCCAGCTGGGCTTCAGCTCGGTGATGATGGATGGCTCCCTCGGCGAAGACGGCAAGACGCCGACCGACTACGAGTACAACGTCCGCGTGACCCAGCAGACCGTGGCGATGGCCCACGCCTGTGGCGTTTCCGTGGAAGGCGAGTTGGGCTGCCTGGGTTCGCTGGAAACCGGCATGGCCGGTGAAGAAGACGGTATTGGCGCCGAAGGCGTGCTGGACCACAGCCAGATGCTGACCGATCCGGAAGAAGCAGCCGACTTCGTCAAGAAGACCCAGGTCGATGCCCTGGCCATCGCCATCGGTACCAGCCACGGTGCCTACAAGTTCACCAAGCCGCCTACCGGTGACGTACTGGCGATCGACCGCATCAAGGAAATCCACAAGCGCATCCCCAATACCCACCTGGTGATGCACGGCTCTTCCTCGGTACCGCAGGAGTGGCTGGCGATCATCAACCAGTACGGTGGCGACATCAAGGAAACCTACGGCGTACCGGTCGAGGAAATCGTCGAGGGTATCAAGCACGGCGTGCGCAAGGTCAACATCGACACCGACCTGCGCCTGGCCTCCACCGGTGCGATGCGTCGCCTGATGGCTACCAACCCGAGCGAGTTCGACCCACGCAAGTTCCTCGGTGCCACCGTGGTTGCCATGCGTGACGTGTGCATCGCCCGCTACGAAGCCTTCGGCACCGCCGGCAACGCCTCGAAGATCAAGCCGATCTCCCTGGAAGGCATGTTCCAGCGCTACCTGAAAGGCGAGCTGAACGCCAAGGTCAACTAAGACCGATCGTTCTGAAGGAACCCGTCGCAAGACGGGTTTTTTCATGGGCGCCATTCAGCTTTCGCTAGACGGGAACGCGCTTGGCGCTATGAGGAATCGATCTAGCGGACTGTCAATTATGACAGTGGTGTGCCAAGGCGCCGATGCGCCACGCTGGCGGTTCATCCAGCCAGTGAGGCCCATATCCATGAATGAAGAGGAAGAAAGCGATCCAAACCGTCTGAAGTATTTCAAGACCCGCCAGAAGATCAACGTGACCCGACGCGCCCCGGGCGTGCCGTTGGCCAGTGAGCGTGGCGAGCTGTGCAGTATCGACTGGAGTGCGCGGTTGCTGATCTACTGCGCGGAAAACGGCTTGTACCACACCGTGAAGTTCGATGAGATCGAGCAGATCGATCCCATCGCCAGCTATCGCAAGTCATCCCTGTTCCACCCCTGATCGACCGGCCATGCTCTCCAGCCCCGCCCTGCATTCGGGGCCGTCAACCTTTCTCGTGGTCGATGTCGAGCTTGTAGAAGGTCACCATCCCACCTTCGCTGGTATAGCCGGTGTTGTCCTGCACATAGACCCCCGCCTTGAAGTACAGCGGCTTGTCATGCCAGCTGGTGCTGACCTGGGTGTTCCACGCCGCGTCGGCGGCACGCACGCTGAGGTAGCCGCCACGGCTGAGATGGATCACGTAGGTGAAGCTCTTGTCCAGCGGCACATCGTCGGCGACCTGGATCACGCGGCTTTCCTTGTCGTCCGGGTGGTTGCGGATTTTCACCACGATGATGCCGGTCTTGCGGCTGTCCTTGTACTGGTACTCGACCTTGAGCATCGGCTGGGTACTGTTGTAGGCGTGGATCTGGCCGATGACGATCTTGCCCGAGGACGGCACCTGGTTCACCGCCAGGGTCGCGCGCAGGTAGTTGTTGGCCTCGCCATACAGCCAGTTGCGCAGGCGGCCGTCGGGGTAGGTCTCGCGCAGTTCGCTGCGTGGGTAGATGGCGTTCTCGGTCTTGGAGCCGGTCACCGGCGACCAGAAGAACAGGGTGCCGGTGTCCGAATGGAAATATTGGTCCTTGAAGCCTTGTACCAGCTTGGGGGTGTCGATGGTCGCCGGCGGGGTGCCGACGGGGACGCTGAGGTTCCAGGTCGTCAGGTCGATCATGATCATCTGTTCCGTGAAAAGCAGGAGACTCGCGCAGGCGCAAGCCTGCCCGGAAATCCTGGGCAAACCGCTTTGGCCCGCGCTTTTGCGCGCCCTTTATAAAGGTTGGAAGATAGTTTGTTAACGCTTTTGCGGCGAACGGTTGACGTCAAATCGCCGACGAAATGCGTGATGCCCGACTGGCGGTGGTTTGCCCGAATGACCGCTAGTCGGATAGGCAAGGTGCCATTAGAAAAGCTGGCCTATTGCTTCTATTAACCGTTAGTCGGGAGAGGCGGGCCCGGGTTAAATGATGGCGTAATGCTTACTACGCTTTGCACAAACTCAGGCTAGAGTTGTTTTTGTAATTACGTCCGGTTCCGTCTGACATGGGTGGAGTCCCCTGAACCTATAGAGATGCAGCATGGATTGCGCTCAACTCAAGGCTGGTGATAGCAGTTCTGTCCTTTTGGTGGTCGACGACTATCCTGAAAACCTGATCAGCATGCGAGCCCTGCTGGAACGGCAGGACTGGCAGGTGGTGACGGCGGCGTCCGGTATCGAGGCACTGACATTACTGCTCGAACATGAAATCGACCTGGTGCTGCTCGATGTGCAGATGCCGGGCATGGACGGCTTCGAAGTCGCCCGACTGATGCGTGGCAGCCAGCGGACCCGGCTGACCCCGATCATTTTCCTCACGGCGAACGAGCAGTCCCAGGACGCCGTGATCAAGGGCTATGCCAGCGGTGCGGTGGACTATCTGTTCAAGCCGTTCAACCCGGACATCCTCAAACCCAAGATCCAGGCGCTGCTCGAGCAGCAGCGCAACCGGCGTACGTTGCAGCGCCTGACGCGCGACCTGGAGGCGGCCCGGGCCTTCAATGCCTCGGTGCTGGACAACGCCGCCGAAGGCATCCTGGTGCTCAACGACGACGGCAGCATCCGCTTCGCCAACCCGGCGATCTCGCGCCTGCTCGCGGCACCGCTGGAGATGCTGATCGGCATGCCGTTCCTGCATTTCATGCAGACACCGAATTTTACCGAGTGGCGGGCCTCGCCGTTCTACGAGGGCTACTGCAAGGGCGAGATCTACCGGCTGCATGACGCACAGTTACGCACCAGCGCCGGCGAGCCGCTGCCGGTGGCGATGTCCTTCGCGCCACTGCCCAGCGACCAGAAGGCCATGGTGGTGACCGTGCTCGACATGTCGGTAGTGCGCCACCTGCACCAGCAACTGGAGTTCCAGGCGGTGACCGACCCGCTGACCGGCCTGCTCAACCGCCGGGGTTTCTACCAGACGGCGGAAAACACCCTGCTGCGCAGCGACCATACCCACAAGTCGATGGTACTGATGTACCTGGACCTCGACGGCTTCAAGCGGGTCAACGACTCCCTCGGGCACGATGCCGGCGACCGGGTATTGCGCTGGGTCTCCGAGCAATTGAAGGCCTGTCTCAAACCCTTCGATATCCTCGCGCGCATGGGCGGCGACGAGTTCACCACGCTGCTGGAGCTGGAGCGCCCCGAGCAGGCGGCGAAGGTCGCGGAAAAACTGATCGAGCGTGTCTCGATCCGCCAGCAGATCGATGGCATGGACATGACCCTGGGCGTCAGCATCGGCATCGCCATCTACCCCGATTGCGGTGCCGACCTGGAAGGCCTGCTGCGGGCGGCGGACATTGCCATGTACGAGGCCAAGCGCGCCGGTCGCCAGCAGTATCGCTACTACGACCATGAGATGAACGGTCGTGCGCGGTCCCGGCTGATGCTCGAGGAAAGCGTGCGCTCGGCCATCGAGAGCCGGGAATTCAAGATGGTCTACCAGCCCCAGGTGTCCCTGCAGGATGGTCAGTTGCGCGGCTTCGAGGCGCTGCTGCGCTGGCACCACCCCAGCGTCGGCGATGTGCCGCCGGGGCTGTTCCTGCCGTTGCTGGAGGAGGTGCGGCTGATCAGTCGCCTGGGCAGCTGGATCTATCGCCAGGCGGCGAGCCAGCGGCATGAGTGGAACGGCGTATTCGCTGACGAACTGGTGTTGAGCGTGAGCCTGAGTGCCACGCAGTTCTGCATGCCGAACCTGGTCGACGAGTTGCAGGAAGTCATCGAGCGGTATGACCTGCGACCCAGCCAGTTGGAGGTGGAAGTCACCGAGGCGGCGCTGATGCAGGACTTCGAGGCCTCGCGCAAGCAACTGCGGCGGATTCGCGCGCAGGGGGTGCGGGTGGCCCTGGATGACTTCGGCTCCGGCCATTGTTCGCTGAATCATCTGCGCGATCTTGAGCTGGACACCCTCAAGCTCGACCGTCACCTGATCGCACGGCTGCTCGATTCGCCCCGGGACGCCGCGCTGGCGCGCAGCGTGATCGAGTTGTGCCAGCAATTCGGCCTGCTGGTGATTGCCGAGGGCGTCGAAACCCTGGAGCAGGCGCAGTGGCTGCGGGCCGCCGGCTGTCCGCTGGTACAGGGCTTCCTGGTGGCTCGCCCGCTGATTGCCAGGGATGCCACCGGGTTCGACAAGACCTTCGACTGGAGCGCACTGTCGGGCTGATTTCGCTAAACTGGCGGTCCTCCCCGTGACCTGTAACGAACCGCCATGACCGTGCTGAAATACCTCCAGGCCTACCCCGCGTCCCTGCAGGAGCAGGTGCGCCAGATGATCGCCCAGGACCGGCTGGGCGACTACCTGGCCCAGCGTTACCCCGGCCGGCATGCGGTGCAGAGCGACAAGGCGCTGTACGGCTACGTGCTGGACCTGAAGCAGGAACACTTGCGCAATGCGCCGGCCATCGACAAGGTGTTGTTCGATAATCGCCTGGACCTGACCCACCGTGCCCTCGGCCTGCACACCGCGATCTCGCGCGTGCAGGGCGGCAAGCTCAAGGCCAAGAAGGAAATCCGCATCGCCTCGCTGTTCCGGGAGGCGGCGCCGGAGTTTCTGCGCATGATCGTGGTGCACGAACTGGCGCATCTCAAGGAAAGCGAGCACAACAAGGCGTTCTACCAGTTGTGCGAGTATATGCAGCCTGGGTACCACCAGCTGGAATTCGACCTGCGGGTCTACCTGACCTGGCGGGACCTGCAAGGCAAGGCCGCCGTGGCCGACTGATCGATCGACAAGGATTTTCCGATGGATGTCAGCAAGACCAAGAGCAGTTTCTATCGTCGCCTGTATGTGGCCTGGCTGATCGACAGCGGCGCGGCCAGCAACGTCCCGGCGCTGACCGAGGTGACCGGCATGCCGCGGCGTACGGCGCAGGACACCATCGTGGCACTGGCCGACCTGGACATCCTCTGTGAGTTCGAACAGCAGGAAGGTGCCCGCAATCATGCCGGCAACTACCGGATCCACGACTGGGGCGCGATCGACAAGCGCTGGATCGAGGGCAACCTGGCGTCGATCAGGCAGGTGCTGGGCTACCCCTGAGGCGCTTCAGCCCCTGCGCATGCCGATGTGCGGGATGTTGTCTTCCAGGTACCCCTCGCCCATGGCGACGAAGCCATAGCGGCCGTAGTAGCCCTGCAGGTGCGCCTGGGCGGACAGATAGATCGGCACCCCGGGCCAGTGTTTTTCCGCCTGTTCGAGGGCTTGGCCCATCAATTCGTGCCCCAGGCCGAGCCCGCGGGCCTGGGGGGCGATGACTACCCGGCCGATCACCACGTCGCCACCCTGCGATACCGGGTCGAGCAGGCGCAGATAGGCCGCCAGCTGGTCGTCGCGCCAGCCCATCAGGTGGCAGGTGTCACCTTCGAGGTCGCGGCCGTCGACTTCCTGGTAGGGGCAGTTCTGCTCGACCACGAAGACTTCGGTACGCAACTTCAGGATGGCGTACAACTGTTCCTTGCCCAGGACGCCCTTCTAAGTGTCAAGTGGATACTGCGCTTTGGTTGATGATGCTATTTCGCCTCTGGATAATGCTGTAGACCTCCCGTGCGATGTAGCGCTTTAGGCAGCGGATAGCTTCCAGCTTCGAATGTCCCTCTGCGAGACGTCGACTGACATAAGCCTGCGTTCGGGCGTCTGTCCGAAGCCGTCCGATAGCGATGATATGCAGCGCACTGTTCGCGGCACGATCACCACCTCGATTCAGGCGATGCCGGGTGACCTTCCCTGAAGAGGCCTGGACTGGGCTAACCCCACATAAGGCCGCGAAGCTGGACTCTGAGCGGAAACGATCGCTGTTGTCGCCTGCCGTCAGTAGCAACTGGGCAGCGGACTCGTAACCAATGGCATTTCGGGAAACCAACTCTGGTGCAAGATCGTCAACCAAGGCTGCAATCATCACATCCAAGTCCGCTATTTCGTCATGCAGCTCGAGATAACGCCGCCCCAGCGACTTCAGGGCAATCCGGTAGGCGGACGCGACTTGACGATAGCTTGATAGATCTGGACGCCATGCTGCCAGCGTTCTAATCAGTTGCATGCGGGTCAACGTGCGTAATGATTCACGTAGCTCATCAGGCGCACTAACGATAGTGTTCTGGATCAGTTGCAAGGTAATGCGCCTGGCCTGTATGGCCGTCTTCCGACACACCTTGAGCACGCGTAACGATTCGACCATACCGTCTCGTTTTTTTGGGGTAACGGTACGAATACCAGCGAAGGCCGCATGTGCGGCATTTCCAGCATCAAGGGTGTCATCTTTGCCCCGCTTGCGCCTGTCACTTTTATCAGGTGCAGTAACTTCAAGGACGGCGATTCCAGCTTGTTCCAAGTAACGTAATAGGCCTGCGCCGTACGTGCCGGTGCACTCGATGCCCACTCGCACCACCTCACCAAACGAGCACATCCACGTCAGCATTTGTTTGTAGCCCTGACGAGTAGTCGCAAAGCTCTCGCTGGCCAGGATACGATCCTGTTCATCTACGACTGCAGCGACGTGCAGATCTTTATGGGTATCTACACCGCCTACGACCTGTCTCGAAACACTGCTGACTTTAACGTTGCGCATGGCTGGTTGCTCCGATTCGCCGAGCACGAACTGAACCGCTCCAACCGGACACCTGGACAAGACAGTAAAGTGACGTGGCGTCAGGCCCTTCTTGGGTCACATGTATCGGCAAGGCGGTCACCTTGACGTGCAGTGTTCCCGGATGGTCGACAGGTCCAGGGAAAGACACAAGGGTCGATCGGAGTGTGGGTCAGGCCACGCGGGACACTTCACGACCAGATCATCCATCATCGGTCTATCGCTGTGTGAGTCAGACCATACGAGAACACTGGCCAGTACATTCTTACTGTCGCTGTGGTGCTTGCAGATCCAGTCGATGCTCATTTCACTCACTCTTGTTCGAATATCCGTTATCGATACTAAGCGGCTTGTACCAGGCCGCCAACCGGGTGAACACTGTTGCCGCCCGTGGCGCGTTGCCCGGCTTCGTCATGTTTGTGTAATCTGCCCGACAGGGCGTTTGCCTGGATGCGAATGAGCTACTGTTAGGAACAGGGAGATGGCCAGTTGCTTTCTTCCAGCCTCTCTGCTTCGCTTCAATTCTGCAGGGCAGCCCCGCCCGCTAAGGATCTTTGGCATGTCGCGACTGCATCGAGCTTTTGCCTTGCTTGGATTGTTGTTGCTCGCACAGGGCGTGGCCGCGGAAAAACTCCGGCTGGTGGCCGATACCTGGCCACCGTTCACCGATGCGGGCCTGGTCAATGGCGGCCTGGCGACCGACATCGTCAGCACGGCCCTGGCTCGTGCCGGCTATGCCAGCGAGTTCGAACAGGTGCCCTGGGCGCGGGCACTCAAGGGCGTGGGTGAGGGGCGCTACGATGTCCTGGTCAATGCCTGGTACAGCAAGGACAGGACCCTGCTGGGGCAGTTTTCCAGCGAATACCTGATGAACCGGGTGATGTTCCTCCGGCACAAGGGTTCGCCGATCACCTACGACAACCTGCAGCAACTGCACGACTACCCGATTGCGGTGGTGCGCGACTATGCCTATTCCAGCGAGTTCGAGTCGGACCCGCGCCTGCAGAAGGTGCCGGTGCACAACTTTGCCCTGGCCGTGCGCATGCTGGCGGCGGAGCGGGTGAAGCTGACGCTGGAGGATGAATTCGTGGCGCGCTACTACCTCAGCCGGGAGCCGCCTGAAGTGCGCGATGCGGTGGAGTTCCTGCCCAAGCCGCTATCCGAGAATGGGCTGCATATCCTGGTCAGTCTGCAGAATCCGCAACATGCGCAGATCGTGGCGGGGTTCGATCGGGAGATTGCGGCGATGAAGGCGGATGGGAGTTATCAGCGGTTGCTCAAGTTGCATGGAATGTGATTTCTGGGCGGTGTGTATATCCGTTTGCGCGTTTAGCTGATGTCTCTGTTTCGCCCTTTACGGGCGAGTTCCTTTTGGCAAACGCCCCAAAAGGAACCAAAAGGTCTAGCCCCTCCATTGGCCCCTCGCTGCGCGAGGGGTTCCTTCGCTCCGGTTCTGTTTCGAGAGCACGCCGTGACGGGCCATCCACGGCTCGCCCGGCATCCCTGCCGGGCGACTCTCGAAACAGAACCTCCACTCAGCCTGCTGGGAACGGGGCTGGCAGATCAAAAGCCAAAGCTCGCGGTGCCGTTATACCGTGGGCTGTTCTTCCGGGCCCTTGATCAGGTGCGCGGCCAGTGTGCGCAGTGGCCCCAGTTGACGGCAGATCAGCGCCAGCTGGGTCTGTACCAGGCGCTGGATCTCATCGATTTCCTCCGGCATCTGCTCCAGCTCGTTGGCCAAGGCTTCTTCGGCGTCGCTCTGGACCTCGATGGCGGTCTTGTTCGCCAGCCCCGTGGCGATCTGGTCGATGCTGGCGGCCAGCGTCGCGCCGACGCCATTGATCAGGTGATCGCGGACTTCCGCCGGCAACTGGTTCTCGCGATGCGCACCGAGCCCGGAGAGGTAGCTGAGCAGGGTGTGCGACAGCACCAGGAAGCGGAAGCCGACGTCGGCTTCCTTACGGAAATGCCCCGGCTCCATCAGCATGTTCGCCAACGTGGTCGACAGCGCCGCATCGGCGTTGTGGGCGTTGCGGCGGGCCAGGCGGTAGGCCAGGTCGTCGCTCTTGCCCTGGCCGTACTGCTGCATCACCTGGCGCAGGTACAGGCTGTTGCAGCTCAAGGTATTGGCCAGCACCTTGTTCAGGCGCCGCCCCTGCCAGTCCGGCAGGAACAGGAATACCGCCAGGCCGGCGATCAGGCTGCCCAGCAGGGTATCGAGCAGGCGCGGCAGGAACAGCCCGTAGCCGTCGCCCACCTGGTTGAAGCAGAACAGCACCATCAGGGTCATGGCCGCCGTTGCCAGGGTGTAGCGGGTGGTGCGGTTGATGAAGAACACCAGGCCGGCGGCGATGGTGAAGAACGCCTGGATCAGCGGGCTGGGGAACAGGTCGAACAACGCCCAGGCGGCGGTCAGGCCGAAGGCGGTGCCGATGATCCGCTGGCCGAGCTTGCGTCGCGTGGCGCCGTAGTTCGGCTGGCAGACGAACAGGGTGGTGAGGATGATCCAATAGCCCTGGGACGGGTGCACCAGGTGCACCATGCCGTAGCCGACGCTCAACGCCAGCGGCAGGCGCAGGGCATGGCGGAACAGCAGCGAGGTCGGCGTCAGCTGGGTGCGCAGGCGCGTCAGCACGTCCTTGAAATTGCGTGGCGACCGATCCAGCAGGCTGCTGTCGGTAGCGTCGGCCAGACTGTCGGGGTTGCTCGCGGCGCTGAGCAGGCGGTCCAGGGTGCTGAGGTTCGCCGCCAGGGCCCGCAACGAGCGCAGCAGGCCACGCCAGGCCGGGTTGCTCTGGATGCGCAGGTGCTCCATCGAGGCGTGCAGGTCGCCCAGGGCTTCGGCGAAGCTGGCGTCGTAGACGAACGGCTGACGCAACTGGATCGAGGCCGCCAGCTCCCGGCAGGCCTTGCCTTGCTGGCGCAGCAGGCGCTGGCAACGGAACAGCACGTCGCTGTGGAAGAAGGCTTCGGCCAGGGCGTTGTATGGGTAGTGCGAGGAGCTGGCGCGTTCGTGGATGTCCTGGGCCAGGAAATACAGCTTCAGGTAGCGGCTGACCTTCGAGCCCGGTCGGCCGTTGCCGACCCGGTGCAGGATGATTTCCTTGGCGGTGTTCAGCGCCGCGACCACCCGGCCGTTCTGCCGGGCCAGCTCCAGGCGCCGGGCTTCCACGTCCATCTGGCGGATCGGTTCGAACAGCGACGACTTGAGCTTGAGGTAGTAGCCCAGCTCGCGAAACAGCTTGGCCAGGCTTTGTTGCACCGGCTGGTTGGAGAACATCGCCTGCCACAGGACCGAGAGCACGCCGTACCAGGCGGCGCCGGCGACCAGCAGCAGGGGCTCGTGCCAGAGGTTGGTGACCTCGCCACCGCGCTGGTCCACGCCGATCATGGTGTAGACCGAGAGGATCAGGGTCGCCGAGGCGATCGCGCCGTAGCGCTCGCCCAATGCGCCGAGCATGGTCAGGCCGAAGGCGGCCAGGGCCATGGCTATCACGAATATCCAGGGATAGGGGAACAGCAGCTCGACCGAAAAGGCGGCGACGCTGAAACACACCAGGGTCACGGCCAGCGCGTTGAGACGGCCCTGCCAGCTGTCGTCGGTTTCGGCCAGGGCGCAGGCGATGACCCCGAGGAACAACGGGATCAGCAACTTCATTTCGTTCTGTGCCCAGCACAGGGTCATGATGCCGGTCAGGGCGATGAACACCCGGACGCTATAGCTGAATTTGTCCAGGGCCCAGAGGCGGCGCAGGGACTGGTTGAACGAGGTCGATGCCATGAAGGTGTGAGAGCCTGCCAAGCGGTTGATCTGTAGTTGGGTATAGACGGGTGGCGATACAATGGCGCCACATGGAAGCAAAGCAAAATTTGTTCCGGGCGTGTCTATTGAACGCTTGGCAGTCGTACGGTTCCCGGGTAGCCCGCGCTAACCCGGCGCTTGCGCAAAGGCTTCAGGCAAACTGTGCCGCTGCGTAGCCCGAAGCCCAGGCCCACTGGAAGTTGAATCCGCCCAGATGGCCGCTGACATCCAGCACTTCACCGACGAAGTACAGCCCCGGGCTCTTCAGCGATTCCATGGTCTTGGACGACACCTCGCGGGTATCGACCCCACCCAGCGTGACCTCGGCGGTGCGATAACCCTCGGTTCCGGCCGGAATCACCTGCCAGTCGCCAAGCTTGCCCGCGACCTCGGCCAGTTCCGCCGGGGTGTACTGCTTCATCGGCTTGGACACGAACCAGTGTTCGGCCAGCAGATTGGCCATCTTCTTGGTGAAGATTTCGCCCAGCAGGGTTTTCAGCTCGCTGTTGGGCCGTTCGGCCTGCTGCTGTTGCAGCCACTGCAGCGCATCGTGGTCCGGCAGCAGGTTGATGTGCACCGTGTCCCCGGGTTGCCAGAACGAGGACACCTGCAGGATCGCCGGGCCGCTGAGGCCGCGGTGGGTGAACAGGATGTTCTCCCGGAAGCCCTGGTCGTTGCAGCTCACCAGGCAGTCGACCGAAGTCCCCGACAGTTCCGTGCACAGCGCCTTGAGTTGATCGGTAATGGTAAAGGGCACCAGCCCTGCACGGGTCGGTAACACCTGGTGGCCGAATTGCCTGGCGACCTGGTAGCCGAAGCCGGTGGCGCCGAGGGTCGGAATCGACAACCCGCCGGTGGCGATCACCAGCGACTGGCAGGTGATCTGGTCGAGGCTGGTCTGCAGCAGGTAGCCGTTTTCCAGTTTCTCGATCTGCTGGATCGAGGTGTCCAGGTGCAGGTTGACGCCAGCCTGCTCGCATTCGTCCAGGAGCATGCCGAGGATGTCGCTGGACTTGTTGTCGCAGAACAGCTGGCCGAGCTTCTTCTCGTGATAGGGCACGCCATGCTTGGCCACCATCGCGATGAAATCCCACTGGGTGTAGCGGGCCAGCGCCGACTTGCAGAAATGCGGGTTCTGCGAGAGGAAGTTGCCCGGCTCGGTGTACAGGTTGGTGAAGTTGCAGCGTCCGCCGCCGGACATCAGGATCTTCTTGCCGGCCTTGTTGGCGTGGTCGAGCAGCAGCACCTGGCGGCCACGGGCGGCGGCGGTAAAGGCACACATCAGGCCGGCGGCACCGGCGCCGATGATCACAACTTCAGTAGAGCGCAAAACGCTGTCCTCACTCGATTTCTGGCTGGTGGGGGATTGGGTGGGACGCGGATCAGAGAATCCGCACGCGCAGCGAACGGCCCTTGATCTTGCCGCTGTTCAGGCGTTGCAGGGCCTGCTTGGCGATACCGCGCTCCACCGCCACGTAGGCCTGGAAATCGAAGATGGCGATCTTGCCGACCTGGGCGCCGGGAATACCGGCATCGCCGGTCAGGGCGCCGAGGATGTCGCCCGGACGCACCTTGTCCTTGCGCCCGGCGGCGATGCACAGGGTGCTCATGGTCGGCAGCAACGGGCCGCCGCCCTTGGACTTGAGGTTGTCGAGTTGCTCCCACAGCAGCGGCGATTTCTGCAGCTCCTCGATCGCCCGCGCCCGATGCGCTTCGGACGGTGACACCAGGCTGACCGCGATCCCTTTCTCGCCGGCCCGGCCGGTGCGGCCGACGCGGTGGATGTGAATCTCCGCGTCACGGGCCAGTTCGACGTTGATCACCATGTCCAGGGCATCGATATCCAGGCCGCGTGCGGCCACGTCGGTGGCGACCAGCACCGAGGTACTGCGGTTGGCGAACATCGCCAGGACCTGGTCACGGTCGCGCTGCTCCAGGTCGCCGTGCAGGCCGACCGCGCAGATGCCCTTGGCGCTCAGCAGGTCGACGGTTTCCTGCACCTGCTGCTTGGTGAAGCAGAAGGCCACGCACGACTGCGGGCGATAGTGGTTGAGCACCTTCACCACGGCATCCAGGCGTTGCTGCGGATCGACTTCGAAGAAGCGTTGTTCGATCTGGTTGTCGGTGTGGAGCGTCTCCACCTTGACCTGCTGCGGATCGCGCATGAACTTGGCCGCCAGCTGCTTGATCCCGGCCGGGTAGGTGGCGGAGAACAGCAGGGTCTGCCGGCGCTCCGGGGTCTGGGCGATGATCGCTTCGATGGCGTCGTAAAAGCCCATGTCGAGCATGCGGTCGGCTTCGTCGAGCACCAGGGTGTTGAGGCCGCGCAGGACCAGGGTGCCCTTGTCCAGATGCTGCTGGATACGCCCCGGCGTGCCGACGATGATGTGCGCGCCGTGTTCCAGCGAGGCGATCTGCGGGCCGAAGGGCACGCCGCCGCACAGAGTCAGCACCTTGATGTTGTCTTCGGCGCGGGCCAGGCGGCGGATTTCCTTGGCGACCTGGTCGGCCAGCTCGCGGGTCGGGCAGATCACCAGTGCCTGGCAACCGAAGAAGCGCGGGTTAATCGGGTTCAACAGGCCGATGCCGAAGGCGGCGGTCTTGCCGCTGCCGGTCTTGGCCTGGGCGATCAGGTCCATGCCCTTGAGCATCACCGGCAGGCTCTGCGCCTGGATCGGCGTCATCTGCGCATAACCGAGGGACTCCAGGTTAGCCAGCATGGCGGCGGACAGGGGCAACGAGTTGAAAGCGGTGGCAATGGTGGTCACGGGACAGGCCTGCAAAACAAAATGTGGCGCAGTGTATCAGTCCCGCCCCGTCAATCCGTAATTTCTGGACGAAAAGTAGCCAAATATCCTCATCCATATCAGAGGATTCCCGCGATATCTGCGGGATTCACTGATACCGATCGTTCCCACGCTCGGCGTGGGAATGTCTCTCTGGACGCTCAGCGTCCGCACTTGTGACGCCGAGCGTCACGGGCTGCGCTCCCACGCGGAGCGTGGGAACGATCATCATGGATCAGTGCTCGATGTGCTGCTCCTGCACCGCCCGCGCCCGGCGCCCGTCCTGCGGTGACAGTTGCAGGAAGATCGCCGCAGCGAGCATCGCCATGATACCCACCGTGAGGAAGGTCAGTTGGAACGCCCCCAGCACCGTTTCCACCCCATCGTTGCCGATCGCCGCCGTGAAGCCGCCGAGCAGTGCCCCGGCACAGGCCACGCCAAGGCTCAGCGACAGTTGTGCCACTACCGACAGCAGGCTGTTGCCGCTGCTGGCCGCCTTGTCGTCGAGATCGATCAGGGTCACGGTGTTCATCGCGGTGAACTGCAGCGAGTTGATCGCCCCGGCGATCGCCAGCATCACCAGCAGCAACGGGTAGGGCGTGTGCTCGGTGACCAGGCCCAGGGCCGCGAGCATCACGCCCAGCGCCAGGGTGTTGCCGGTGAGCACGATGCGGTAGCCCAGGCGTTCGATCAGCGGCCGGGCGATCGACTTGGCGAACATCGCCGCGCCCGCCAGCGGCAACATGCTCATGCCGGCCTCGGACGGCGAATAGCCCAGCGCCACCTGCAGCAGCAACGGCACCAGGAACGGCAGGGCGCCGCTGCCCAGGCGGGCGAACAGGTTGCCGAGGATGCCCACGGCGAAGGTCCGGGTCTTGAACAGCGAGGGGGAGAACAGCGGGTTGTCGATGTGCCCGGCGCGCAGCCAGTAGGCCGCCAGGCAGGCCAGGCCGGCGAACAGCAGCAACATCACCCGCAGGTGCGGCAGTTGCAACTCGCCCAGGCCCTCCATGGCGATGGTGATCAGCAGCATCGCCGCACCGAACAGCACGAAGCCCAGGCTGTCGAAACGGGTGCGTTCGCTGCCGCGCAGGTCGGGGATGAACTTCCACACCGCATAGCAGCCGACCAGCCCCACCGGCAGGTTGATCAGGAAGATCCAGTGCCAGGTCAGGAACTGCACCATCCAGCCGCCCATGGTCGGCCCGATCAGCGGGCCCAGCAGGCCGGGGATGGTGATGAAACCCATGATCCGTACCAGCTCCGAGCGCGGGTAGGCGCGCAGCACCACCAGTCGCCCGACCGGCAGCATCAGCGAGCCGCCCAGGCCCTGGATCACCCGGGCACCGACCAGCATGTTCAGCGAGCTCGACAGGGCACACAGCAGTGAGCCGATGCTGAACAGCAGGATGGCGCTGAAGAACACCCGCCGGGTACCGAAGCGGTCGGCAATCCAGCCCGAGGCCGGGATCAGCAGGGCCACGGTGAGCATGTAGGCGATCACCACGCCCTGCATGCGCAGGGGGTTTTCCGCCAGGTCGCGGGCCATGGCCGGCAGGGCGGTGTTGAGGATCGTTCCGTCGAGCGATTGCATGAAGAAGGCAATGGCTACCACCCAGGGTAGCCAGCGAGCGGTCGTTGCATCCAGCGGGGCACGGTCGGGCATGGAACGGCTCTTCGTTAGCAGGCTATGGACCTGATTATGCCTGATCGGTTTGTACTTGAGCGTTGTGTCGGTGTGCTGTTTGCTCCTTCTTCAACAGGAAGCCGAGCAGGGCCCTGTGTACGTTGTCGGCCGCCACCCGCGACTCCAGGTCGAGCAGGTGACCGGTGTCTTCGGCCACCGAAAAGCTGCAATGGGGAATGTGTCGCTGGAACTGCCGGGCGCCTTCGGCGGGGGTGTAGATGTCCTTGGCGCCGTTGATGAAGTGCACCGGGGTGCGGATGTTGGAGAGTGACTTCAGGTAGTTGCCATCACCGAGTTGCAGGACCTGGTCGATATGGAAGCGTGCCTGGCGATACTCGGTGCTGGCCATGTTGGCGAGGTGATGGTGGTTGGTGGTCTTGAGGCGGGGAGGGAGGAAGTGGCCGACGGTGTCGTTGAGGAGGTGGCCGATGGCGGATTTGTCGTCGACCTGGATCAGTTCGTGTACCCGCCGCACGTAGGCCAGCATCGGTGGGTTGAGGTCGGGCGCTAGCGCCATGATCACCGAACTCTCGATGGGGGGCGGGTTCCTGGCCAGGGCCAGCAGGCTGGAGATCCCACCCCAGGAGGCTGACACCAGATGGTTGACCTCGAAGCGCTCGATCAGCGCCAGGAGTATCTGCACCTCGTCGTCCTTGGTCACCAGGCCGGGGTCCGGGTTGTGGGCCTGTGAGCGGCCAGCGAAGGGCAGGTCGAACAGCAGTACGTTGAAGTGTTCGGCCAGGCACTTGCTGGTGCGGGTGAACGAAGAGGTGGTGGACAGGGCGCCGTTGACCATCAGGACGGTGTTGCGCCGGGGATCGTCGCCGAGACGCTCGACGTGGATATTGAAATGCCTGAACAGGTTGTTGATGACGAAGCTTCCATGATTCATATCAAACTCCAGCAAAACACTTTCGGGGGATGAAAGAGACGCGGCATTGAGTAACGAAATCGCGGGTGAAGCCTGATGGATCTATGATCGGGGGACGAACGAGGGTGGTGGCTTTTTAATGCCGTGTCGGCTGAAGGGATATGTATAGCGCGCCTGTGCGGGCGGGACAACAGTCTGAATGGATAGGTGTGCGGGTGTTTCCGCCAGGGCGGCGGGAGATGGTTTTGCTGCTTGCGGGAGATTGTTCCTGCAGGGGGCGAGCCACCCTGCAGGTGCCGCTTCAGAGCGTGAGGGTCAGTTTGCCGATCAGGGCGCCGGGCAGCAGGTTGGAGGCGGTCTGTCGCTGGTCATAGGTGCTGGCCGAGAGCAGCAGCTCACGCTCGGCGGTCAGTGCCAGCAGCTCGCTGCCCAGCAGGCTGTAGACGCTGTCATCGAAGCGCATGGTGCTGACCGGAGCCTGGATCTCGCCGTTTTCCACCCAGAAGGTGGCGAAGCGGGTCATGCCGGTCATGCGGGCCGCCGACTGGTCCGAGTAGTTCAGGTACCACAGGTTGCTGATGTACAGGCCGGTGCCCAGTTCCTTGAGGATATCGGCCTGCGCGAGTTGACCGGCGTGCATCTGCAGGGCGCTGGGGTATTCGCCACCGTCCGCACCGTTGGCGCTCAGGCCATATTCGACGGCGCTGCGCGAGCTGACCATGCGCGCGCTGGCCGAGCCCTTGGCCACCAGCGACAGGTCGCTGCGCGGGTAGCCTTCGCTGGAGAACGCCGGGCTCAGCGAGCCACTGACCTGCTCATCCAGCCAAACCAGTGGATGGAACGACGCCTCGCCGGCATACAGCTTCTGCAGTGGGCTGTACTTGCTGGCGATGGCCTGGGCCGAGAAACCGCCCCAGCAGAGCATGCCCATGATTTCCTCGAGCGCTGCCGGTGCGAGGTAGGCCCGGTATTGCCCGGGCGCCAGGGTGCGCAGCGGTCGGCTGAGGAAGGCCAACTGCTCGCGAGCCTGCTGGAAGCGTCGGGCGAAGCTGTCGCTGTCCCAGTGGTCACCGGCATAGCTGGCCTTCACCGCCTGGCCGTTTTCGTGGAACAGGCTCCAGTCGAAGTTGAAACTGTTGGCCTGGTGCCAGCCGAAGGCGCCGTCCGAACTGGCGAAGCCGCGGCTGATCGGGCCGGCGGCGTAGAAGCCGACCAGGTCCAGACCGGTGGCGGCGTGGCTGATCTCCTCCAGTATCCGGGCGCTGTCGGGCAATGGCTGCTCCTGCACGCTACGGCTTTGCCAGGCGGTGTGATTGAGCAACAGGTAGGGATCGGCGGGCAGCAGCGGCAGGGTGTCGCGCAATTGCTGCAGGCCGTCGGCGAGGCGTTGGCGGTCCTGCTGGGGCTCGCCGCAGAGGGTGATCTGCAGGTCCGCATGGCGCCCGGCATCGATCAGCTTGAGGCTCAGGCTGGCCTGCTGTACCTGCCCGGCCTGGCGCACACGGCCATGGTTGAAGCGGATGAACTCGGACGATTCGGCGGCGTAGCCCAGGGTGAAGCGTTCGGTGGCCTGCAGGTTCGCCTGCAGCCAGTCCACCAGGGCCTGGAAATGAGTGTGGTCCATCAGGCATCTCCTCCGAAGACATCGACTTGGCTGAACACGCAGGCCGGCGAGGCGTGGCCGACACGGATCACCTGGTTGGGTTCGCCCTTGCCGCAGTTCGGCGTACCGAGGACCTTGAAGGTGCCGGCGTCGCCGACTGCGCTGAGGTTGCGCCAGAACTGCGCGGAAATACCCCGGTAATTGGGGTTCTTGACCACCCCCTTGAGTTCGCCGTTCTCGATCAGCTGACCCCATTCACAGCCGAACTGGAACTTGTTGCGCGCGTCGTCGATGGACCACGAGCGGTTGGTCGACATCAGGATGCCGTTTTCGATACCGCCGACCAGTTGCTCGAACGATTGGTCACCCGGTTCGATGTTGAGGTTCGCCATGCGGTCGATCGGTGGCCGATTCCAACTGCAGGCCCGGCTGTTGGCGACTCCGTCGAGGCTGGCTCGGAACTGCGACAGTGCACCGCCCAGCGGGCGCAGCAGCAGACCCTCGCGGATCAGGAACTGCTTGTGGGCGGCACTGCCGTCATCGTCATGGGCGTAACTGGCCAGTTGCTCGGGTATCTCCGGGTCGAAGGTCACGTTGAGCAGGCTGGAACCGTACTGCAGGTGGCCGAAGTCGCTGGCCTGGACGAAGCTGGTGCCGGCGTAGTTGCGCTCGTCGCCGAGAATCCGGTCCAGCTCCAGCGGGTGGCCGATGGATTCGTGGATCTGCAGGATCATCTGGTCCGGCATCAGCAGCAGGTCGCGTGGCCCGGACGGCGTGTTGGGCGCCAGCAGCAGTTGCAGGGCCTGGTCGGCGACCCGTGCCCCGGCGCCGATCAGCCCCGAGCGGCCGAGCACCTCGGCGCTGCCCTGCTGGCCGAAGTTCTCGCGGCCGAGGGTGCGGGTCTGGCTGTCCATGCCGTCGAAGGCGGTGACGCTCAGGCCGGGGAAGACGAAACGCTGGGCCTGGCGCAGCTCGGCGCCAGCGCTGTTGAGGTAGATCTGCTCGACGTGACTCACGCCGAGGCTGACCTCCCAGTTCACCAGGCGTTCGTCCCTGGGGACGGCAGAGGACTCGGCCGCGAGCAGGTCATAGCAATCGCTCAGTGATGGAAACGGCTGTTCAAGCCGTGGGGAGCAGTAATCGCCCCGTTCGCTGGACACGCCTTGCCGGCGCAGGTCGAGCAGGGCGTGGGGCGCGATCAGCCGGGCCTGTTCCTCGGCCCGTTGCAGTGCGGCCTGCAGGCCCTGGCGGGAGAGGTCGTTGGTGGCGGCATAGGCTTCGACACCGTTGACCCGGACGGTCAGCATCGCACCTTCGTCGCGGCTCAGGCTGGGGGGCTCCGGGACATTCTTGCGCACCGACAGGTATTGGCCGGTCTGGCGGACGTAGCGTAGCGAAAAGAATTCGGCACCCGTGCGCAAGGCAGCGAAGTGCTGCTTGAGCTGGGGATGGAAGTCGAACATGAGGAAACCTCCCTGGACATGTCGGTCAGGGGCGCATTGCGCCAAGACCGTCATAGTGCGGCGTCAGGCGCGCGCAATCCAGTCGGTGAAACAAAATGCCGGGGGATGTCTGATGACAGAGGGCATGATCGTTCCCACGCTCTGCGTGGGAACCCAGCCCGTGACGCTCTGCGTCACAAGAGCGGACGCGGGGCGTCCAGGGAGGCATTCCCACGCTGTGGGAGCCGGATTCATCCGCGAAGCTTTTGGCGATGTCGAGATCGCTTCGCGGATAAATCCTGCTCCCACAAGTGAGAGCGCAGTATGGCTGATTACGCGGGGTGGCTCACTTCACGCAACGGCTTGCCCCGCACCGGGGCGTCGCCCGCCACGTGGTAAGGCGCGGTGCTGCGTGGCAGCGGCTGGCGGCCACGGATCTTGTCGGCGATCTTCTCGGCGATCATGATCGTCGGCGCGTTCAGGTTGCCGGTGGTGATGATCGGCATGATCGACGCATCGACCACGCGCAGGCCCTGCATGCCATGCACGCGCCCTTGGCCGTCGACCACTGCCATCTCGTCGGTGCCCATCTTGCACGAGCAGGACGGGTGGAACGCGGTCTCGGCGTGTTCACGGATGAACTTGTCGAGTTCCTCGTCGGTCTGCACCTCGATCCCCGGGCTGATCTCACGACCCCGGTAGGCGTCCAGCGCCGGCTGGGCCATGATTTCGCGGGTCAGGCGGATGCCGTCGCGGAATTCCTGCCAGTCCTGCTCGGTAGCCATGTAGTTGAACAGGATGCTCGGATGCTGGCGTGGGTCCTTGGACTTGAGCTGCACGCGGCCACGACTTGGCGAGCGCATCGAGCCCATGTGCGCCTGGAAACCGTGTTCCTTCACGCCGTTGCTGCCGTTGTAATTGATGGCGACCGGCAGGAAGTGATACTGGATGTTCGGCCATTCGAACTCTTCGCGGGTACGGATGAAACCGCCGGCCTCGAACTGGTTGCTGGCGCCGATACCGGTACCGTTGAACAGCCATTCGGCACCGATCGCCGGCTGGTTCCACCACAGCAGCGATGGGTACAGCGACACCGGCTGGGTGCAGGCGTACTGCAGGTACAGCTCGAGGTGATCCTGCAGGTTCTCGCCGACGCCCGGCAGGTCATGCACCACCGGGATATCCAGGCTTTCCAGCAGCTTGCGCGGGCCGACGCCGGAACGTTGCAGCAGTTGCGGCGAAGCGATCGCGCCACTGCAGACGATGACTTCCTTGCGGGCACGGGCTTCGACGCGCTCTTCGGCCGAACCCACCAGGTAACGCACGCCGACGGCACGCTTGCCTTCGAACAGGACCTTGTCGGTCAGGGCGTGGGTGACGATGGTCAGGGTCGAGCGCTTCTTGGCGATATCCAGGTAACCGCGGGCGGTGCTGGAGCGACGGCCGTTCGGCGTGACGGTACGGTCCATCGGACCGAAGCCTTCCTGCTGGTAGCCGTTGAGGTCCTCGGTGCGCGGGTAGCCGGCCTGCACACCGGCCTCGACCATGGCGTGGAACAGCGGGTTGTTGCCGGCCTTGGGCGTGGTCACGCGGACCGGGCCTTCGCCACCGTGGTAGTCGTTGGGGCCGATGTCACGGGTTTCCGCCTTGCGGAAATACGGCAGGCAGTCCAGGTAGCTCCAGTCTTCCAGGCCGGGCAGCTTGGCCCAGCCGTCATAGTCCATGGCGTTGCCGCGGATGTAGCACATGCCGTTGATCAGCGAGGAGCCGCCCAGGCCCTTGCCGCGGCCACATTCCATGCGGCGGCCGTCCATGTGCGGCTCCGGATCGGTCTCGTAGGCCCAGTTGTAGCGCCGGCCCTGCAGTGGGAAGGCCAGGGCGGCGGGCATCTGGGTGCGGAAGTCGAAGCGGTAGTCGGGGCCACCGGCCTCGAGCAGCAGGACGGTGACGCCGGCGTCTTCGGTCAGGCGGGTGGCGATGGTGTTACCGGCCGAACCGGCACCAACGATGATGTAGTCGTATTCTTGGGACATGAAATGCACTCCCTCTCTTTGAAGTGGGTCAGGTCGCGTCAGCCGGGCTGCCACTCGATTGTGGCGAGGGAGCTTGCTCCCGCTCGGCTGCGCAGCAGCCGCAAGGTCTGCGACCGGGGTTTGTCTGGATGGACGCGGTGCCTGGAGTTGGGGCTGCCTGGCAGCCCAGCGGGGGCAAGCCCCCTCGCCACGAGGGCCAACTCAGGGGGCGCGGCGTTTTAGAACACCGAGGCGTAGTCGCCCAGCTCGACCTGAACCGATTTGATGCGAGTGAAGTTGTTCAGCGAACTGATGCCGTTCTCACGGCCAACGCCCGACTGCTTGTAGCCACCGACCGGCATCTTCGCGTCGGATTCGCCCCAGGCGTTGATCCAGCAGATACCGGCTTCGAGCTGGTGAATCACGCGGTGGGCGCGGTTCAGGTCCTTGGTCACCAGGCCGGCGGCCAGGCCGAAGTCGGTGTCGTTGGCACGACGGATCACTTCTTCCTCGGTCTCGTAGGTGAGGATGCTCATCACCGGGCCGAAGATTTCCTCGCGGACGATGGTCATGTCGTCGGTGCAGTCGGTGAACACGGTGGGCGCGACATAGGCACCGTTGGCGAACTCGCCACCCAGGCGCTCGCCGCCGCACAGCAGGCGGGCACCTTCTTCCTTGCCCTTGGCGATGTAGCCCAGCACGCTTTCCATGTGGGCGAAGCTGACCAGCGGACCGAAGTTGGTGTTCTCGTCTTCCGGGTTGCCGACGCGGATGCGGGCGACGCGCTCGACGATCTTGGCTTCGAAGGCGGCTTTCAGGTGGCTCGGTACGAACACGCGGGTACCGTTGGTGCAGACCTGGCCGGAGCTGTAGAAGTTGGCCATCATCGCGGTATCGGCGGCGCGATCCAGGTCGGCGTCGTCGAAGATGATCAGTGGCGACTTGCCGCCCAGTTCCATGGTCACGTCCTTGAGCGACGAGCTGGAGGCGCTGGCCATGACCTTCTTGCCGGTGTCGGTGCCGCCGGTGAAGGAGACTTTCTCGATGCGCGGGTGCTCGGTCAGCCAGGTGCCGACTTCGCGGCCACTGCCGGTCAGGACGTTGAACACGCCGGCAGGCAGGCCGGCTTCGGTGTAGATCTCGGCCAGCTTCAGGGTGGTCAGCGAGGTGACTTCGCTCGGCTTGAAGATCATCGCGTTACCGGCGGCCAGGGCCGGGGCGGATTTCCACAGGGCGATCTGGATCGGGTAGTTCCAGGCGCCGATACCGGCGACCACGCCCAGTGGTTCGCGGCGGGTGTAGACGAACGACGTGGTGCGCAGCGGAATCTGCTCGCCTTCGATCGCCGGAACCAGGCCCGCGTAGTATTCCAGTACGTCGGCACCGGTGACGATGTCGACATAACGGGTTTCGGAGTAGGCCTTGCCGGTGTCCAGGGTTTCCAGCACGGCCAGTTCGTCGTTGCGCTCACGCAGGATCTCCACGGCGCGACGCAGGATGCGCGAACGCTCCATGGCGGTCATGGCGGCCCAGATCTTCTGGCCTTTCTCGGCACTGACCACGGCGCGCTCGACGTCTTCCTTCGTCGCACGCTGCACTTTGGCGAGAACTTCACCGTTAGCCGGGTTGATGGCATCGAACGTGGCATCGCTGCCCGCGTCGGTGTAGCCGCCGTCAATGTAGAGTTTTTGCAGTTCGAAACGGGCCATAGTGTCCTCGCAAGTGCATGAGTGATTGACGTGACCGCCGGGCGCGCCATGAATCTATGGCAACGCCGGTCGACAGTCGTTCAGGGGCCGAGCGGTTCTCTGTGCTCTAGCGCTCCTGTTTCGCCAGTTGCAAATCCATGTATTCGTAAGCAATCCGTTGCGCCTGCGCGGTGTCGAAAGCGTCTCCCGACAGCGCGCCGCGCAACCACAAACCGTCGATCAACGCTGCCAGTCCCCTTGCCGCGCTACGTGCCGTGGAAACCGGCAGGACGCGACGGAACTGGTAGCACAGGTTGGAATACAGGCGGTGATCGTTGATCCGCTGCAACCTGTGCAAAGACGGGTGGTGCATGCTGGCGGCCCAGAAGGCCAGCCAGGTTTTCATTGCAGGGCCATTGACCTGGCTGGCGTCGAAGTTGCCTTCGATGATCACCTGCAGATGCGCCCGTGGGCTGCCATCTGCCAACGCCTGGCGGCGCGTGGCGACGTTCTCGCTGAGGGCATTCATCAGGTACTGCATCGTGGCAGCGATCAGGCCGTTCTTGTCCTGAAAGTAGTGACTGATGATGCCATTCGAGACACCGGCCAGACGGGCAATCAGCGCAATGCTGGCGTCCCCCATTCCGACCTGATCGACGGCCTGCAGGGTGGCTTCGATCAATTGCTGGCGGCGTATGGGTTGCATACCGACCTTGGGCATCGTGCAGCTCTCCTTAGGCCCTCCGGCAGACGTGTCACGGCTACCGGCATGGGGCCAGTCTATTTTGTTTTGATTGAACGTTCAATCAACAAAGAATAAGATCTGCGACAAATCGTCGCTGCCAAAAGGGTTTTTCCCACATGTAGCTGACGGAAAAACGACCTCCGAAAAAACACCGAACCTGCGGGGTAGACACTCTGCGCAGGCCAGGACGGACATTGCGAACAGGCACGAAAGGCACCCGGCAGCACGGCAACGTCTTGCACAAGGTCCTGCGCACCGGTTCAGGCGCAATCCACGCAAGTTCGATTTTTTCGGGGTGTCTTTATATCACCCGTCGGTCGGCTGCCACCAAACCGATTGGCCGGGTTCCGTGTTGCCTTGTGTCTTTCTCTCGCACTGCCTGGAGCATCTGTGCAATGAGTTCTGCCTCTCTTATAAAGACCCCCGCCGAAAAGGTGCGGGTCAACGGTTGGGTGTTCTACACCTCGACCGCACTGATACTGCTGCTGACCGCCATCCTGATCATCGCCCCGCAAGAGGCCGGCAAAATGCTCGGCGTGGCGCAGGCCTGGCTGTCGCGCAGCTTCGGCTGGTACTACATGCTGGTGATCGCCGCCTACCTGGTGTTCGTCATCGGCCTGGCGTTCTCCTCCTATGGCAAGTTGAAACTGGGCTCCAAGCAGGACACCCCGGACTTCAGCTACGGCGCCTGGGCGGGCATGCTGTTCTCCTCGGGGATCGGGATCTCGCTGCTGTACTTCGGTGCTTCCGAGCCGCTGGACCATTTCTTCAACCCGCCGCAGGGCACGCCCGGCAGCAACGAGGCCGCGCGCCAGGCGCTGCAACTGACGTTCCTGCACTGGGGCCTGCATGGCTGGGCGATCTACGCCCTGGTCGGCCTGGCGGTGGCGTACTTCGCCTACCGGCATAACCAGCCGCTGGCGCTGCGCTCGGCGTTGTACCCGCTGGCGGGTGAACGCTGGGTCAAGGGTGCGGCGGGGCATGCGGTGGACGGCTTCGGCATGTTCGTCACCCTGCTGGGCCTGGTGACCAACCTGGGCATCGGCTCGATGCAGGTGTCTTCCGGCCTGGAAAACCTGTTCGGCATGCAGCACAGCAACACCAACCTGCTGATCGTGATCATCGTCATGAGCACCGTGGCGACCATCGCCGCGGTGTCGGGTGTGGAGAACGGCATTCGCCGCCTGTCCAACCTGAACATCGTGCTGTTCAGCGGCCTGCTGATCTTCGTGCTGCTGTTCGGCCCGACCCTGCACCTGCTCAACGGCTTCGTGCAGAACATCGGTGACTACCTCAACGGCGTGGTGCTCAAGACCTTCGACCTCTACGTCTACGAAAACAACGCCGAGAAATCCGACCGCTGGCTGGGCCTGTGGACCCTGTTCTACTGGGCGTGGTGGATCTCCTGGGCGCCATTCGTGGGCATGTTCATCGCGCGTATTTCCCGTGGTCGTACCGTGCGTGAACTGGTCGCCGGCGTGTTGCTGATCCCGTTGGGCTTCACCCTGGCCTGGCTGTCGATCTTCGGCAACTCGGCGCTGGACCTGGTGATGAACCACGGTGCCGCGGAGCTGGGCAAGACCGCCCTGGAACAGCCTTCGATGGCGATCTACCAGTTGCTGGACTTCTACCCGGCGGCCAAGGTGGTGATCGGTGTGTCGATCTTCGTGGGGTTCGTACTGTTCCTGACCCCGGCCGACTCCGGCGCGGTGATGATGGCCAACCTTTCGTGCAAGGGCGGCCAGGTCGACGAGGACGCCCCGCACTGGCTGCGGATCTTCTGGTCGGTGGTGATCACCCTGGTGACCATCGGTCTGTTGTTCGCCGGTAACTTCGAAGCCATGCAGACCATGGTGGTACTGGCGGGCCTGCCGTTCTCGGTGGTGCTGGTGTTCTTCATGTTCGGCCTGCACAAGGCGATGCGCCAGGACGTGCAGATCGAGGATGAACAGGCCGAACTGGCGGCCCGCGGTCGTCGCGGTTTCAGCGAGCGCCTGAGCCAGCTGGACCTGCAGCCGACCCAGGCGATCGTGCAGCGCTACATGGACAAGCAGGTTACCCCGGCGCTGGAAGAGGCCGCGGCGCAATTGCGCAACCTGGGCCTGTCGGTACAGACGCAACTGGGCAAGTCCAAGAGCCTGATCGGCCTGCGGGTGGAAATGGAGGAGGGCAATCCCTTCGTCTATGAAGTGAGCCTGGACGGCTACCTGGCGGCGCCCAGCGAATCGGCGCAGGTCGAGGGTGGCGAGAGCGAAGTGCGGACCCGCTACTACCGCGCCGAGGTCTACCTGCACAACGGCAGCCAGGAATACGACCTGATGGGCTTCACCCGGGAACAGATCACCCGTGACGTGCTCGATCAGTTCGAAAGCCATCGGCAGCTCCTGGGCCGGGTCTACAGCTGAGGTTTGGGCGGTGTACGCGTTGCACCGCCCTCGCCCTCCTCAAGGACTGAAAGGTTCCATGTGGCGAGGGGGCTTGCCCCCGTTCGGCTGCGAAGCAGTCGCAAAATCGGTTGCCGCGTTCTGACATGTGGCGAGGGGGCTTGCCCCCGTTCGGGTGCTAAGCAGCCGTAAAATCGGTTGCCGCGTTCTGACTGATATAGCGCGATTACCGGTTTTGGGGCCGCTCTGCGGCCCAGCGGGGGCAAGCCCCCTCGCCACCGGGTGGATGGACACCTCGCCACTGGATGGACCCCTCGCCACAAACGAACGCCAGAAACAGGAACGCCGCGAGAGTCTCGCGGCGTTCCTGTTTCTGGCTTAGCCCAGGTTCTTGCCGAGCAACGCGTGATACAGCTCGCTGTCGCCGAGAATCCCCACCACCCGGTTGTTGTCGTGCAGCACCAGCTTGTTGCCGGTCTGGTAGCGGATCTGCAGGGCGTCGCGCATGCCGATGTTCGAGTCCACCAGGGTCGGCGTACGCCCCAGGGTTTCCACCGCCTGGCCCTGGACCCAGCTCTGCAGGTTCAGGCTGGAGCCGTTCTGGCGGGCGCCCTTGATCGTGTTGCCTTCTGCCAGGTCGATCCACGAGTCGACGCCCGGATCGATGCACACCGAACCGTTGACGCGCTTGCAGTTGTCCAGGCTGCGCATCAGGCTGCGGCCGCACAGGACGTTGAGCGGATTGGTATGGGCGACGAAGGTCCGCACATAGTCATCCGCCGGGTTGAGCACGATGTCCTCGGGCTTGCTGTACTGGATGATCCGGCCGTCCTTCATGATCGCGATGCGGCTGCCGAGCTTCAGGGCCTCGTCGAGGTCGTGGCTGACGAACACGATGGTTTTCGCCAGCTTGTTCTGCAGGGTCAGCAGCTCGTCCTGCAGGCCCTGGCGGATCAGCGGGTCGAGTGCCGAGAACGGTTCGTCCATCAGCAGGATGTCGGCGTCCATCGCCAGCGCGCGGGCCAGGCCGACGCGCTGCTGCATGCCGCCGGAGAGTTCGTCGGGCTTCTTGTTGCGCCACTGCGCCAGGCCCACCAGTTCGAGCTTCTCGTCCACCAGCTTGCGTCGTTCCTTTTCCGGACGACCCTGCATCTCCAGGCCGAAGCTGATGTTTTCGCGCACCGTCAGCCAGGGCATCAGGGCGAATTTCTGGAACACCATGGCGATGCGCTTGGTGCGCATCATCTTCAGTTCGGCGGGCGTGCAGGAGGCGATATCGATCTGCCGGCCTTCATGCTCGACGAACAGCTGGCCGCGGCTGACGGTGTTCAGGCCGTTGATGCAGCGCAGCAGGCTGGACTTGCCGGAGCCGGAGAGCCCCATCAGCACGCAGATTTCGCCTTTCTCGATTTCCAGGCTGGCATTCTCGACGCCGACGATCTGGCCGGTCTTCTTCAGGATCTCTTCGCGCTTGAGGCCCTTGTCCAGCAAGGCCAGGGCTTCGCGCGGGTTCTTGGAGAAGATAACGTCTACCTTGTCGAAGCGAATGATGCTCATGCGTCCCCCTTGACCTGTGCGTCGGGTTGTTTGCAGATACGGTCGAGCATGATTGCCAGCAATACGATCGCCAGGCCGGCTTCGAAGCCCAGGGCGATATCAGCGGTGTTCAGTGCGTTGACCACGGGTTTGCCCAGGCCGTCAGCGCCCACGAGCGCGGCGATCACCACCATCGACAACGACAGCATGATGCACTGGGTGATGCCGGCGGCGATGCTCGGCATGGCATGGGGCAGTTCGATACGGGCGAGCAGTTGGCGGCGCGAGCAGCCGAAGGCCTTGCCGGCGTCCATCAGTTCCTGCGGTACGTCCTGGATGCCCAGGTAGGTGAGGCGGATCGGCGCGGCGATCGCGAACACCACGGTGGAAATCAGCCCGGGGACCACGCCCAGGCCGAACAGGGTCAGGGTGGGGATCAGGTACACGAAGGTCGGTACCGTCTGCATCAGGTCGAGCACCGGACGCATCAAAGTATAGAACATCGGTTTGTGTGCGGCGACGATGCCCAGCGGCACGCCGATAACCACGCAGACCAGGGTGGCGAACATCACCTGGGCGAGGGTTTCCATGGTTTCCTGCCAGTACCCCAGGTTGAGGATCAGCAGGAAGGACGCGACGACGAAGGCGGTCAGGCCCCATTTGCGCTGGATCAGGTGGGCGATCAGCGCGATCAGCGCGATCAGTGCCAGTGGATTGAACCAGGCCAGCGCGAACGTCACGCCGTGGATCATCGTTTCCAGTGTCGAAGCGATCGCATCGAAATAGTTGGCACCGTGTTTGGTCAACCATTCAACGAAGGCAGCGATGTACTGGCCCAGGGGAATTTTCTGTTCAGTCAGCATGGTATCGAACGTCCACATGCAGGGAAATAAATGCCGGTCCGGGCGGGCGGACCCGCCCGGAGGTGGCGGTTATTGCGCGAGCTTGGCTTTCACGGCTTCCAGGCCGGGTTTTCCGTCAATGGTGGTCACGCCAGCCAGCCAGGTATCGAGTACCTGTGGGTTCTTTTGCAGCCAGGCCTTGGCTGCGGCTTCAGGTTTCATCTTGTCGTCGAGGATGTTGCCCATCAGCGAGCTTTCCATGTCGACGGTGAATTCCAGGTTCTTCAGCAACTGGCCGACGTTGCTGCATTCCTGCACATAGCCCTTGCGGGTGTTGGTCAGCACGGTGGCAGCCCCGAAGTCCGGGCCGAAGAAGTCGTCGCCGCCGGTCAGGTACTGGATCTTGAAGCGCTTGTTCATCGGGTGCGGCGCCCAGCCGAGGAAGACCACGGCGGTGTCGCGTTTCTGTGCGCGATCGACCTGCGAGAGCATGCCGGCCTCGCTGGATTCGACGACCTTGAAGCCGGCGTCCTTCAGGCCGAAGGCGTTCTTGTCGATCATGCTCTGGATCAGGCGGTTGCCGTCGTTGCCCGGCTCGATGCCGTAGATCTTGCCGTCCAGCTCCTTCTTGAACTTGGCGATGTCGGCAAAGTCGTGCAGGCCCTTGTCATACAGCGCCTGGGGCACGGCCAGGGTGTACTTGGCGCCCTTGAGGTTGGTGCGCACGGTGTCCACGGTACCGGCGTCGCGGTAGGCCTTGATGTCGTTTTCCATGGTCGGCATCCAGTTGCCGAGGAACACGTCCATGTTCTTGCCGTCGGCCAGGGACTTGTAGGTCACCGGTACGGAGATCATCGTGGTCTTGGTCTTGTAGCCGAGGGCTTCGAGGACGACGCTGGTGGTGGCGGTGGTGGCGGTGATGTCGGTCCAGCCGACATCCGAGAAGTTCACGGTGCTGCATTGTGCCGGCTCTGCGGCCTGGGCCAGCAGGGGGAGACTCAGCATGGCGGCCAACAACAACGAGGGGGAACCTTTCATCGGGGTAGACTCCTATCAGTTTTTTTCTTGGCAGTGTCCAAAGGGACGATTGCGCTTAATTGTTCTGTTGCGGTTGGAGGCGTCGAGGACAGCTCTACCCCGGTGCCTTGCAATCGAGTCGGGATTGATCATGTACCAGCCTGAAAATGTCGCCTACGGGGTGCGTCGTATCCAGTACAGGGGGGGTCGCATCCAGTGTCGATGAGGTCGCTTACAGACTTTTCGTCCGTTTTTTCCGTCCCGTGAACGCAAAAAAACCGCGAAAAAAGCCTCCCGGCGGCGTCTGGCGTTGTTGGACAAGATTGCGTCGGTGCGAGACGTCGAAGGCGATTTCAAAAGGCTGATGATGTTTTCATCCCGGCGGATTGCGACTTCAGCGTAGCAGTCCCGCCACCGGGCGCCTGGCCGCCCGGATCCCGTATCCAGAGGACTTCGCAGTCATGGCAATCAGTGTGTTTGACCTGTTCAAGATCGGCATCGGCCCCTCCAGCTCGCACACCGTGGGGCCCATGCGGGCGGCGGCGCTCTTCGTGCAGGCGCTGCGCGAGCGCGGTCTGCTGGAACAGGTCCGGCGCGTCGAGGTGCAGTTGTATGGTTCGCTGTCGGCCACCGGTATCGGTCATGGCAGCGACACCGCGGTGATCATGGGGCTGATGGGCGAGTGGCCGGACGCGATCGATCCGTCGCAGATCGGCCTGCGCATCGCCACCTTGCGTGAAACCGACACCCTGCTGCTCGACAACCGCCTGCCGGTGCCTTTTGTCTGGTCGCGGGACATGCTGCTGCTCGACGAGAACCTGCCATTCCACCCCAACGCCATGACCCTGGTGGTGTTCGGCGATGACGGCGAGTTGCACCGTGACACCTATTATTCGGTCGGCGGCGGATTTGTCGTCGATGAGGCGCAGGCTTCCAGCGGCGTGGCGGACATGGACAGCACGGTGCTGCCTTATGAGTTCTCCAGCGCGGTCGAGCTGCTCGAGCTGTGCCGCAAGCACAACCTGCGCGTGGCTGAATTGATGATGGCCAACGAGCGGGTCTGGCGTTCGGAGGACGAGATCCGTGCCGGGCTGATGAAGCTCTGGCGGGCGATGCAGGATTGCGTGGAGCATGGCCTGCAGCATGAGGGCATCCTGCCAGGCGGGCTGAACGTACGCCGTCGCGCGGCGAAGTTGCACCGCAGCCTGCAGGAACTGAACAAGCCGAACGTGATCGGCTCGACCCTGAGCGCGATGGAGTGGGTCAACCTGTTCGCCCTGGCCGTCAACGAAGAGAACGCCGCCGGCGGGCGCATGGTAACGGCACCGACCAATGGCGCGGCGGGGATTATCCCGGCGGTGCTGCACTATTTCATGAAGTTCAGCGAGGCGGTGACCGACGCCAACGTCGTCGACTTCTTCCTGGGCGCGGCGTCGGTCGGCATCCTGTGCAAGAAGAATGCATCGATCTCCGGTGCCGAGGTCGGCTGCCAGGGTGAGGTCGGTTCGGCCTGTGCGATGGCGGCAGCCGGTCTGGCCGAGATTCTGGGGGCGACTCCGGAGCAGCTCTGCAACGCGGCGGAAATCGGCCTGGAGCACAACCTCGGACTGACCTGCGACCCGGTTGGCGGGCTCGTCCAGGTGCCATGCATCGAGCGCAACGCGATTGCCGCGGTGAAGGCGATCAACGCCGCGCAGATGGCCCTGCGCGGTGACGGCCAGCATTTCATTTCCCTCGACCGGGTGATTCGCACCATGCGTGATACCGGGGCCGACATGCATGACAAATATAAGGAGACTTCGCGGGGTGGGTTGGCGGTCAGCGCGGTGGAGTGCTGATCTTTTAGCGGTGCGCCGGTTCGCGGATGAATCCGGCTCCCACAAGGACCCGCTCGATATTCCGTGGCGGCGGGCTTGCTCGCGAATGCGAATAAGCCGGGGCGCCAGTCCGCGTGCTCCCACAGGTTTTTGGCGTCCACAATATTTATGCTCGCCGCACCCATTGTGGGAGCCAGCTGTCTTTGATCCATCGCTGACAAGTGGCAGAACAGGTTCTCAGAAAGTACGGCAGACACCGCAGAACCGTGGGAGCCGGATTTATCCGCGAATACGTCAGTCGCCTCCCCACAGACTGAAAACGGTGCACTAATCGCCCATCCACCCGCTCTCGCGCCACCTTTTGGCGCGTCGCAAACAGATAACTGGGCCGTTGCCGCCCGCCTTGTCGGCAACGTGTCCCTGGTGCCTTTTCGCGTGCCTGCGGTGACACTCGCATGCAGCGCTCCTCTCGCCCGAAACACAAGTGCTACCGATCTGCTCAACTCCCTTGGGCAGGCCGCCTGCGGCAGTTTCCACGGCCTAGAACCCATACTCCCGGCAAGGGCTATTCAGACAGGTCGCGATGTCGTTTTCAGGAGTTATTGAATACACATTCAAGTTTCGGCATGGCAATTGCTCTGTCATGACAAAGCGCCTTTTCCCACAGGGAACAAGAGCCATAAAACAAGAGCCTCCGCCTG
This sequence comes from Pseudomonas vanderleydeniana, assembly GCF_014268755.2. Taxonomy (NCBI): domain Bacteria; kingdom Pseudomonadati; phylum Pseudomonadota; class Gammaproteobacteria; order Pseudomonadales; family Pseudomonadaceae; genus Pseudomonas; species Pseudomonas vanderleydeniana. Next base: position 6,731,857 of record NZ_CP077093.1, on the reverse strand, counting down.
AGGCCATAACCCGCTTTGTGTGAGGAGATATCGCGATGACGTCGTTCAACTCCGGGGCCCAGCCTCAGAACCGTGCGCCTCAGTCCATCGGCTTCCTGCTGCTGGACAATTTCACGCTCATTTCCCTGGCTTCCGCGGTCGAACCGCTGCGCATGGCCAACCAGTTGTCCGGTCGGGAGCTGTATCGCTGGACCACCCTGAGCGTCGACGGCGGGCAGGTCTGGGCCAGCGACGGTCTGCAGATCACGCCTGATGCGGCCATGCACAAAGCCCCGGCGATGGACACCGTGATCGTCTGCGGTGGCATCGGTATCCAGCGCACCGTCACTCGCGAACACGTCTCCTGGTTGCAGGGCCAGGCCCGCCAGTCCCGCCGCCTTGGCGCGGTGTGCACCGGCAGCTGGGCACTGGCCTGTGCCGGCCTGCTCGACGGCTTCGATTGCAGCGTGCACTGGGAATGCCTGGCGGCGATGCAGGAAGCCTTCCCCCGGGTGGCCATGAGCACCCGGTTGTTCACCCTCGACCGCAACCGCTTCACCAGCTCCGGCGGCACCGCACCGTTGGACATGATGCTGCACCTGATCAGTCGTGATCACGGTCGCGAGCTGTCGGCGGCGATCTCCGAGATGTTCGTCTACGAGCGCATCCGCAACGAACAGGACCACCAGCGTGTGCCGCTCAAGCACATGCTCGGCACCAACCAGCCGAAGCTGCAGGAAATCGTCGCGCTGATGGAGGCCAACCTGGAAGAGCCGATCGACCTCGACGAACTGGCGGTCTACGTCTCCGTATCGCGCCGGCAGCTGGAGCGGCTGTTCCAGAAATACCTGCACTGTTCGCCATCGCGCTACTACCTCAAGCTGCGCCTGATCCGTGCGCGGCAGTTGCTCAAGCAGACGCCGATGTCGATCATCGAGGTCGCCTCGGTCTGCGGCTTCGTTTCCACGCCGCACTTCTCCAAGTGCTACCGCGAGTACTTCGGCATTCCACCGCGCGACGAGCGCGTTGGCTCCAATACCGCCCAGCAGGTGGCAATGATGCCGATCCCGCAGGCCATGGTCCTGGCACCTTTGTCCGGACCGATGTCGGCCCTGAGCCAGGCGCGCAACGAGTCCACGTTCGCCAGCGTGCGCCTCTAGAGCCGCTTCCTGAAGTACACCACGCGCTCGGTTTCCTCGAAGCCGAGCGCGTGGTGCAGTGCCTGGCTGACCAGGTTGTCCAGGCTGGTGTCCGAGGCCAGCTCCAGGCAGTCGAGCGTTTTACCCCACTGGGCGACGTGTTCGATCAGTTGCTGGGCCACGCCCCGACGACGATGATCCGGGGCGACATAAATCCCTTCGAGAAATACCACGGGCGAGCTTTCGGTACCGTTGACGTAGTCGTGCCGCAATGAAGCCTCGGCCAGCCCGATGACGGCATCGTCGGCCGCCCGTGCCAGCCAGCAACCGTAACGCCGGGGTTCGGCGAGTATCTGCCGGATTTCGCCCTGGTGGTCGTCCGTGGCGCAATCGGGCCACAGCTGCTGGCGTAATCGCAGCCAGTCGGAGAGCCCGGCGAGTGAGCCGGGCATGATGCGGATCATGAGAACCTGCCTGTGCCAGTCAAGTGGAGACTGGCCATCATCGCAGGAACAGGATGGCTCAGGCGCGTTTTTGCTGTTGGTACTCGGCCAGCGCTGGCAGCAGTTGCTTGTCGATCGCCTGGCGGACGGCCGGCAGGATCGTTGCGCTGCTGGTGTACATTTCCTTGACCATCTTGCGCAGCGCGTAGGCACGGGCGTCATCCAGGCCGCGTACGGCATGCTCGCACGCCTGTTCGGCGGTGGCGCCGCTGGGCACCTGCAGGCCGAGGGACTTGAGTTGGCCCAACAGGTCTTCCTGGTCAATCAGATCTGCGTACATCATGGCGCTTTTCCTATTCAGGGCTGTTCGTGTCTCGATTCTGGTAGGCCGTGGGAGTGTCGGCAAGGACAGATTGTCGCGATGTCATAGATGCCTATGAACATGTCGTTTTCGGCAAAGTCGGGGCCTGGACGAATCGGCAAACTGGCTCCAGCTAGGCCAGTCGACGGTTTGGTCACCTTCTCGACGCCACTGCTGAAGACACTCTCTCACCTCGATCCTGTCACGGCTTGATCGGGGTTTTTTTTGCCTGTGTTTTGTCAGTGGGTACGCGTGTTCGCTGATCGCCAGCAAGCCGGCTCCCACAGGGGGGGATGGGGCTCCGGTTTCCCGGGGCAGTCCAGGGTTTACATTGCACATCTGCCATGCATGTTCCTGTGGGAGCCGATCGCCAGCAAGCCGGCTCCCACAGGGTTGGATGGGGCTCCGGTTTCCCGGGGCAGTCCAGGGTTTGCATTGCACATCTGTCATGCATGTTCCTGTGGGAGTCGGCTTGCTGGCGATGGCCGCACCGCCGATCTAACGCTGCAACACCAGGATTCGCGACAGCAATTCATCGCGATCGATGTAGCAACCCTGGAAATGTCGCGCTCCGCTGGCCGGGTCGAAGGCGTTGCGCGCGTGCAGCGTGCGACGGTTGTCGAAGCACCACAGCTGGCCCGGCTCGAGCCGCCGCACCAGGCGAAAACGCGCTTCGCGGGTCATGGCGATGAAGCGCCGGTAGGCGCCGTACAGCACCGGCATCTGCGCCACCGAGGCGTCGAACGGCCCGCGCAGGAAGTTCGCCATGCGCACTTCGCTGACCTGGCCGAGGCTGTCCAGGGCGATCACCGGAGCCAGACAGCGGTAGTCGCTGTGGCGGTCCTTGTTGCGAAACTCGACGGGGATCTCGCACAGCGCCCGGAACGCCGCCGGGTCTTCCTGGCGCAGGGCATCGGCAATGGCAAAACCGTCGACGAAGATGCTCTCGCCGCCTTCGGCATCATTGACCAGGCAGTGCAGGAACTGCAGCCCCGGTTGCAGCTCGCGGGTCGGCAGGTCGCTGTGCAGGGGCAGGTTGAAGGCGGTGTAGGCGTTGCTGTCGGCGTCGGCCTTGGACTGCACGTTGAACAGCACGCCGAAGTTGGTCTGGCGGATGAACGAGATCAGTTTCGCCACCTCCGCCAGCGTACCGGGCTCGGTGGGCACGCCACGGACCTGGGTCAGGCCGGTGTCGCGCAGGGCCAGCAACCATTGCAGCAGCACCTGCGGGTCGCTCTTGAGCTCGGCGTAGTCGAACACCGGCAGTTCCAGTCGATTGTCCCACAGCCGGCTTTTCGGCTTGCCGGCCTGGCGTTCGGCCCGCGAGGCGTCGTCATAGGCATGGGCACGCAGCCAGCCCGGGTCGAAGCGGCTGGCGTGGCCGTCCTGCCAGTCGATGCACAGGCAGCCGCTGGCGTCGATGTGCACCGCGGCCGGTACCAGATCCTCGGGCACATCGACGATCTCCAGTACCTGCTCGCGGGTCACCGTATAGACACACTGCGCGCACGGGCAGTTGTCGCGCAGCCAGGGGTGGTGGAAGGGGCTGACCCGGCCATCGGCCCAGCTCACCCGGACCTGGTCCGCCAGCGGTTGCACGGCGGTCAGGGCACTGATCAGTGGATAACTGCGGTAGTCGGCAAAAGCGGCGGCGGTGTTCACGGTGAGCTCCTTGTCGTTGTGGGGTTACTTCTTGCCTGGCAGCCCGATCACCCGGCCGATGTACTCGGGCAGCGGCAGCTCGGCCTGTTCCTCGAGCAGGGCCTGCAGGCGCTCCAGCACTGCGGTGCTGAACGGTGCCGAGCGCGGGCCGGCGAGGTCGACGTGGAGCAGCATCTGCTCGTTGCCGGCCAGTTCCTTGTCGCCGCCCACCAGGTGCAGGCTGTGGTAGAGGTGCAGGCGCTTGGCGTCATGGGCGAGGATTTGCGTGTGCACCTCGACCTGGGCGCCGAGCTTCACCTCGTGCAGGTAGTTCAGGTGCAGTTCCAGGGTGAACAGCGAACTGCCGGTGGCTTCGCGGTTGTCGCTGTCCAGGCCCAGGCGGTCCATCAGCGCATCGGTCGCGTAGCTGAAGATCAGCAGGTAGAAGGCATCGCGCAGGTGGCCGTTGTAGTCGACCCAGTCGGGGATGACGGTGGTGGTGTAGGTGGTGAGGTGGGGCATGTGCAGGCTCTACGAAGGCTTGGGGCTGATGAGACCTGTGGCGAGCGGGCTTGCCCGCGCTCGGCCGCACAGCGGCCGTGACCCGGGAAACACGTACCCCCTGAAAGGACGCATTCTCCGGTGTTGGGACTGCTGCGCAGTCCAGCGCGGGCAAGCCCGCTCGCCACAGGGTGGTGGGTTCATTGCTGACAGGGCAGTCGGTTCTCTACTCGCTGAAACTCATGCCGTGCTTGGCCTTGGTGTTCTTCACCGCCTCCAGCACCGCCAGCAGGCAGTCATCACGATAGCGCTCCAGCGCCGAAATGCTGTGCTTGCCCAGTTGTTCGCGGGTGCCCTCGACCACATCGTCGATCAGCTGGTCGGTCAGCTCCGGCGCCGGCAGGTAGGTCCATGGCAGTTGCAGCGCCGGGCCGAACTGGGCCATGAAGTGGCGCATGCCGGCATCGCCACCGGCCAGGGTGTAGGTCAGGAAGGTACCCATGAACGACCAGCGCAATCCGGCACCAAAGCGGATCGCATCGTCGATTTCGCCGGTGCTGGCGACGCCATCGTTGACCAGGTGCAGCGCCTCGCGCCACAGCGCTTCGAGCAGGCGGTCGGCGATGAAGCCGGGCACTTCCTTGCGCACGTGCAGTGGGCGCATGCCGAGCGATTCATAGACCCCGATCGCTGCCTGCACGGCCTCCGGGGCGGTCTGCTTGCCGCCGACCACTTCCACCAGCGGCAGCAGGTATACCGGGTTGAACGGGTGGCCGACCACGCAGCGCTCCGGGTGGGTGGCGCCTTCGTAGAACTCACTGGGCAGCAGGCCCGAGGTGCTGGAACCGATCAGGGCATTGGGCTTGGCGGCGGCGCTGATCCTGGCGTGCAGTTCCAGTTTCAGCTCCAGGCGCTCCGGGGCGCTTTCCTGGATGAAGTCGGCGTCTTTCACGCACTCCTCGATGGTCGCGACGAAGCGCAGCCGGTCCTGTGAAGCGCCGGGAGCCAGGCCCTGTTTCTCCAGGGCGCCCCAGGCGTTGGCGATGCGCTTGCGCAGGGCCGCCTCGGCACCGGGGGCCGGGTCCCAGGCGATCACGTCGAGGCCGTGGGCGAGGGCACGGGCGACCCAGCCGCTGCCGATGACACCGCTGCCGAGGGCAGCGAAGGTTTTGATTTCGGTGATAAAGCTCATGGCAATGTCCTGAGTATGTACGTGAACCTGTAGGAGCCGGCTTGCTGGTGATCCGCCGAAGGCGGCCATTCCCAGGCGTTTGCTGCGCCAGTGAAAGGGCTATCGCCAGCAAGCCGGCTCCCACAACTGCGGTTGAGGTTTCAAGTCCGGTGTATCAGCCGCGCCGGGTCAGGCCCATCTTCGCCCGGCCCTCGGCCGGGGTCAGGACGCGGGCGCCGAGGCGGCTGAGGATTTCCGTGGCGCGTTCGACCAACTGGCCGTTGGTCGCCAGTACGCCCTTGTCCAGCCACAGGTTGTCTTCCAGGCCGACCCGCACGTTGCCACCGAGCAGCACCGCTTGCGCCGCCATCGGCATCTGCATGCGGCCGATACCGAAGCCGGCCCAGACCACGTCCGGCGGCAGGTTGTCGACCATGGCCTTCATGGTCGTGGTGTCGGCCGGGGCGCCCCAGGGGATGCCCAGGCACAGCTGGAACAGCGGGTTGTCCAGCAGGCCTTCCTTCATCATCTGCTTGGCGAACCAGAGGTGGCCGGTGTCGAAAATCTCCAGCTCGGCCTTCACACCCAGTTCCTGGATGCGCTTGGCGCCAGCGCGCAGTTGCGCCGGGGTGGAGACGTAGATGGTGTCGCCGTCGCCGAAGTTGAGGGTGCCGCAGTCCAGGGTGCAGATTTCCGGCAACAGTGCCTCGACGTGCGCCAGGCGGGTCAGCGGGCCGACCAGGTCGGTGTTGGGGCCGAACTCCATGGGGTTCTCGCCGGCACCGATTTCCAGGTCGCCGCCCATGCCGGCGGTGAGGTTGACGATGATATCGACGTCCGCCTCGCGGATGCGCTCCATCACTTCGCGGTACAGCGCCACGTCGCGGCTGAACTTGCCGGTCTCGGGATTGCGCACGTGGCAGTGCACCACCGTGGCACCGGCCTTGGCCGCCTCGACGGCGGCAGCGGCGATCTGCTTGGGCGTGACCGGGACGTGCGGGCTCTTGGCGGTGGTGTCGCCAGCACCGGTGAGTGCGCAGGTGATGATGACGTCGTGGTTCATGGTGCGGGTTCCTTACAGGCGTGGTGGTTCACACCGCAGCCAGTGGGGCTGCGGTAGATAGGGGGCGTTGGGTTACTGGCTGGTCAGTTGCAGGTTCTCGGCGGCCGGACGGCCATCGAAAGTGGTCACCCCCTGCAGCCAGCGGGCCTTGTCCTGCGGGTGATCCTTGAGCCACTGGCGGGCCGATTCGAGGGCGTCCTTGTGGTCGAGCAGCGGCTGCATCATCCGGCTCTCGTCCGCGGCACTGAACGTCAGGTTGGTCAGCAGCCGGTTGATGTTCGGGCATTGCTCGGCATAGGTGGGCGAGGTCACGGTCCACACCGTCGCCATGCCTTCATTCGGGCCAAGGGCGTCCTCGCTGCCGGTGAGATAGGTCATCTGCACGTTGACGTTCATCGGGTGCGGTGCCCAGCCAAAGAACACCACCGCCTCCTTGCGGCGCACGGCGCGGTCGACGGCAGCGAGCATGCCGGCTTCGCTGGACTCCACCAGCTGGAACTTGCCAAGGCCGAACTGGTTCTTGGCGATCATCGCCTTGATCTGGGTATTGGCGCCCGAGCCGGGTTCGATGCCATAGATCTTGCCGCCCAACTCCTTCTCGAACCTGGCGATGTCGGCGAAGCTCTTCAGGCCCTTGTCGGCCAGGTAGGTGGGCACGGCCAGGGTCGCGCGGGCGTCCCTGAGGCTTGGCTCTGCCAGGACCTTGACTTGCCTGGCGTCGACGAACGGGGTGATGGTCTGGGTCATCAGCGGGTTCCAGTAGCCGAGGAACAGGTCCAGGCGCTGGTCGCGGATGCCGGCGAAGATGATCTGCTGGGAGGCGCTGGTCTGCTTGACCTGGTAGCCGAGGCCTTCGAGCAACACCTGGCTCATGGCGCTGGTGGCGATCACGTCGGTCCAGTTGACCACGCCGAGGCGGACGTTCTGACAGGAGGCCTGGTCGGCGGCCATCACGCTGGTGCTCAGGAACGCGGCGCCGGAGAGTGCGAGTGCACAGCGGCTGATCAGTCGTTTCATGCGGGTTTCCTCGGCAGGTCGTTATTGTCGGTTCCGGTGTCTGGTGCGCCGGTGATGCTCAAGTTACGCAGCCTGGCTTATCTGAAAACGCACTACGGCGACCGACTCTTGCACTGCGGCGACCCACCCCCTTGTAGCCAATCCCGAACTGGCGTATCACAGCGACAACGCTACCCGTCTTGCGAGTGCGCTCCATGTCCCAGGATCTCTACTTCTTGTTGATGCCGGGTTTCTCGGCGATGGGCTTCATCTCGGCGATCGAGCCGCTGCGGGTGGCCAATCGCTTCCGTGGCGAGCTGTATCGCTGGCATGTGCTGAGTGCCGATGGCGGGGCGGTGCTGGCGAGCAATGGCATGTCGGTCAACGCTGACGCGGCGCTGGAGCCCTTGAAGAAGGGCGCGACCTTGCTGGTGGTCGCCGGCTTCGAACCATTGAAATTCGTCACTCCGGCACTGGAGCACTGGTTGCGCCGCCTGGACGGCGAAGGCGTCACGCTTGGGGGGATCGACACCGGCAGCGTGGTGCTGGCCGAAGCTGGCCTGCTCGAAGGTCACCGGGTGACGTTGCACTGGGAGGCGCTGGAAGCGTTCAAGGAGTCCTATCCGCAGTTGGAAGTGACCCAGGAACTGTTCGAGATCGACCGTCGGCGCATCACCTGCGCCGGTGGCACGGCGTCGATCGACATGATGCTCGACCTGATCGGCCAGGCCCATGGTCCGGAGCTGGCGATCCAGGTATCGGAGCAGTTCGTGCTCGGGCGCATTCGCCCGCGCAAGGACCACCAGCGGATGCAGATCGCCACGCGCTACGGCATCAGCAACAAGAAGCTGGTGCAGGTGGTCGGGGAGATGGAGCAGCACATGGAGCCGCCGTTGAGCACGCTGGAGCTGGCGCAGTCGATCAAGGTCACCCGGCGCCAGCTGGAGCGGCTGTTCCGCCTCTACCTCAAGGACACGCCGAGCAATTTCTACCTGGGTCTGCGCCTGGAGAAGGCCCGGCAGTTGCTGCACCAGACCGACATGAGCGTGCTGGAGGTGAGCATCGCCAGCGGCTTCGAGTCGCCGTCGTACTTCACCCGCAGCTACCGGGCCCGGTTTGCCCGCTGTCCGCGCGAGGACCGGCGGGTGCTCAAGGCGTAGCGGTATCCTGTGGGAGTTCCAGGGGCTGTGCAGGGCTTAAGGCCCATTCGCGGATGAATCCGGCTCCCACAAGTGTTCGCACCGTGCATGAATCCTGCGAACGACGCCGGCACTGTGGGAGCCGGATTTATCCGCGAACGCGCCCTTGCTATCGCCAAAGGCTTCGCGGATGAATCCTGCTCCCACAAAACACCGCGGCGCAGGCGTTACTTCTTCAGCAGCGCCGCGCAGGCCGTCTTGTAGGCCTCGTGCTGATACTTGTTCAGCGTGTCCGGCAGCTCGAAACCGTGCTTCTTGTGCTGGGCGTTGAGGGTCTGCGGGGACAGCAGCGTCACTTCGCAGTTGTCGAGCAGTTGCACGATGCCCTCGATCTTGAAGGTGGTCGGCCCGCCGGCGAATTCGCCTTTCTTGCTGCGTTTCTTGATGGCGATGCGAGTGATGCCATTGGCCTCGACGAACGCTCGCAACTGGCTGGCGAAGGCCTTGACGTTGCCTGCTTCGTCATCATCGTCCAGGGCGATCTTCTTGATGGCGACAGCCAGGTGTGCCGGCGTTGCATCCCGCAGGGTGGCGAGGGCGAAGATGGCTTCGCTGCCCTTGATTTCGATACCGCAGATAGTCATGTGAGTCCTTTGGGGGATTTGGCCTGGCGGTGTTTACAGTTCCAACTGATCAGCCCTGATGCCAAATGCCACGGCAATCTTTTCACGGGTCGCCTTGCGCGGCTTGGCCACGGCTTCCTGCTGGGCATAAGCCGGTTGTGAGATACCCATGCGCCTGGCCACTTCATCCTGGGTCAGGTCCAGGTATTCGCGCCAGGCTCGAATCGGGGTGGCACCGTCGACGATACGACTGACCACTTCATGGGGAATCAGGTCCGGTTCGGCCTGCTGTGCGACGTAACTGGCATAGGGGATCACCACGAAGGCAGGTTGTCCGTTGGCGTCATTGATGATCTGGACGTCAGTAGGTACGTTCATCACGCTTTTTTACCTCTTGTACGCTGACGATTTTCAAGGTGCCTTCCCAGTCGAACAGAACCCGGTACTGGCCGACCCGCATTCGGTACCCATAGCCGTGATGAGTCAGTTTCTTCACGTCGCCCACGTCAGGCATGTTGCTGAGCATCGTCACCGCATCGCGAATGTGGATCTGATGCTGGATGTGGATTTTCAGCAGTTGCTTGACCGCCTTGCGTGTCCAGAAAATCGTGTTCATGGAGAAATATAAGTCTTTTTATAAGAAAAGCGAATATTTACTTATATTTTCTCCCGGCAATAACCCGATAAGCTTTTCCCGATGTTGCCTCCCGGGTGGGCCGGTCAATGCATGCTTTTACGCAAGTCCAGCATGATCTTGTCGAAATCGTCGACCCGGATGATACCCAATCGGGGGAACTCGAAGTCGAGAATCACGTAGAGCACGCAGACCATCACCAGCGCATAGCCGAAGATGTGCAGCCAACTGTGCCGGGCGGTACCGGCCATGCCGTAGCCGATGAACAGCGCGCTGACCTGGGTCAGGGCGATCAGCATCAGGTAGATGATCAGTGGCGGGTGGGTTTCCAGGGCCACGTTGCGGGTGGTGGTGATGTCGATCATCTCGTTCAGTGCCTGTAGCAGACTGACGCCCAGGGTGGGGGTCGGCATCTGCTGCAGGCCGGCGATCGCCTGTCTCCAGATATCCTGTTGCAGGGCATTGGCCCGGGCGCTTTCGCGGCTGGCCAGGTCGATGTCGGTCAGATCGCGGTAGTAGGCGATGCGCGCGTCCAGGTAGTCGCGAAAGGCCTGGCGCAACGCCGGTTGGCTGGCCGGCGGCAGCAGGTCCAGGCGTAGCCAGGCGGTGCCCATGGCGTTGGTTTCCTCGACGATCAGCGTACGCCGGGTGTCCATGCGCGTGGCTGCGCCGGAGAAGGTGAAGGCGATCAGCAGTGCCAGCAGGCCGAACACCGCGCCTTCGATGGCGCCGACACCGGTGCGTGCACCGTCCGGATCGGCGGCCAGATGACGGGCACCGACCCGCCGGCCGACTTCGATGAACAGCACGATGGCGATGAAAATGAGCAGGGCATACAGCGGAATGGCTGAGAGTGAGCGCATACGAAAATCCTCTGATTATCGTGGTCGACTCGCCTGTACAGCCGGTTCAGGGCGGGAGTGGTTGCCTATCAGTTAAGTTTCGTCGCGAGGCTTGTCAAGCCGCGGGCCGCAAACGGCCAGCCCGGGCCGGGCACCGACCTGTCGATGCCCGTGAGCGTCATTCCTGCAGCAGCGATTCGAGGAATTCCGACCGTTCGTCGCTCTTGCTCGCCAGGCAGTCGTTCAGGTCGATGTTGTATTGCTTGCTGCCGATCTTGGCCGGCAGCGGCGCGATGGCGCAGTCGGCGTCGCGCGACTGGGTCCAGAGCTGTTGTGCCTTTTGCAGACGGGCGGTGATGTCGGTCTGCTCGGCTTTCTTGCTCGCGTATTGCGACGTCACCCGGTCCAGCAGGGACTGGAAATTGTCCTTGAGCAGCTGATCGGCGGTGTTCTTGTTGTAGGTGGCGCATTCCAGGGTCTGCTGGTCGTCCGCAACGGCATCGCACGGCGAGTTGTCGGCGTCTTCCGCCGCATGCACACCCACGCTGACAAGGGCCAAGGCCAGGAAAATCGATTTCATCACGGCGTCCTGAAGCTGATAGGAAAACGGTAGGCGGCAATTCTGTCTCAAGCCGAATGCAAAGAATAGTCGTACAACGATAAGTGCTGGAGCCTACTGTCTTGCGCCCTTTGTCGCGGATTGACGCTTTCGGCAATTCCCCTGTCGTTTTTGCACCCGGCTCCGACCAGCCCTGGGCATATGCTGGGTCCAAAGCGCCGGCAGACGATTCGGCGCATGAATTGCCAATAAAGGGGACAGCCTGATGAGCCCAGCCGAATTGCACGCCGACAGCATCGTTATCGACGGGCTGATCATTGCCAAGTGGAACCGCGAACTGTTCGAGGACATGCGCAAGGGTGGCCTGACTGCCGCCAACTGCACCGTGTCGGTCTGGGAAGGTTTCCAGGCCACCGTCAACAGCATCGCCGCCAGCCAGAAACTGATTCGCGAGAACAGCGACCTGGTGATGCCGGTACGCACCACCGCCGACATCCGCAAGGCCAAGGAACTGGGCAAGACCGGCATCCTGTTCGGCTTCCAGAACGCCCATGCGTTCGAGGACCAGATCGGCTACGTGGAGATCTTCAAGCAGCTCGGCGTGGGCATCGTGCAGATGTGCTACAACACCCAGAACCTGGTCGGTACCGGCTGCTACGAGCGTGATGGCGGCCTGTCGGGCTTCGGTCGCGAGATCGTCGCCGAGATGAACCGCGTCGGCATCATGTGCGACCTGTCCCACGTCGGTTCCAAGACCAGCGAGGAAGTCATCCTCGAGTCGAAGAAGCCGGTGACCTACTCCCACTGCCTGCCTTCGGGCCTGAAAGAGCACCCACGCAACAAGTCCGACGAAGAACTGAAGTTCATCGCCGACCACGGCGGTTTCGTCGGCGTGACCATGTTCGCCCCCTTCCTGGCCAAGGGCATCGAGTCGACCATCGACGACTATGCCGAAGCCATCGAGTACGTGATGAACATCGTCGGTGAGGACGCCATCGGTATCGGTACCGACTTCACCCAGGGCCATGGCCAGGACTTCTTCGAGTACCTGACCCACGACAAGGGCTACGCCCGCCGCCTGACCAGCTTCGGCAAGATCATCAACCCGCTGGGCATCCGCACCGTGGGCGAGTTCCCCAACCTCACCGAGACCCTGCTCAAGCGCGGTCACAGCGAGCGCGTGGTGCGCAAGATCATGGGCGAGAACTGGGTCAACGTCCTCAAGGAGGTCTGGGGCGAGTAATCCCCCGACCGCATCCCATTTTGCTGATTTCCCCCTGCGCGCCGGTCGCGCAGGGCGTACGCGGCCAGCCGCAAACAATGAATTCTGGAGTGTTTCACATGGCTAAAATCGCCCCGCAACTGCCCATCGAAGTCGACAGCGAAACCGGTGTCTGGACCTCCGATGCATTGCCGATGCTCTACGTTCCACGCCATTTCTTCGTCAACAACCACATGGGCATCGAAGAAGTGCTGGGCGCCGAGGCCTATGCCGAAATTCTCTACAAGGCCGGCTACAAGTCCGCCTGGCACTGGTGCGAGAAAGAAGCCGAATGCCACGGCCTGGAAGGCGTCGCGGTGTTCGAGCACTACATGAAGCGCCTGTCGCAGCGCGGCTGGGGCCTGTTCAAGATCCAGGACATCGACCTCGACAAGGGCACCGCCAGCGTCAAGCTCGAGCACTCGGCGTTCGTCTACGTCTACGGCAAGGTCGGGCGCAAGGTCGACTACATGTTCACCGGCTGGTTCGCCGGTGCCATGGACCAGATCCTGGCCGCCCGTGGCAGCAAGATCCGCACCGTGGCCGAGCAGGTCTATGGCGGCTCCGAAGAAGGCCACGACGATGGCCTGTTCACCGTCAAGCCGCTGTAAGTCGAGGATCGCATCATGGCTTTCGAAGCAATGTTCCAGCCGATCCAGATCGGCAAGCTGACCATCCGCAACCGCGTGCTCAGCACCGCCCACGCCGAGGTGTACGCCACCGATGGCGGGATGACCACCGACCGTTACGTGAAGTACTACGAGGAAAAGGCCAAGGGCGGGATCGGCCTGGCGATCTGCGGTGGTTCGTCGGTGGTCGCCATCGACAGCCCGCAGCAGTGGTGGAGTTCGGTGAACCTGTCCACCGACCGTATCATTCCGCACTTCCAGAACCTGGCCGATGCCATGCACAAGCATGGCGCCAAGATCATGATCCAGATTACCCACATGGGCCGTCGCTCGCGTTGGGACGGCTACCACTGGCCGACCCTGATGTCGCCTTCGGGCGTGCGTGAACCCGTGCACCGCGCGACCTGCAAGACCATCGAGCCGGAAGAGATCTGGCGGGTGATCGGCAACTACGCGCAGGCGGCCCGCCGCGCGAAGGAAGGTGGCCTGGATGGTGTCGAACTGTCCGCCGTGCACCAGCACATGATCGACCAGTTCTGGAGCCCACGGGTCAACAAGCGTACCGACGAGTGGGGCGGCAGCTTCGAGGGCCGGATGAAGTTCGGCCTGGAAGTGCTCAAGGCCGTGCGCAAGGAAGTCGGCGACGACTTCTGCGTCGGCATGCGTATCTGCGGTGACGAGTTCCACCCGGACGGCCTGTCCCACGAGGACATGAAGCAGATCGCCAAGTACTACGACGACACCGGCATGCTCGACTTCATCGGCGTGGTCGGTTCGGGTTGCGACACCCACAACACCCTGGCCAACGTGATCCCGAACATGAGCTTCCCGCCGGAGCCGTTCCTGCACCTGGCCGCCGGCATCAAGGAAGTGGTCAAGGTTCCGGTGCTGCACGCGCAGAACATCAAGGACCCGAACCAGGCTACCCGTATCCTCGAAGGCGGCTACGTGGACATGGTCGGCATGACCCGGGCGCACATCGCCGACCCGCACCTGATCGCCAAGATCAAGATGGGCCAGGTCGACCAGATCAAGCAGTGCGTCGGTGCCAACTACTGCATCGACCGCCAGTACCAGGGCCTGGATGTGCTGTGCATCCAGAACGCCGCGACCTCCCGTGAATACATGGGCGTGCCGCACATCATCGAGAAGTCCACCGGGCCCAAGCGCAAGGTGGTGATCGTCGGTGCCGGCCCGGCCGGCATGGAAGCCGCCCGCGTGGCGGCCGAGCGTGGCCACGACGTGACCGTGTTCGAGAAGAAGGACAGCATCGGCGGGCAGATCACCACGGCAGCCAAGGCGCCGCAGCGTGACCAGATCGCCGGTATCACCCGCTGGTTCCAGCTGGAACTGGCCCGGCTGAAGGTCGACCTGCGCCTGGGCACCGCTGCCGATGCGGCGACCATTCTCGACCTGCGTCCGGACATCGTCGTGCTGGCCGTCGGCGGGCATCCGAACCTGGAGCAGAACGAACACTGGGGCGCCGCCGAAGGGCTGGTGGTCAGCAGCTGGGACGTGCTCGACGGCAAGGTCGCACCGGGCAAGAACGTGCTGGTCTACGACACCATCTGTGAATTCACCGGCATGTCGGTGGCCGACTTCCTCGCCGACAAGGGCAGCCAGGTCGAGATCGTCACCGACGACATCAAGCCGGGCGTGGCGATCGGCGGTACGTCGTTCCCGACCTACTACCGCAGCATGTACCCCAAGGAAGTGATCATGACCGGCGACATGATGCTGGAAAAGGTCTATCGCGAGGGCGACAAGCTGGTGGCCGTGCTGGAGAACGAATACACCGGCGCGAAAGAGGAGCGGGTGGTCGACCAGGTGGTGGTGGAGAACGGCGTACGGCCGGACGAAGCCCTCTACTACGGGCTCAAGGAAGGTTCGCGCAACAAGGGCCAGATCGATGTCGAGGCGCTGTTCGCGATCCAGCCGCAGCCTTGCCTGAGCCAGGCCGGCGATGGCTACCTGCTGTTCCGGATCGGCGACTGCGTGGCCCAGCGCAACACGCATGCAGCGATCTATGACGCCCTGCGCCTGTGCAAGGATTTCTGACGGTGCATCGCCGGTGGTGATGGGGCCTGTTGTGTGGTGAGAGATTGATCGTGTGGTGATGGGGCTGTTTGTGGCGAGGGGGCTTGCCCCCGCTGGGCTGCGAAGCGGCCCCGGATCAGCCGGCGCGTCTTGTCGGAAAATACGCGTTGGCCGGGTTACGACTGCTTCGCAGCCGAACGGGGGCAAGCCCCCTCGCCACAAGAGCACGCCCATCGCCTGCCAGCATCCTTGTCACAACCAGGTGCAGGGCTTTCACCAGCCTGTCTATGAACCCTTGCAAGACCAGAGGTCTTTGGGAGCTTCACCATGTTGAACACCCTTCTTCCCATCCTGCTGTTCGCCGCCCTGGGCCTCGCTGTCCTCGGCGCGTTGCGGCGGGTCGCCATGTGGCGCCGCGGTCGACCCGCAAAGGTCGACCTGATCGGTGGCCTGTTCGCCATGCCCAAGCGCTACATGGTCGATCTGCACCATGTGGTGGCGCGGGACAAATACATCGCCAACACCCACGTCGCCACGGCCGGTGGCGCGGTGGCGTCGATCATCCTCGCATTGCTGGTGCACGGTTTCGGCCTGCACAACCGCATTCTCGGCTATGCCCTGCTGCTGATGTCGGCGGTGATGTTCGTCGGCGCGATCTTCGTCTACCGGCGCCGGCGCAACCCGCCGTCGCGGCTGTCGAAAGGCCCGTGGATGCGCCTGCCGAAAAGCCTGCTGGCGTTCTCGGCGTCGTTCTTCCTGGTGACCCTGCCGGTGGCCGGCATCCTGCCGGAAGACTTCGGCGGCTGGGTGCTGGCGCTGATCCTCGGCCTCGGCGTGCTGTGGGGCGTGTCGGAGCTGTTCTTCGGCATGACCTGGGGCGGGCCGATGAAGCACGCCTTCGCCGGTGCCCTGCACCTGGCCTGGCACCGCCGCGCCGAGCGCTTCGGCGGCGGCCGCTCCACCGGCCTCAAGCCGCTGGACCTGAACGATCCGCAGGCGCCCCTGGGGGTGGAAAAACCCAAGGACTTCACCTGGAACCAGTTGCTGGGCTTCGACGCCTGCGTGCAGTGCGGTAAATGCGAGGCGGCCTGCCCGGCATTCGCCGCCGGCCAGCCGCTTAACCCGAAAAAACTGATCCAGGACATGGTGGTCGGCCTGGCCGGTGGCACCGATGCCCAGTTCGCCGGCAGCCCGTATCCGGGCAAGCCGATCGGCGAGCATGCGGGCAACCCGCACCAGCCGATCGTCAATGGCCTGGTCGACGCCGAAACCCTGTGGTCGTGCACCACTTGCCGTGCCTGCGTCGAGGAATGCCCGATGATGATCGAGCACGTCGATGCCATCGTCGACATGCGCCGGCACCTGACCCTGGAAAAGGGCGCGACGCCGAACAAGGGCGCCGAGGTCCTGGAAAACCTGATCGCCACCGACAACCCGGGCGGTTTCGCCCCCGGTGGCCGGTTGAACTGGGCGGCTGACCTGAACCTCGCCGTGCTCGCCGAGAAGAAGAGCACCGACGTGCTGTTCTGGGTCGGCGACGGCGCCTTCGACATGCGCAACCAGCGGACCCTGCGGGCCTTCGTCAAGGTGCTGAAGGCGGCTGGCGTCGACTTCGCCGTCCTGGGCCTGGAAGAGCGCGACAGCGGCGACGTGGCACGTCGCCTGGGCGACGAGGCGACCTTCCAGCTCCTGGCCAAGCGCAATATCCAGACCCTGGCCCAATACAGCTTCAAGCGCATCGTCACCTGCGACCCGCACAGCTTCCATGTGCTGAAAAACGAGTACGGCGCTTTTGGCGGCAACTACCGGGTGCAGCACCACAGCAGCTACATGGCTGAACTGATCGGTGCCGGTGCGCTGAACATCGGCCAGCACAAGGGCAACAGCGTGACGTATCACGATCCGTGCTACCTGGGTCGCTACAACGGCGAGTACGAGGCGCCGCGCGAGGTCCTGCGGGCCCTCGGGATCGAGGTCAAGGAAATGCAGCGTTCCGGCTTCCGTTCGCGTTGCTGCGGCGGCGGCGGCGGCGCGCCGATCACCGACATTCCCGGCAAGCAGCGGATCCCCGACATGCGCATGGAGGATATCCGCGAGACCGGCGCCGAGCTGGTGGCCGTGGGTTGCCCACAATGCACGGCGATGCTCGAGGGTGTGGTCGAGCCCCGGCCGATGATCAAGGACCTGGCCGAACTGGTCGCCGACGCGCTGCTCGAAGAGGCACAGCCGAGCAAGGCGGCGCCCAAGCGTGAACCCGCGGAGGTGCATTGATGAGCGATATTATCCGTCGCGACCCGCGTGCCGAGCGGATCGCCCGTAACCGCCTGCATCCGCTGCATGCGGCGATGCAGCCGGTACAACACAGCTGGATGGGGCCTAACGGGGTCATCCGCAAGAACCCCCATGGTGTCGGTTTCATCGGCCCCAACGGCATCAAGCGCATCGACCGCAGTGGCGCCCAGCAGGGCGGTACCACCAAGCGTTCGGCCAGCGTCGAAGTGCAACTGCCGCTGCACCAGGTCGCGCAGCCGGCCTTCCACATCTGCGTGGTGCCGGACATGGTCGGCGGCCGCCTGAGCAGTCACGACCGCGACCTGCTCGGCCTGGCCCACCAGTTGGCCGGCAAGGACGGCGCGGTGCTGGCTGTGGTCTTTGGCGAGCACAAGGAAAGCACGTTCGAGACCGCTGGCGTCGATCGCCTGCTGGTACTCGAGGGCGACGAGTTCAGTGGTTATTCACCGGAGCAACGGGTCCAGGGCCTGCGGGCTGTGGATAACCAGTTCGATCCACGTCACTGGCTGCTGCCGGACAGCCGCAGCGGCGGTGGCGAACTGGGCCGGCGTTTCGCCGCGAACCTGGGCGAGCGCCCGGCGACGCGGGTCTGGCAGGTCAAGGACGGCGAGTGCATCGGCCGTGCCGGTGCTGGCCTGCAGGACCTGGCACGGCCACTGGCGCGGGTGATCCTGGCCGCGGCCGAGTGTGCCGAACCGGTCAGCGAAACCCGTCACGAAGCCTTGCCCGTGGAGTTGTCCACAGGCATCGCCCGCAGCCTGCCGCGAATCGAGGACCTGGGCGCGGTGGCCGTCGACCCGGCGGCGATTCCGATGGCCGAGGCCGAGTTCATCTTCTCCGGGGGCAACGGCGTCCAGGACTGGCCACTGTTCCACGAAACGGCGGCCGCCCTGGGGGCGACCGAAGGCGCCTCGCGGGTGGCGGTGGACGATGGTTTCATGACCCGCGACCGGCAGGTCGGGGCCAGTGGTACCTGGGTCACGGCGCGGGTGTATGTCGCCGTCGGGATCTCCGGGGCGATCCAGCACCTGCAGGGTATCGGTGCCTGCGACAAGGTGGTGGCGATCAACCTCGATCCGGGCTGCGACATGATCAAGCGCGCCGACCTGTCGGTGATCGGCGACAGCAACGAGATCTGCCGCGCCCTGATCGCCGCGGTGACGGCATATCGCAACGGCGCCAAGCGTGATGCGGCCTAAGGTGGGGATGAACGGATGAACACGAATGTAATCAGCCTGGTCTCGATCGGTGCCCACCCGACGTCGGGCCGCGCCCGCCGCGCCGAGCAGGATGCCCGTGCGGTGGAGCTGGGCTTGCAACTGGCTGGGGATAACTTGCAGGTGGTGCATGCCGGCGATGTTGCCGAGCCTGCGCTGCGTGCCTACCTGGGCATGGGCCTGTCGGAGATGCGGGTGCTCGAGCAGCCGGCTGGCGCGGATGCCTTGCCGGTATTGACCGATTACCTGCGCGACGTCGGTGCCCAGGTGGTACTCACCGGCAGCCAGGCGGAAACCGGCGAGGGCTCGGGGATGTTGCCGTTCCTGCTGGCGGAGAACCTGGGTTGGCCGCTGGTGGTGGGGCTGGCCGAAGTCGAGTCGATGGGCGGTGGCGTCGCCCAGGTACTGCAGGCCTTGCCCCGTGGTCAGCGGCGGCGGTTGAAGGTGCGCCTGCCATTCCTGGCGACGGTGGATAACGCCGCGCCCAAGCCGCGCCAGAGTGCCTATGGCCCGGCGCAACGCGGGGTGTTGCAGGCCGAGGAAGTGGAGGTGCTGGAGGATGAGCTGTTCGCCAGCGCGCAACTGCAACCGGCCAAGCCACGGCCCAAGCGCCTCAAGGTGATCAAGGCCAAGAGCGGTGCCGACCGCATGAAGGCGGCCACGGCCAAGGCCAGTGGTGGTGGCGGGCAAGTGCTCAAGGGCGTCAGTGCCGAGGCGGGGGCCGAGGCGATCCTCAAGTTGCTGATCGAGGAAAGCGTGGTGCGCTAATGCCTCGTCTGCGGCATTCCTGAAACCGAGCGCGAACTCGTGGCGAGCGGGCTTGCCCGCGCTGGGGCGCGAAGCGGCCCTGGAGCGATTGCCCCCGTTCTATCGGATGTCCCGAGTGGGCCTCTTTTGCGACTGCTGCGCAGCCGAACGCGGGCAAGCCCGCTCACCACAGTACCCGCCACTGCCGGGCTAGGGTGTTGTTGGTGGTGCCGGCGCGGTTACGGCGGGCGGTTCTGCCGGCTTGGGCAGCGGCGATTCCATCACCGGCTGTTCCACCGGTGCCGGTAGCGGCTGCCAGTTCTCGTTCGCCCGTGGTACCGCCAGGGGCGGTGGCAGGCTGCTGGCGGCACTGCCGCTGGTTTTCATGTTCAGGTTCTGGCTGTTGCGCAGCACCATGCCCTCGGTCGAGCTCTGGGCCTCGGTACCGCTGTTGAAGGTGCTGACCTGGGACGCCGGCAGGTCGAGATTGCGCTCGATCCGCGGGGTGATCAGCAGGATGATCTCGCTCTTGCCCAGTTCCGTTCGGCGGCTGCCAAAGATCGCCTGCCCAAGTGCCGGCAGGCGGCTGAGGCCGGGCAGGCCCACGCCCTCCTCGATGTCGGCGGTGCGGATCAGCCCCGCGACCACCTGGGTCTCGTTGTTGCGTGCCGTCAGCGTGGTGCTGGTCGAGCGCGAGCCCAGCTCGAAGGTCGCCGGTACCTCGGCCGAGCCTTCGTTGCGCTTGGTGATATGGGTCATGTCGATCAGCATCTGCAGGTTGATTTCGTCATTCAGGCTGATATTCGGCTGCACCTGGATACTCAGCCCGACGTCCTGGTAGGACACCGATGACGTTGTCACCAGGTTGGCGGTGGTGGTGGTGATCACCGGAATCTTGTCGCCGATCTTGATCTCGGCCTTCTCGCGATTCTTCACCCGGATGCGCGGGTTGGCGAGCGTCACCGTATTGCCGCTGCGCTGCAGCAGGTTGAGCTTGGCCTCCAGGCTGCCGACGGTGAGCTGGCGGTTGGCGGCGTCACTGCCGGGCAGCGACACGCCGATCGACCCGGGGTAGTTGATCCCCAGGTTCTGCTCGTCCACCAAGCTGACCTCCATCACCTGGATATCGATGGTCACCTCCGAATCCGCCAGGTCGATGGCCTGCACCAGCCTCTCCACGGCGCTCAGCGCCTGCGGCGCATCACGCACTATCACCGCGCTGAGACGTTCGTCCACCAGCACTTCCCTGGGCTTGAGCAACTGTTTGATCTCGGCGGCCGCCAGCTTGGGATCGGCGTGGCTGAGGTAGAAGGTACGCACCGCCAGCTCGCGGTATTCACGCTCCTTGTCCGGCCGCGCCGGGTAGACCAGCACGGTGTCGGCGTTGAGCACCTTCATCTGCAACTGGTGGGTCGACAGCAACAGGTTCAGCGCATCCTCGGCGGTGGTACGCGAGGCCGAAATGCTGGCGGCGGCGTTCGGATTGACGTCCTTGTCGATGACGAAGTTGATCCCTGACAGCCGGGCGATGGTCTCGAAGATCGTGGTCAGGCTCTGTGAGCTGAAGTGCAGACTGACCGGTTTCTTCATCGCCGCGCTCAGTTGTGGCTTGAGCGTATCGACGCTGACCAGGCTGCGCGTGAGGCTGTCGCGCAGGTCCAGGGCTTCGCGGTAGTTGGGCTGCTGGACGATGATCTGGCGGACGATCGCCAGCGCTTCCTTCGGATTGCTCTCGCGCAGGGCCGTGGCCCGGGCCAGTTGCGGGCGCAGCCGCGACAGGTTCTGGATGTTGCGGATCTCCTGGCTGGCGCCGAGGTTGCCGGGATCGTAGCGCAGGATCTGGCGCATGGCCTCGATGGCGCCAGCATCGTCGTTGCGCGCCAGGGCGTCGGCGGACTGCCGGCTGTAGTGGTCGACCAGTTGCTCGGTGCGCATGAACAGGGCGGTGCGCAGTTGCACGTCGTCCGGGTGCTCCTTCACCGCGCTGCGCAACACGTCCACTGCACGGGGGAGGTCGCCGTCCTGGCGCAACAGTTCGCTGTCGTGGAGCGGCCCACGGGACTGGCAGGCGCCCAGGCCAACCAGCAGCAGGGCCAGCCAGGCCCGGATAGGTATCGACATGATCGTTCTCCTGGCGGCGTCCATGCTCAGGGGGTATCCAGGCGCAGGGTGGTGACCTGGCGCAGTGGCAGGTAGGTCAGTACCACCTGGGTATCGGTCAGCCGGTCCAGGCGATAGTCCTTGTCGAACGTCGCGCCGGGGCGGATATGCCCGGCCACTGAACAGCTCTGGCAGAGGGTGTAGCGCACGCCGTCCGGGCGTTGCAGCACAACGATTTTCGACTGCCCCAGGTAGCGCCATTGGGCACTGACGCTGAACGGTATCGGTGGGGCCTGCGGTGCGGCGGGCCGGGTCGGCTCGGATGGGGGGCGCGGCGGTAGCCAGCTCTGTGCTGGAAACAGGTCGACCACGGCGTCGCTGGCCAGCGCCGGTGCGTTGTCGGCGGCGGGTTGCGCGGTGGCGACGGCAGGGCGGGTTGGCGTGGCCGGCCTGGACATGATGGCGGGCGTGGCGGTCCGCAGATCCTGCCAGAACACCCAGGCGCAGCCGGCCAGTACCAATCCGAGCAGCACGCGCAGATACATCGGCAGCTTCACTTGAGCACCGCCAGCAGGCTGAGGCGCAGGCGAATCTCAAGCTGCGCGGTGTCGATGTCCTTGCGTTGCAGGCTCAGGCTGTCGATGCGCAGCGCCGGTTGCCGGACCAGTTCGTCGAGAGTCTTGCGCAATGCCGGGTAGCTGCCGGTCAGGGGGATGTCCAGGGCCAGGCGGCGGGTCTGCTCGTCGGTTTGGGAGGTGTATTGGAAGTCGGTCTGCAGCACGGCGAAGCCGTTGTGCTGGAGGGCCATGAGAACCGGTTCCAGGCGCGCCTCGAAACTGTCGCTGTCGGGCAGGCTGCGCACGGCCTGGGGCTCGTTGGCGTGCAGGTCCAGCGGCCGTTCGGCGATCCCGGCCTGGGCCTGGCTCAGACGCAGGGTGCTGTCGGCGAGTGCGGGAACGACCAGGCCCTGGCGGATCACCAGTGCCGCGATGATCAGCAACATGGCCAGGATGCCCCAGGTTCCGAGCAGACGCTGCCCCCGGGCCAGGTGCCAGCGCAGCAGGGCCTGGAGGTGTTCGGCTCTGGGCGATTGGCGGGATGTCGGCTGCATCGGTTGGGCTCCCTATTGCCTGGCGAGTTTGAACTTGACGCTCATCGGCAGCATCGGGTCGCGGGTATTGCGCGCGCTCTGTTGCAGGCTGACGTTGAGGCCGCTGTCGTTCTTGAGGCGTTCGATGAATTGCAGGCTGCCTTCCAGGCGCTGGCTTTCCAGGTCCAGGCTCAATTCCTGCGCGGCGGTGTCGACCTCCAGCCGCAGTAGCGCCACGTCTGGGGTCCAGGCGCGACCGAGAGCATCGAGCAGCTCGAATGGCGTGGCACGCTGGCGGGCGAAGGCGTCCAGTTGTTTCTGCTGCTGGGGCGAGGTGCGCAGGGCGGCCTGCATCTGCTTCTCCTGCTGGATCGCCAGGGCGTTGAACTGGCGTTCGACCCGATCCGCCTCGGCCTGGCGGGCCTGCAATGTCCGCCAATCCATCCACAGCAGCAGCCACAGGGCGATTGCCACGGCAGCCAGCAATGCCACCAGCCAGGTGCGGGGCCTGCTGCCGCGCAGGTCGATCGCCGGGGCCGAGGGTCGTTGCCCGCGTCGTCGCAGGTAAGTGAACCGGTTCATGGGGTCGGCTCCGCCAGCCATGGATGCAGGGAGCCAAGCCAGTGCGATGGCGAGTCCCGCTCCTGCCGGGGGGCGACGACCAGGGTCTGGCGTTCCGCGACATCGCAGAGTACCTCGACCATCAGCAGCGCCTCGGACAGGGCCGCGCGTGGTGCTACAGGCAACACGCAGACCTGCTCCAGCAGGCCCTGCTGGCCGAGCAGGCAACTGACGGCATCTGCTTCGCGGACGACGAAGCGATAGTCCGCTGGCAGTTGTCGCCAGTGACGGCGCAGGGCGTCGACCAGCAACGGCCTGCAACTTCCGATCGGCAGGCGCCGGGCACGCAGCAGTGCCTGGAGCGCCTCGAGCAGCTCCTTGCCGACCGCCGCCGCCAGCCGTGCCTGGCCGAACGGTGCCGGATCGACGGCGACCTGCCAGCGGGTCGGGTCAAGGTCATGGTGCTGGCCGAACAGCGCCATGGCGAACCCCTGCCAGTCGAGATCGCTGTACAGGCCTTCCTGCCAAGGCAGTAGCAGGTAATGTACATGGGGATAACCCAGCAACAGGTCGACCCGCTCCAGGTAACCCAGCCGGCTGCGCGGTGCGCGTTCCAACAGGGTGGCGATCGCTTCCAACGCCTCGCCACGTTCCCGACCCTGCCACAGCGGCCCGACTGGCCAGCGCGGGCGGGCGGCCCACTGCACTTCATCGTGGGCCAACAGCACCACATGCTCAATAAAGGGAGAGGACACGGTGGACCTCCTGCAGCGTGGTGTGCCCGGCGGCGGCACTCGCCAATGCGATATCGCGCATGAAGCGGTGTCCCGACTGCCCGGCCAGTTCGCGCAGGGCCGCGGCCGAGCGGCGTTGCAACAGGCCCTCCTTGAGCGCGTCGGTCAGGGTCAGTACTTCGGCCAGGGCCAGCCGGCCACGATAACCGGTCTGTCGGCAGGCCTCGCAGCCCTGGCCGACGCGGTACCGGGCGCCCGCCGCACCGGCGGCCACACCGGCCAGTTGCAGCCATTGCGGGTCTGGCGCGCAGGCCACCGCACATTCGCTGCAAACCCGTCGCAGCAGGCGTTGGGCGACCACGCCATTGAGCGCCTCGACGAAACTGGCGGGCTCCACGCCCAGGTAGTTGAAGCGCTCCAGTACGCTGAACGCACTGTTGGCGTGTACCGAGGACAACACCAGGTGGCCGGTCAGCGCCGCCTGCACAGCGATGCCGGCGGTCTCGCCGTCACGGATCTCGCCGACCAGGATGGTGTCCGGGTCGTGGCGCAGGATCGAGCGCAGGCCGCGGGCGAAGGTCAGGCCCTTGCGATCGTTCACCGGGATCTGCAGTACGCCGGGCAACTCGTACTCCACCGGGTCCTCGATGGTGATGATCTTCTTCTCGCCGGTATTGGTTTCCGAGAGCGCGGCATACAGCGTGGTGGACTTGCCGCTGCCGGTCGGCCCGGTGACCAGCAGCATGCCGTAGGGTTCGCTGGCCAGCTGGCGGATGCGGGCAATCGCGTCCTCGTCCAGGCCGAGGCCGACCAGGCTCAGGGACTCGCCGCGCTGGGATTTGTCGAGTACCCGCAGTACCGCGTCCTCGCCGTGGATGCTGGGCATGATCGACACCCGGAAGTCCACGTCACGCTGTTGGATACGCGCCTTGAAGCGGCCGTCCTGGGGAACCCGGCGCTCGCCGATATCCAGTCCGGACAGCACCTTGAGCCGCGACAGCGCCTGCTCGGCGTTGTCGAGCCCGGCGCTCTGGCCGATCTGTTGCAGGACACCGTCGATACGGTACTTGATCACCAGGCCTTCGGGGGTGCTTTCGACATGGATGTCACTGGCGCGGCTCTGCAAGGCGTCGAACAGCATCGAGTTGACCAGCCGCACCACCGGGTTCTCGTCACGCGCCAGGCTGCTCAGGGATATCTCCGGAACCGCCTCGGCGACCCGCGCCTGCTCGTCGTCGCCGGCGAACGGGTCCATCACCCGCTGGTTGGCCTCGGCCTTCTTCAACTGCGCCTCGACCACCCCGGGCAGGCTCATCGCCAGCGGCAGCGCCGCCAGTTCGGCGTGGGCCTGCAGCCACTGGCGCGAGTCCAGGGCAAACGGTGCGCCGAGTACCAGGCAGGGGTGGCCGTCGACCTCTACCGGCAGCACCTGGCGATTCAGCGCCTGGGGCAGGGCGAGCAGGTCGAAACGCTCGCCGGTATCGAGTTGCGCGGGCGTCAGCGGGCGAAGGCCGAGCAGACCGGCGACGTCCTCCAGATGCCCCGGTGTCCGTTCCAGCAACCGTTGCAGGTATTGCGACAGTGGCGTTCCCTCCTGTCGTGCCTGCTGCTGCCAGTGCTGCCAGAGTCTGTCCATCGTGCTAGCCCTGGATGGAACCGGCGAGTTCGAAGATCGGCATGTACAGCAGGAACACGATCAGCCCGATCAGGCCGCCGACCACCAGCATCAGCAACGGCTCGAAGACCTTGCTGAACAGCTCGATGGCACGTTCCAACGCCTCGTCGTGGAACTGCGCGATCCGCTCGCACATGGCCGCCAGCTCGCCGCTCTGCTCGCCGACCCGCAGCAGGCGTTCGGCCACCGGCGTGGTCAGTTGGTGCCGCGCGAGGGTGCTGGACAATGGCTGGCCGGCGCGAATATCGCCCAGGCTGCGCGCCAGGTCGCCCTGGCGTTCGGCCGGCAGCAGTGCACCGGCCATTTCCAGCGCGGACACCACCGGCATGCCGCCCATCAGCAGCATGCCGGTGGTACGGTAGAGGCGCGCGAGGATGAACAGGGTGCGCTGGGCACCAAGGCTGGGGATCTTCCAGAGCAGGGTCGCCAGCTTCTGCCTGAGCGTGGCGGTGCGCAGCAGCAGGACCAGGCCGGCAATCAGCACCAGCAGGCCGGCCAGCAGCAGGCCGCCTTGCTGGTCGACCCGTTCGCCCCACCAGACCATGAAGCGCGCGGTCGCTGGCAGATCGCTCATGGCGTCGAACACCGAGGCGAAACGCGGGATCACGAAGAACAGCAGGAACAGCAGGATCAGCGCGCCGACCCCGAGCACCACCAGTGGATACATCAGCGCGCTGCTGACGCGCTTCTTCACGGTCTCCAGGTGGGCCTCGAAGTGGTGGTAGCGGCGCAGGGCCACGGCCAGCTGCCCACTGTGCTCGGACGAGGCGGCGGTCGCCACCAGCAGTCGTGGAAAGATCGCCGGCCGCGCCTGCATCGCCCGGGAGAAACTGTGGCCCTGGTACATCGATTCCAGCAGCTCGCCCAGCACTTGTCGGTTGATCCCCGGCGATGCCTTGTCGCGCAGGGTTTCCACCGACTCCACCAGCACCAGTCCGGCGTCGAGCAGTACCACCAGCTCCTGGATGAACAGGTTCAGGGCAAAGCGTGCGCCGCGCCCGGGCCACTTGAACTCGCGCAGTGGGCGTAGCGACACCACCTGAGCGTCCTGCAACTGCCGACGGGCCTCGTCGAGGTCGCTGGCTTGCAGCCGCAGGCTGCGCAACTGGCCGTGGCTGATGATCCTCGCGTCGAACTGTTTCACGGCCGGGCCCCACTGCGCAGGGCGAGCGCCCGGCGCCGTTCCAGCAGACTCGCGTAGTACGCCCACACCTGCCGTGCATAGCGCTGGCGGTTGACGTCGCGCTCGTTGGCAGTACCGGCGTTGTAGGCACCCACGGCTTGCCAGCCATAGCCCAGGCGCTGGACGAAACGGGCGAGAATCCAGGCGCCAGCCATCACGCTGGTGCAGGGTTCTTCCTGCAGGTTGCGCTCGGCGATGCCGAAGGCCGCGAGGGCCGGCAGGTGCCGGCTGTTGATCTGCATCAGGCCGATATCCTGGCTGCCGTCGCTGTTGGCATGGCGGGCCCGGGGATCGAGCCCCGACTCGACCTGGGCGATGGCATAAAGCAGCAGCGGATCGATGCGGTAGCGTTCGCCGGCGTCCTGGAAACAGTTGGCCTGGCCTCTGGCGACGATGAACAGGGCTGCCAGGGCAAGCAGGGAGGCGAGTGGAGGGCGCATGACGGGCTCAGAAGCCATACACGATGTCGGCGGCGGTACCGTCGCCACCGGCCTTGCCATCGCGGCCCAGCGAGATGATCTCGACCTCATGGCCGGCTCCGGGGTTCTTGAACAGGTAGGGGTTGTTCCACGGGTCGGCCGGTACGCCCTTGGACAGGTACGGGCCATGCCAGCCGGGTTCGCCGGCCGGGCGCTCGACCAGCACGTCGAGGCCCTGGGCCTCACTGGGGTAGTGGCCGTTGTCCAGGCGGTACTGGTGCAGGGCATCGGCCAGCGATTTCATCTGGCCCTTGGCGGTCTGGACCTTCGCCAGCTCCAGGCGATCGAACATCTTCGGCCCGACGTAGCCGGCCAGCAGGGCGATGATCAGCAGGACCACCAACAGTTCGAGCAGGGTGAAGCCGCGTGGTGGCGGGACAAGGCGAATCGGTGCGAAACCGTTCATGGGGGGCCTCGGCTGATGCGGACAGGAACGCGGTTACGACTAACCTTTTTCCGGCCCTACAGCAGGTGGGCACCACCGGCAGGTACACGTTGAACATGTCGTTGGGTGAATGACTGTCTGTAACTCTAGTTCAAAGCCTCGGAATGCAAGGACAGGCCACTTATATCTCTTCACTATCAACGGCGTGGCGTAGCGCTTCGCCCGGAAATATGACGCCGCAGGGCGAGTGCGGCGCCATAGGCTTCGGGTCGGCCGGGTTCAGAGTTTGTCCCAGGCCTGATCCCAGTGGACACCCTTGCCGGGGGCGTAGGCCCAGGCCGCCCCCTTGCACCAGTCGGTGTAAGGCCAAGGCTTGCAGCGGTAGAGCCCACCGGCGTTACTGACGATATCGCCGGCCTTGTAGGGCGAGCCTTCCTTGTAGGCCGGGTAATCACCACCACCCGACTCGGGTTTCGCCGTCAGGTCCTGTTCGATTTCACCGCGCTTGCGATTGGCGTCGTCCAGTACCGTCAGGCGCAGCCGGGTGGTCGTGGGGGTGGTGGTAGCCGGCGCGGTGATGCTGAAGCTCTCCTGGATATTGCTGCCATAGCTCCAGCCCAGCGCCGGTGTCATCGACCAGGCATATCGCAATGGCGTGCCGTTGTAGGAGGTGGATCGCGTGCCACTCATGGTGAAGCTTTCACCGGCCTTGACCTCGGTTGGCCCATCGATCACCGCCACGGGTGGCCGCTCATCGATCGGCCCGGGTATCTCGCCACCACCACCGGTGTCGACGGACATCTGCGTGGAGTTGCGGGCATCGCTGAGGTAGTTGAAGTTCTTGTAGACATCGCTGCTGTCGAAGACGATGTCGCCGTTGTCGTTGCGGTTGACCCCGACCCGGACCACGTCGCGGTTGCCGGCCAGCTGTTGCGCCAACTGTTTGCCCCAGACCGCCGGTGCCTGGTTGCTGGCCGTGATCGGCAATTTCAGGTCGATCAGCTCGCTGACTTCGCGATCATGGCCGAAGACCCGATAGTGCACGGTGTCCCCGGGTTTCGGGTCGATCCCGTTACCGTCGATGAAGACCTTCTCCTTGAGCCAGGGCGATGGTTGCGGCATGCCGCCGAAGGTGATGTCGCTGCAGCCGTAGAAACCCTCTCCCTGCGGGTCGCGACGTTGCCACCAGGTGAAGAGCACGGCATTGCCGGTACGCCCGGGCGGTACCTCCACCTGGAACTGGAAGAAGCCGTTGGCGCTGCTGATCAGCGGCGGCTTGTCGCCCCAGTCCTTGCGGGCCTGGGTCAATTCCTCGGTGTGCACCAACTGCAGGTCGTCCCAGCGCAGGGGCCGGCTGGCGCTGTCATAGTCGGCCTTGCTCAGGTAGATCCTGACGAAGCTGGGCACATGGGCCGCAGTGGTGATCAGGCGCACGGCGATCTTGCCGCTGGCGTCGGGCTTGACTTCGGTCCGTGTCCACTCCGGCATCACCAGGTTCAGCACGTCCATCCCTGGACGATTCACCGAGCAGATCTTGCCGTCGGGCACCTGCGTCTTGAGGAACGCTTCGCCGCCGTCGGCGTCGTTGTAGCGGCCACCGATGTCGCGGTTGACTTCATTCCACTGGGTCGCGGCGTGGATCATCTGCCCGGCATGACCGGGGGCTGTCACCGCGCGGCGACAGCCCTCGTCCTTCATCTTGTCGGCGGAGCCCCAGTAGTCGGCGTAGCTGCGGCACAGCGTCTGCCGGGAAACCGGGCTGTCCACCGCGCCATGGGCCCAGCCCAGCGCGGGAACGGCCAGGAGTGCCGCCAGTGTCCCGCTGAGCAGTGGGTGTAGGGGGAAAGGTCGTCTGTTCATGGTTCAGTCTCTATTCGAATTGGAAAAACGCCCCGAACCGGTCGAGGCCTGGTTTTCACTCAACGACTGAATGGGTGACCTGGCATGTGCACCTCCCACGTAGGTTCTACGTTCCTTTTGGAGGGTTACTCTGTCCAGGCCGGTACAGAAACTGCCACCCCTGATAACTGCCTTGCCCGCTGAAACTTTCCTGGCCCTGGCGGAAATTGCCCTGCTTGAGCGGCTGCCCCGGCGCCTGGCTGTAGAGGCCCATGACGGTTTCGCCGGGGCCGGCGATGATGCCCCACTCGGCACCGACCTGAAGCGGGTCTTGGTAGGCCCGTCGCAGGTAGCGCCGGACCGTTGGCTGGCGCCGGTCCAGCAGCAGGTCGTCGAGGGACTTCGGGTACAAGCCGCCGGCTTCGTAGTAGCGGCCGATGGCCCGGCGGATCTCCTCGCCCTGGGCCAGCAACTGGGCCTCGCGCTCGCGACGCAACAGGGTCGACCAGAGCGTGCCGGTTTCCAGCATCAGCACGGCGATGACCGCCACCGCGACCAGCAGGCCCATGAACACGGCGCCATGCTGGCTGTGGGTCACTCCGCGGTCACCAGTTGCCATAGTCGGTTCCATCCACACCGCGTCCGGGCGCACCGCTGTGCACGTCACCGATGCCGCTGTCCTCGTCGTGCTGCAACTGCCAGGTATCGCTGCGTCCGGTCAGCGGGTCCCGTGGAACCTCGCGCAGGTAGCGGCCGCTGACCAGTTCGTCGAGAGCGTCCGGATACTTGCCCTTGTCCTCCCGGTAGTGGTCCAGTGCCTGGCGGATCGACACCAGGTTGTGGCGCAACACGGTTTCCTGGGCCTTGGTGTGCTGGCGAAAGTACTGCGGCATCACCAGGGTCATCAGCGTGGCGATGATCGCCATCACCACCAGCAGCTCGATCAGGGTGAAGCCGCGGCGTCTACCAGGCGCTGTAGGGAATGCCATTGAGGCCCTCCTTGGCGCTGCCCGATGAGACATCGAAGACGTCCTCGCCCTCGGCTGGAGCCTCGGCACTGCTGCGGTAGCTGCGCAGGCGCCAGGTTTTCTCCGGCGGCTGGTCCGGGCATTCGCAGAGCGGGTCGCGGGGGATGCGCCGCAGGAAATGGATTTTTCCACCGGTGGGATCGCGCTTGTCGACCACACCTTCAGCCAGCACCGCGAGGGTCGGTGGATAACCGCTGGCGACCAGGGCCTTGTCGACGCGGCCGTCCTCGGTCGCCTCCTTGTACGCGTCGATGGCGCGGCGGATTTCCCGCAGAGAGCGTTGCAACTCGAGTTCGCGCTCGCGCGTGCCGATCAGCGTGGTCAGCGGATAGGCCACCGTCGCCAGGGTCGCCAGCAGGGCCAGGGTGAGCAGCAGCTCGATCAGGGTGAAGCCGGCGCTGGGCAGGCGGCTGGTCGCTACGCGAGAGAGCGGAAGCGGCCACATGGGAATCGCACCATGCTGGATATCCTCGAGTAAATGCGTCAGGCCAAGACACCTTTACTGCAAGAACATGGCGCGCTGTGCCAAGGAGTGTAGCTGAAACTCCGGGCATGGCAGTCAGCCCGTCGATTGATGCAAGTGTCCACAGAGACTGTTGGCCGATCTGTGGATAACGTGTTCGCGCATCGCTACAGCCCGCGCAGATAAACGCCTGTAGACCACCGTACGAAAAATGATCAGCGTAAGCGGCGGTTTTTATTGGCTTTTTTGTGTGGATAAAGCGCGTGGGGAGGTGGGCTCGGCCGTTGGGTTTTCAACAAAGTCTGTTGGCGCTTTTGTGGATAAGTTGTTCGCTATCGGGTGCAGGCCTTGTTTCACAAGGCTTTCAGAGTGTTGATCAAAAAATGATCGAAAGTGGCTTTTTCTCCAGCTGAAGCAGCTGAGTACGTGGTTCTTCACGGTTTCCAGCGGTTTTCCACAGTCGCACGGCAATGTTTGCCACTTGCGCACAAAGTCTGTTGGCCTTTCTGTGGATAAGATGTTTGCCATCCTCTACAGGCCCATGAATACATGGCTTGCAGAGTTTTGGTCAAAAAACGATCAATGGCTGGCGAAACCGGTCCTTTTGGATAAGTCACGGATTTTATTCAGATTCACCCGGTAAAAGGGGGGGTAAAACCGGCACTTTCCCACATTTACTGTGGGTCGCTTTGTGGATAAGTTGTTCGCCAAGCGTTGCAGGCCCCGGTTTACATAGCATTCAGCGCTATAGATCAAATTTCATACAGTTCTAAGGCTGTTCATTGACACCCCTCTGGCCAAAGTCTTCACTCATGGCACAAGGACACAACCTTATCCGTATCCATACCAGGTTCAGGGAGAACGCTTGATGGGTCGCCGATTCGCCTATTGTCCGCCGCCGCGCTCCTCCCGGAGTGTCGAAGCTTGCGCCCTGATTCCCCGACGTATTCATCGCCACGCGGTCAACCAGCGCGCGCGGCTATAGCGCCTGTTCCGGCGGCCCATCCAGTCCATCGTTGCCCGCACGCCGAGTCTGCGTGCGCGTTCGCCCGCTGCATCACCGTTTGTCCCGGTTGCGACCACCGCAGAGCGGTCTGGCCTGGACCCTGAGAGGAAATGACCATGACCCGGATTTCCACGCCCATCAGTGGCATCAAGGAGCACTACGACGTCATCGTGATCGGTTCCGGCTATGGCGGCGGCATTGCCGCCTCGCGCCTGGCTCGCGCCGGCAGGAGCGTCTGCCTGCTCGAACGCGGGCGGGAGATCCGTCCGGGCGAGTACCCCAACACCATGATCGCGGCGACGGAGGAGTTGCAGGTGCATGACCCGGACGGCCATATCGGTTCGCGTACCGGGCTGTACGACCTGCACGTCAATGCCCAGCAGAACGTGGTGGTGGGGTGCGGGCTGGGTGGCACCTCACTGATCAACGCCAACGTGTCCCTGGAACCGACACCGGGGGTTTTCGATGACCCGCGCTGGCCCCGGGCGGTGCGCGAGCACCGTGACACGCTGCTGGCCGATGGTTATGCACGGGCCCGCGAGATGCTCAAGCCCAACCCGTATCCGGCTTCGGCACCGGCGTTGGCCAAGCTGGATGCCAACCGCAAGTCGGCGGACTTTCTCGAGGAGCAGGCGCATTTCTATACCCCGCCGATCAACGTGACCTTTGACCCGCTGCCCGGCAACCTCAATCACGTCGGGGTCGAGCAACTGCCGTGCAACCACTGTGGCGATTGCGTCTCGGGGTGCAACAACAAGGCCAAGAACACCACCCTGATGAACTACCTGCCGGACGCCTGGAATCATGGCGCCGAGATCTTCTGCCAGGCCGAGGTGCGTTACCTGGAGCGTGACGGCGAGGGTTGGATCGTGCACTTCCAGTTCCTGGACAGCGGCCGGGAGAAATTTTCCGCGCCGACCCTGTTCGTCAAGGCCGGCATCGTCGTGGTGTCTGCCGGAACCCTGGGTTCCACGGAGATCCTGCTGCGTTCGCGCAACAAGGGCCTGCAACTCTCCGACCAGCTCGGCGAGCACATGAGCGGCAACGGCGACATCCTCGGTTTCGGTCACAATTGCGGGCAGGTCATCAACGGTATCGGCTTCGGCGCCCATTCGGCCAAGGACCTGCAGCCGGTCGGACCCTGCATCACCTCGATCATCGATCTGCGTGGCGACGGTGACTGGCGCAGCCGCATGGTCATCGAGGAGGGCTCGATCCCGGGTGCGCTGGGACGGCCCATGGTGCCGGCGATGGCCGGCTTCGCCGAACTGGTCGGCGAGCCGACCGAGAAGGGCGTCAGCGCCGAGTTGCACTACAAGGCCCGCGAAGCCGAGAGCTTCGTGCGCGGGCCCTATCATGGCGCGCTGCACAACATGCAGACCTACCTGATCATGAGCCATGACGACGGCAAGGGGCGCATGGTGCTCGATGACAAGGACCAGTTGCGCATCGACTGGCCGGGCGTCGGCGAACAGGAGAACTTCAAGCTGGGCAACGAGCGCCTGCACCAGTCGACCCGGGCCCTGGGCGGGGTCTGGGTACCGAACCCGATCTGGACCCCACTGTTGCGCCACAGCATCGTCTCGGTGCACCCCCTGGGCGGTTGCGTGATGGGCGAGGATGCCGGGCAGGGCGTGGTCAACCACAAGGGCCAGGTGTTCAGCGCGGCCACCGGCAGCGAGGTGTACCCGGGGCTGTACGTGGCCGACGGCGCGGTGATTCCGACGTCCCTGGCGGTCAATCCGCTGTTGACCATTTCGGCGGTCAGCGAGCGCAACATGAACCTGCTGGCCGCCGATCGCGGCTGGACCATCGACTACAGCCTGCCCTCGGCACCGCGGCAGCCGGTCGTTGCGCCAACCCTCGGCGTGCAGTTCACCGAGACCATGAAAGGCTATTTCTCCCGGGACTTCACCCAGCCCCAGGGGACCGACCTGGGGGTGTACCAGGCCGCGGCGAAAAGCGGCGAGGCGCAGAATTCGCCCATCGAGTTCACCCTGACCATCACTGCGAACGATCTCGACCGGCTGATCAAGGAGCCCGGGCATGCCGCGACCCTGGTCGGCACCCTCGATGCTCCCGCGCTGTCGCCGTCTCCGCTGACCGCCAGCAACGGCGTGTTCAACCTGTTCGAGCAGTATGAGCCGCAGGTCGGCGTACGGCACATGAACTACGACATGAAACTGACCGCCGAGGACGGTCGCGACTATTACTTCAGCGCCTTCAAGAGCGTCCCCGAGGACCACGGCCTGCTCAATATCTGGCCCGATACCAGCACCCTCTACGTCACGCTCTACCAGGGCCCGGACAAGACCGGTGCAGTGATCGGCTCCGGGGTCATGCACATCGAGCCGGCCGATTTCGCCAAGCAGATGACCACCATGAAGGTGCTCAACGCACGTAACGAGGGCGAGCGGATCGACGCCCTGGCGCGCTTCGGCAAGTTCTTCGCCGGGATTCTCTGGGAAAGCTATGGCGGGGTGTTCGCGGGCGATATCTATTTCAACCCGGATGCGCCACCACGGCACAAGCGGCCGCTGGATGCGCCGGTGCCCACCGTGCATTTCTTCGAGACCGAGGACCAGGTGCAACTGCGCCTGACCCGCTACCAGGCCGGCAGCAAGGGCCCGGTCATGCTGGTGCACGGGCTGGGCGTGGGCTCGAATATCTTTTCCACCGACACCATCCAGACCAACCTGCTGGAGTACCTGTGCAAGCACGACTACGACGTCTGGCTGCTGGATTTGCGCGTCAGCATCCTGCTGCCGGCGAGCAAGCTGGAGTGCAACGGCGACCAGATCGCCCAGTACGACTTCAAGGCGGCCATCGCACAGATCCGTGAGGCCACCGCTGCCGCGGACGTGCAGTGCGTGGTCCATTGCTACGGCGCCACGACCTTCTTCATGGCACTGCTGGCGGGGCTTGAGGGCGTACGCTCGGTGGTCTGCTCGCAGATCGCCGCCGACACGGTGGTGGCCACGGCAACCGGGATCAAGGCCGGCCTGCACCTGCCGGGCGTGCTGGACGCGGTGGGGATCAAGTCGCTGACCGCCTATGCCGACAGCAAGGAAAGCTGGTTCAACAAACTCTACGACAAGGCCCTGGACGCCTATGCGCGGATCGAGGCCCAGGGCTACTGCACCAACCCGGTCTGCCACCGGATCACCTTCATGTATGCCTCGCTGTACCGGCACGACACCCTCAACGAGAACCTGCACGACAACCTGCACGAGCTGTTCGGCGAGTCGAACATACAGACCTTCGAGCACCTGGCATTGATCTGCCGCAAGGGCCACCTGGTGGACTTCAAGGGCCACGATGTCTACATGCCGCATTTCGACCGCCTGGATCTGCCGATCTGCTTCATCAGCGGTGCCGACAACCAGTGCTACCTGCCGCAAAGCACCGAGAAGACCTACGAGCGGCTGGTGCAGATGCACGGCCCCGAGCTGTACAGCCGCCATGTGGTGCCCGGCTACGGCCATATCGACTGCATGTTCGGCAAGGACGCGGTGGTCGATGTGTATCCGCTGATCCTGGCGCATCTGGAGAAGACCGCGCTGGGCTGATGAGTCTGGCGAGCTGTTTACTCGTGGCGAGCAGGCTTGCCTGCGCTCGGCTGCGCAGCAGCCGCAAATTCGCTGGGCGCGTTTTTCCTGGCGCTTCGCGTCAGCCGATTTCAGGGCCGCTGCGCGCCCCAACGCAGGCAAGCCTGCTCGCCACAGCCACAGCCACAGCCACAGACAGTGATCCGGTGATTGGAAATGGATTTGCAGGTAGAGGGTGACATGGACAATTACATCCGCTGGTACCAACGCATCATCTGGCTCGGCATCCTGATGAACATGCTGTTTGCCCTGCCGGCGCTGTTCGCCCCGGCACTGCTGACCTCGGTGGTCGGCCTGCCGCCGGTGCTGTCGGATCCCTGGCTGGAAAACGCCGGCATGCTGCTGGTGGGCATCAGCCTGTTCTACATGCCGTCGGGTTTCGATGCCCGGCGGTTCCCGATCCATTCCTGGCTCTGCGTGTTGAGCCGGCTGGTCGCCGTGGTTTTCTGGATCTACCTGATCCAGACCAGCACCACGCCTTCGGTGTTCGTACCGATGCTCTACGGTGACCTGGGCATGTTCCTGTTGCTGGGCATCACGCTCTACCTGGGCTGCCCACCCGCCACCCGACCCTGGGCCCTGCTGGTCGATGGCTGGCACGCCTGGTGCCATGGCTGGGAGGTCCGCTGGCAACGCCACGGCTTTCGGGTTGGGCTGCTGATCACCCTGTTGGTGCTGGGCTTCATCGGCTACCAGAGCTGGTACAACATGCTGCGGGTGGTGCCCGAGGAGAAATTCGCCGCCGACGAGGATCATTTCAAGTATGCCGCCATCGGCCTGGGCATCGAGGCACGGATTCCCTACTACCTGTTTTCCGTGCTGCCGCAGATGTGCCCGGAGAAGATGCCCAGGCCGGGGGCGGGCTGGGAGGCCTTCGGTTTTCTCTACGAGGACGGTCGCGACCTGCCGATCGGCATGGCCAAGCGGCAGATCGGCTACCCGACCGTCGAGCCCAACTGCGCCCTGTGCCACACCGGCTCCTATCGCGCCTCGGCCAGCGACGTTGCCCGGCCATTGCCCACGGCACCGGCCAATACCCTGCAGCTACAGGCCTTCCAGTGGTTCGCCTACGACTGTGCCAGTGATCCGAAATTCACCGCCGAGGCAGTGATGGCGGCGATCGAGGCCAGGTTCCAGCTGGGGTTCTTCGAGAAACTGTACAACCGCTACCTGATCATTCCGATGGCCAGGAGTGCGCTGCTCAAGCAGAAGCAGGCCTATGCCTGGCAGAAGCTGCGGCCGGCCCAAGGGCCGGGGCGCACCGATACCTTCAACCCGACCAAGATGGTGGTGTTCGGCTTCCCGGATGACTCGACCATCGGCACCGTCGACCTGCCGCAGATCTGGAACCAGAAGCCGCGCGAGTCGCTGTATCTGCACTGGGACGGCAATAACAACAATATCCACGAGCGTAACTACGCGGCGGCCATGGCCGTGGGGGCGACGCCGGAATCGGTGCTGCCGGAGAGTTTCAACCGGGTGACCAACTGGTTGCTCGGCACCAGGCCACCGGTCTGGCCATTCGCCCTGGACCAGGCGCGGGTGGCCCAGGGCAAGCCGATCTGGGACAACCACTGTGCCGGCTGCCATGCATTCGGCAAGGCCGACACCGGCCAGGTCACGGTGCCGATCGATACCCTGGGCACCGACCCGCATCGGTTGGACTCGTTCACTACCGGCCTGGTCCAGGCGTTCCACGGCTTCAAGAAACCCCCGTTCGATTTCGGCGCCTATCGCAAGACCCAGAGCTACAGCAACACACCCACCGATGGCATCTGGATGCGCGCGCCGTACCTGCACAACGGCTCGGTGCCGAGCCTGTGGGACCTGTTGCAGGCCCCGGACAAGCGCCCGCTGACGTTCAGTACCGGTTCGGATGTGTACGACCCGGTCAAGGTCGGCTTCGTCACCAGCGGGCCGCAGGTCCTGGGCCCGAACTACTTCAAGTACGACACCCGTCTGGAGGGCAACCATAACAGTGGCCACCTGTACGGAACCCAACTGACCGACGCCGAGAAGTGGGCGTTGATCGAATTCATGAAGACGTTGTAGGGAGCCTGTGATGAAGCTGCAGCATCTGGAGCATGAACTGGCGAAAATCCAAGTCCGGCTCAGCGGGTTGAAGGCCCGGCTGGAGTTGTCCTGGAAGAAACTGATCAACGATATCGAGCCGGAGGAATTCCAGGCGATCCAGCAGCTGTTGCAACGTGGGCATGACCAGGCCCGGTACGTGCTGGCGCATGGCGAGCTGCCGGGCGACGAGCCGGCGGTTCCGTGGGAGCTGGCCCATGGCCTGTCGATCCTGCACCTGGGCAAGGCCGAGGCGCTGCCGACCTCGGAGGCGGAGTTGCCGACCCGGGTACTCAAGGACGGTACGTTGCTGGGGTGCCGCAAGTGGGAGCTGCTGGACCTGCTGTGGAGCGAAGCCCTGATCAAGTGGATCGAGAACCTGCGCCATCATGCGGTGTTCATGACCACGCCGACGGTGATGATGATCGACAACGAGGTGAGCCTGGCGATTGCCGGGGACTGGGGGACCGGGCCGTTCGACAGCCATGCACCGGCGGTCAGCGTGGCCGGCCAGATGAGTCGGCTCCAGGCCGATTTCACCATTCACCTGGGCGACGTCTACTACGCGGGCACCGGGTCCGAGGAGGACGTCGACATGGCTGGCTGGCCAATGGGCAAGCATGGCGCCTTCACGCTCAATTCCAACCACGAGATGTACAGCGGCGCGCACGGTTATTTCGCCGAGCTCAATGCGCGCTTCCCCGTGCAGCAGGGCACCAGCTACTTCGCCCTGTACAACGACGATTGGCTGATCGTCGGCCTGGACTCGGCCTATGCGTCCAAGCCCCTGAACCTGTACATGGACGGCACGCTCAACCAGCAGCAGATCGACTGGCTGAAGAGCCTGCCCAAACGCGGCAAGCTGCTGGTGCTCAGCCATCACCAGGGCTTCGATATCACCGGGCACAACCCGAACGGCCTGTACCAGCAGGTCTGCGATGCGCTGGGGCGGGTGCCGGACTACTGGTATTGGGGGCATCTGCACAATGGCATCGTCTATGCCGAGCTGAACGGGCTGAAGGCGCGCTGCGCCGGGCACGGAGCGATTCCCTATGGCGTGACCAGCGAACTGGACGGCAACAAGCGGGTGCTGTTTTCCGAGACGAAGAATGCCGGTGACCCGGAGTATCCGGAGCGGGTGCTCAATGGCTTTGCGCGGGTGCGGCTGAGCGGCGCGAACATCATCGAGGAGTTCATCGGCGAGGATGGTTCGTTGCGCTGGAGTTCACAGGGATAAGGCCTGGTGCGGCCTTGTGGGAGCCGGCTTATTGATCGTTCCCACGCTCTGCGTGGGAGCGCCGCCCGTGACGCTCTGCGTCACAAGAGCGGACGCCGAGCGTCCAGAGAGGCATTCCCACGCAGAGCGTGGGAACGATCATCACGGGGTACTGTAGGAGCAGGGCTTGTCGGGGCGCCGAACCGTCGCGAAGCTTTTTGCTTTTAACCGTGCACCGGCACGCCTTTGAGGTACGGCGCAGGCTCTGCCCCGAGGTTGCTCAGCATGCGCTCGCTGTACCAGTCGATGAAGTTGACCACGCCGAACTCGTAGGTCTTCGAGTACGGGCCGGGCTGGTAGGCCACGGAGTTGATGCCGCGCTGGTTTTCCTCGGCCAGGCGACGGTCCTGGTCGTTGGTCGCATCCCAGACCTGGCGCATGCGCGCCACGTCATAGTCGACGCCTTCGACCGCGTCCTTGTGCACCAGCCACTTGGTGGTGACCATGGTTTCCTGGGCGCTGATCGGCCATACGGTGAAGACGATGATGTGGTCGCCCATGCAGTGGTTCCACGAGTGTGGCAGGTGCAGGATACGCATCGAGCCCAGGTCCGGGTTCTTGATCCGGCCCATCAGTTTCTTGCAGCCCTGCTGGCCGTCCATGGTCATCGACACGGTGCCCTTGAGCAGCGGCATGCGCACGATACGGTTGCGCAGGCCGAAGCTGGCGTGGGCATACGGAATCTTCTCGGCTTCCCAGGCGGCGGCGGAGGCGGCCACGTGGTCCTTGAACGCCTGGTCGGCGCGCGGGTCGGTGACGTCGTCCCACTCCAGCAGGGTTTTCAGCAGCTCCGGGTGGGAGCCGTTGCAGTGGTAGCACTCACGGTTGTTCTCGATGACCAGCTTCCAGTTGGCCTTTTCCATCAAGGTGGTCTGCACCGCCACCTTGGTGTTCTCCATGTCGTAGGGTTCCATGTAGTGGTTCAGGGTGCTGAGGAACTCGTCGATCGCCGGCGGGTTCTCCGCCAGGCTGATGAAGATGTAGCCACCGGCGGTCTTCACGTTGATCGGCTTGAGACCGTACTGCTTCATGTCGAAGTCGGCGCCCATCTCGGTGCCGGCGAACAGCAGGCGGCCGTCGAGCTCGTAGGTCCACTGGTGGTAGGGGCAGACCAGCTTGGCGACCTTGCCCTTTTCGCCGGTGCACAGGCGCGAGCCACGGTGGCGGCAGACGTTGTGGAACGCATGGACCACGCCGTCGGCGCCGCGGATGACGATGATCGGGTTCTTGCCGATCTGCAGCGTCAGGTAGTTGCCCTTGGTCGGGATCTCGCTGGTCATGCCGGCGATCAGCCATTCCTTGTGGAAGATCTCCTGCATGTCGATGTCGAACAGACGCTCGTCCGAATAGAACGGCTGCGGCAGGGAGAAGGTGCGCTCGCGCTCCTGCAGCATCTGTGCGGTGGCCTTGCGTGCGGGCTCCAGTGGGTCGCCCAGGCTCAGGGTGGTGGTGTTGTCCATCGTTCAGGTCCTCATGGCCATGCGGTGTGGCCGACGAATATTGGCTAAGTGGTCGATGCAGCGGGTTCGGACCACACGGTTGCGACGCAAGACAGAAATACAGCCAGTCATTTGCGACGGAGTGTGGGGCTGGCAGCGACCAGGACCTTATCCATGGGCGACACGGCCGAATCCGTTCCCGACGCGCAAGCACCCGCCGTTGGGGGCTGGTCGCGATAAGCATGCCAATGTCGCGGATAGGTAAACGGGGCGTTTTGGCCTTGCGCAGAATCGCCACCATAAGAGCTGACAGTCAGCGGTGGAGAACAACATGTCGAACAACTTCCTGAATCCGGTAACGACCCAGACCTGGGCCAATGGTCGGCATATCGTGCGCTGTGTGAAGGTCATCCAGGAAACCTGGGATGTGCGCACCTTCTGCTTCATGGCCGACCAGCCCATCATGTTCTTCTTCAAGCCGGGGCAGTTCGTCACCCTGGAGCTGGAAATCGAAGGGCAGCAGATCATGCGCTCCTACACCATTTCCAGCTCGCCTTCGGTGCCCTACAGCTTCTCGGTGACCATCAAGCGCGTGCCGGGCGGCAAGGTTTCCAACTGGCTGCACGACAACCTGCACGAAGGCCAGGAGCTGGCGGTGCACGGTCCGGTGGGCCTGTTCAACGCCATCGACTTCCCCAGCCCCAAGGTGCTGTACCTGAGCGGCGGCGTCGGTATCACCCCGGTGATGTCCATGGCCCGCTGGTTCTACGACACCAACGGCAACGTCGACATGGTGTTCATCCACAGTGCCCGCTCGCCCAAGGACATCATCTATCACCGCGAGCTGGAACACATGGCGTCGCGGATCGACAACTTCAGCCTGCACCTGATCTGCGAGAAGCATGGCCTGGGCGAGCCATGGGCTGGCTATCGCGGTTACCTGAACCACAAGATGCTGGAGCTGATGGCGCCGGACTTCCTTGAGCGCGAAGTGTTCTGCTGCGGCCCGACGCCGTACATGAATGCGGTGAAGCGCCTGTTGGAAGCAGCCGGTTTCGACATGAGCCGCTACCACGAGGAGTCCTTCGGTGCGACGCCGCCGGAAGCCCGTGCCGATGCGGTGGAACAAGCCGAACAGGCGGCCGATGCACCGCCAGTGGACGCAGCCGACCTGCACCAGGTGGAGTTCACCGAAACCGGCAAGAGCATTCGCGTGGCACCGGGCGAGACCGTGCACGCGGCGGCGGCCAAGCTTGGCCTGATGATTCCCAAGGCCTGTGGCATGGGTATCTGCGGGACCTGCAAGGTGCTCAAGCTGAACGGGGAAGTGGAGATGGAGCACAACGGCGGGATTACCGACGAAGACGTGGCCGAGGGCTACATCCTGTCGTGCTGCAGCGTGCCGAAGGGTGATGTGCGGATCGAGTATTGATCCTGGTTGCCAGGGGCAGGGGGCTTGCCTGTGGCGAGGGGGCTTGCCCCCGCTGGGCTGCACAGCAGCCCTGAAGCCAGCAACCGCGGACCTTCAGATAAACCGCAAGGTCCGGGTTTGGGGCTGCTTCGCATCCCAGCGGGGGCAAGCCCCCTCGCCACAAGGTTGAGCCGGAAGGCTTGGAGCACGCCCCTTACAGGCTGAACCGCGCCACCAACCCGTTGAGGTCCACCGCCAGGCGGGCCAGCTCGTTGCTGGCCGCGCTGGTCTGGTCGGCACCCGTGGCCGACTGCACCGACAGGTCGCGGATGTTCACCAGGTTGTGATCCACCTCGCGGGCCACCTGGGCCTGCTCTTCGGCGGCGCTGGCGATCACCAGGTTGCGTTCGTTGATCTCGATGATCGCGCTGTTGATGGTGTCCAGCGCCAGGCCCGCGCCCTTGGCGATGTTCAGGGTCGACTCGGCACGCTCGGTGCTGTTGCGCATCGAGTCCACGGCCTGCTCGGTGCCGCCCTGGATGCTGCCGATCATCCGTTCGATTTCGCTGGTCGACTGCTGGGTGCGGTGGGCCAGTGCACGCACTTCGTCGGCTACCACGGCAAACCCGCGACCGGCTTCACCGGCCCGTGCCGCCTCAATCGCCGCGTTCAGCGCGAGCAGGTTGGTCTGGTCGGCCAGGCCGCGGATCACGTCCAGCACCTTGCCGATATCCCGCGACTCTTCGGCGAGGTTGCCGATCAGCGTGGCGGTGCCCTGCACGTCGCTGCTCATGCGCTCGATGGCACTGACGGTTTCCTGCACCAGGTCGCGGCCGTCGCCGGCCGAGGCGGTGGCGTTTTTCGAGGCTTCGGAGGTGCTCACGGCATTGCGCGCGACT
Organism: Pseudomonas vanderleydeniana; assembly: GCF_014268755.2. Classification (NCBI taxonomy): domain Bacteria; kingdom Pseudomonadati; phylum Pseudomonadota; class Gammaproteobacteria; order Pseudomonadales; family Pseudomonadaceae; genus Pseudomonas; species Pseudomonas vanderleydeniana. The sequence continues at coordinate 6,689,337 of NZ_CP077093.1, read as the reverse complement.
TCTTCCACCGCGCTGGTCATCTCATTGACCGCGGTGGCCGCCTGCTCGATCTCGTTGTTCTGCTGCTGCAGTCCGCGCGCACTTTCCTCGGTGACGCTGTTCAGTTCTTCGGCGGCGGAGGCCAGCTGGGTTGCCGAGCCGGAGATACGCTGAAGGGTATCGCGCAGTTTCTGCTGCATCTTCAGCATGGCTTGCAGCAGGCGGGCGGCCTCGTCGGTACCGTCGACCTTGATCGCATGGGTCAGGTCGCCCTCGGCGATATGCTCGGCGGCGCCCAGGGCCTGGGCGATCGGCTGGGTGATGCTGCGGGTCAGCAGCCAGGCGAACAGGAAGGTCAGGGCGGTGGCGATCACCAGCAGGGTCACGACCAGACCGAAGGCCGCACTGTATTGGTCGCTGGCCTGCTGGTTGGTGTCGTTGGTCTGCTGCGTATTGATCTGCAGCAGGCGGTCCAGGGCACTGTTGACCTGCTCGGAGTTGGTCAGCAGCTCGTTGTTGATCAGGCTGGTCAGTTCGGCGACCTGATTGTTGCGCGAGAGGGTCTTCATGCGCTCTTCGATCTGCCGGTATTGCCCCAGCAGTTGCACATACTGTTCGTACGCCGAGCGCTCCTCGGCGCTGGCGATCAGCTTTTCATAGGCCACCCGGGCCTTGTCGATCTGCTGGTTGCGCTGGGCGAACAGATCCAGGGTCTTGGCCTGGGTATCGGCTTCGCGGTTGGTCAGCAGGCGGTAGGAGAGCACGCGCAGGCGCAGGGTCAGCTGGGTGAAGTCATCCAGGGCCTTGATGCTCGGAACGTTGTTGACCGTGATCTGCTCGCCGGCTGCACGGATCTTGCTCATCTGGTTCAGCGAGAAGACGCCCAGGATCAGCATCAGGGCGCCGATCAGGGAAAAGCCGAGGAACGCTCTCGGAGCGATATTCATTGTGCGTAGGGACATGATGATTCCTGGTAAAAGCGCGTTCCGTGCGGCCTTTGGGGTGAAGGTCTACACGCGTTATCGGTCGTACGACTAAAGTCTAGAGGGGGCGCGCGGATTTGTCGCAGACGGGGCTTTGCGACAGAAGGTTTGGAACATGTTTCGCCAATTGCAGTCCCTAAGGGGTGAAGAAAAGTCCCATGCCAGTAAAATCAAGGCTTTGCGAGCGTTTTTCCCTGGCAAACCGGGGGGCTTTTCTTTATCGTACGCGCCCTTTGAAACTGCCCGAGAGATCAAGATAATGCTGGAGACTTCCCTCAACCAACTGGAACAACTGGTCAGCGAACTGGTACAGCAGAAGCAGGAGCTGTTGGCCGCCAATGCTCAACTCAATACCGAACTGGCCCGGGCCAAGGATGAAAACGAAAGCCTGCAGTTGAACCTGATGGAGCAGGAAGAGAAGCACGGTGCCACCGCCGCCCGTATCCAGGCGCTGGTCGAGCGCGTCAGCGCAGGTCCCGTGAGCGCATGAGAACCAGCAGCGACGGCGTGACCGTCATTTCGATCCTTGGCGAGGACTACTCGATCAAGGCCCCAGCGGGGCATGAGCAGACGCTGCTGGAAGCGACCCAGATGCTCAAGACCGCCCTGGTCGATACCAAGAAGAAGTTTCCCACGCTGATCGGCGAGCAGTTGCTGGTGCTGACCGCGCTGAACCTCTGCTCCCAGCGAATCGAAGAGCAGCATCAGCACCGTGAGGTGCTCGACCGCTGCCAGGAGCAGGTCAGTGCCACGGTCGACGTGATTTCGAAGACCATCGGGCAGAATTGAACCACGATGTGATCGTGTCGAGGCAAGCGGTTCCATTCTGATTGCGAGTCGGAGATGGAACCCTTGCTTCATCATGTTACTCGGCCAGGAGCCGTATCTCGTAGAGACCGACGTCGACTTCCCGGTACGTCTTTCTGGTAATGGTGATGGTCTGGCCAGTACGGCTATGGATATGGTCGCCGGTATTGATCAGCTTCGACATCTCGTCGAAATCCACTATGGGATAATCACTGGCCTTGCCATCGCGTTTGACGGTCAGTTCGGTTGTCTTGTTCATGTCTTTCTCCTTGGCGTGTATGGCTGCCACCCTTCGGGTAGCAGGCCTGGGCTCTGAAAGACTGCAGATATTCTTTTTCAGGACGCCCCATCCTCCTATGGCTGGGGAGAGAGCGATACTGTCAGAAATGACAGTGTCGACCGGCGGTAGTCGCCCGCGAGCCCATCCGCGGGGCGTTAAAGACAGTCGCCTGCCACTAGGTACGCGCCTGGCGCTGCCACTGAGGGAGCGCTTGCCCGCGAAGGTCGATGACGCGCAGCCGGCGCCCCGTTCGCAGGCAAGGCCGGTTTACAGGGAAGCGGACATGACCTCGCGGATGTCCGCCGCCAGTTCCCGTACCCGCGCTTCCTCGGTATCCCACGAACACATGAAGCGTGCCCCACCCTTGCCGATGAAGGTGTAGAAGCGCCAGCCGCGGGCCGTCAGCGCGGCGATCGCCGGCTCCGACAGTTGCAGGAACACGCCGTTGGCTTCGACCGGGAACATCAGTTCCACGCCGGGAATGTCCTTGACCAGGCTGCTCAGCAATTGCGCGCAGTGGTTGGCGTGGCGCGCATGCTTGAGCCAGGCGTCGTTTTCCAGCAGGCCGACCCAGGGGGCCGAGAGGAAACGCATCTTCGAGGCCAGTTGCCCGGCCTGCTTGCAGCGATAGTCGAAGTCTTCCGCCAGGTCGTGGTTGAAGAACAGGATCGCCTCACCCACGGCCATGCCGTTTTTTGTCCCGCCGAAGCACAGCACGTCGACTCCGGCCTTCCAGGTCAGGTCGGCTGGCGAGCAGCCAAGGAACGCGCAGGCGTTGGAGAAGCGCGCGCCGTCCATGTGCAGGTGCAGGCCCAGTTCCTTGCAGGTGGCGCTGATGGCGCGGACTTCGTCCGGGGTGTAGACGCTGCCGACCTCGGTGGCCTGGGTCAGGGTCACCACCCGCGGCTTGGGGTAGTGGATGTCCTGGCGCTTGAGGGCGATTTCGCGGATTGACTCAGGGGTCAGCTTGCCGCTTTCGGTACGGGCGATGAGCAGCTTGGAGCCGTTGGAGAAGAACTCCGGTGCGCCGCATTCGTCGGTCTCGACGTGGGCGGTCTCCGAGCAGATCACGCTGTGGTAGCTCTGGCACAGCGACGACAGGGCGAGGGAGTTGGCGGCGGTGCCGTTGAAGGCGAAGAACACCTCGCAGTCGGTTTCGAACAGTTTGCGAAAGCCATCGGCCGCGCGCTGGGTCCACTCGTCGTCGCCGTAGGCGCGCTGGTGGCCGTGGTTGGCCTGTTCCATGGCGGTCCAGGCTTCAGGGCAGATACCGGAATAGTTGTCGCTGGCGAATTGTTGGCTCTTATCGGTCATGGCCCGGTCCTTGTGATCGTTTACGACGTGCACTGTAACCAGAATCGACGTCAGCGCACAGGCACAGTTTCTGTAGGAAAACCCTCTGCTTGACGGTTAAAGAATCCCCTGTGGCGAGCGGGCTTGCCCACGCTCGGCTGCAAAGCAGCCGTAAAGCAGGCTACCCCGGTTTATCTGATCTACCGAATTTCCAGGTTTTAGGGCCGCTTCGCGCCCCAGCGCGGGCAAGCCCGCTCGCCACAGGCCTGTGCTTGTCTATTCCTGCACGTCATCGCATGTCGTAAACGCACCCTTGCAAGGCGTGCGTAGGCATTTGACGCGTCTGCGCCGGTCATACCATCGCTATCAAAGGACACCGCCGAACGGCTGTGCCCCACCAAAAAGAAATGGCGCACTGCCGCTGGGAGAGACGCGATGTTCAGCAAGCAAGACCAGATCCAGGGTTACGATGATGCACTGTTGGCAGCCATGAATGCCGAAGAGCAGCGCCAGGAAGATCACATCGAACTGATCGCGTCGGAAAACTACACCAGCAAGCGTGTCATGCAGGCCCAGGGCAGTGGCCTGACCAACAAGTACGCCGAAGGCTACCCGGGCAAGCGCTACTACGGTGGCTGCGAGCACGTGGACAAGGTCGAGGCCCTGGCCATCGAGCGCGCCAAGCAGCTGTTCGGTGCCGACTACGCCAACGTCCAGCCCCACTCCGGTTCCTCGGCCAACGGCGCCGTGTACCTGGCCCTGCTGCAGGCCGGCGACACCATCCTGGGCATGAGCCTGGCCCACGGCGGTCACCTGACCCACGGTGCCAAGGTGTCGTCCTCGGGCAAGCTGTACAACGCCGTTCAGTACGGGATCGACACCAATACCGGCCTGATCGATTACGATGAGGTCGAGCGCCTGGCCGTTGAGCACAAGCCGAAAATGATCGTGGCCGGTTTCTCCGCCTACTCGAAAACCCTCGACTTCCCACGTTTCCGTCAGATCGCCGACAAGGTCGGTGCGCTGCTGTTCGTCGACATGGCCCACGTTGCCGGTCTGGTTGCCGCTGGCCTGTACCCGAACCCGATCCCGTTCGCCGACGTGGTCACCACCACGACCCACAAGACCCTGCGCGGTCCTCGTGGCGGTCTGATCCTGGCCAAGGCCAACGAGGAAATCGAGAAGAAGCTCAATGCCGCAGTGTTCCCCGGCGCCCAGGGCGGCCCGCTGATGCACGTGATCGCCGCCAAGGCCGTGTGCTTCAAGGAGGCGCTGGAGCCGAGCTTCAAGGCCTACCAGCAACAAGTGATCGATAATGCCCAGGCCATGGCCGGCGTGTTCGTAAAACGCGGCTACGATGTAGTGTCCGGCGGCACCGATAACCACCTGTTCCTGGTCAGCCTGATTCGCCAGGGCCTGACCGGCAAGGACGCTGATGCCGCCCTGGGCCGCGCCCATATCACCGTGAACAAGAACGCCGTGCCGAACGACCCGCAATCGCCGTTCGTCACCTCTGGCCTGCGTATCGGTACCCCGGCGGTCACCACTCGCGGCTTCAAGGTGGCCCAGTGCACCGAGCTGGCTGGCTGGATCTGCGACATTCTCGACAACCTCGGCGATGCCGATGTCGAGGCGAATGTCGCCAAGCACGTGGCGGCCCTGTGCGCGGACTTCCCGGTTTATCGCTGAGAGCGTTTTGGAGTAAATGACTATGCAACGCTATTCGGGCTTCGGCCTCTTCAAGCATTCTCTCAGCCATCATGAGAATTGGCAGCGCATGTGGCGCACGCCAACTCCGAAGAAGGTCTATGACGTGGTCATCGTCGGCGGTGGCGGCCACGGCCTGGCCACGGCCTACTACCTGGCCAAGGAACACGGCATCACCAACGTCGCGGTGATCGAGAAGGGCTGGCTGGGCGGCGGCAACACCGCCCGTAACACCACCATCGTGCGTTCCAACTACCTGTGGGACGAGTCGGCGCACCTGTACGAACACGCGATGAAACTCTGGGAAGGCCTGTCCCAGGACCTGAACTACAACGTGATGTTCTCCCAGCGTGGCGTCTACAACCTCTGCCACACCCTGCAGGACATCCGTGATTCGGAGCGTCGGGTCAGCGCCAACCGCCTCAACGGCGTCGACGGCGAGCTGCTCAACGCCCAGCAGGTGGCGGACGAAATTCCGTACCTGGACTGCTCGAAGAACACCCGTTATCCAATCATGGGCGCCACCGTCCAGCGTCGCGGCGGCGTGGCTCGTCACGATGCCGTGGCCTGGGGCTTCGCCCGTGGTGCCGACGCCCTGGGCGTCGACCTGATCCAGCAGACCGAAGTGATCGGCTTCCGCAAGGAAAACGGCGTGTGCATCGGCGTGGAAACCAACAAGGGCTTCATCGGCGCCAAGCGCGTCGGCGTGGTCACCGCCGGTAACTCCGGGCACATGGCGAAACTGGCCGGCTTCCGCCTGCCGCTCGAGTCCCACCCGCTGCAGGCGCTGGTGTCCGAGCCGATCAAGCCGATCATCGACAGCGTGATCATGTCCAACGCCGTCCACGGCTACATCAGCCAGTCCGACAAGGGCGACCTGGTGATCGGTGCCGGTATCGACGGCTACAACGGCTATGGCCAGCGCGGTTCGTACCCGGTGATCGAGCACACCATCCAGGCCATCGTCGAGATGTTCCCGGTGCTGTCGCGCGTACGCATGAACCGCCAGTGGGGCGGCATCGTCGACACCACCCCGGACGCCTGCCCGATCATTTCCAAGACGCCAGTACCGAACATGTTCTTCAACTGCGGTTGGGGCACCGGCGGCTTCAAGGCCACCCCGGGCTCGGGCAACGTTTTCGCCGCGAGCCTGGCCAAGGGTGAAATGCACCCACTGGCCGCACCTTTCTCCATCGACCGTTTCCACAACGGTGCGTTGATCGACGAACACGGCGCTGCAGCGGTCGCCCACTAACAGGAGAAATTCCCATGTTGCACATCTTCTGTCCTCATTGCGGCGAACTGCGCTCCGAAGAGGAATTCCACGCTTCCGGCCAGGCGCACATCCCGCGTCCGCTGGACCCCAACACCTGCACCGACGAGCAGTGGGGTGACTACATGTTCTTCCGCGACAACCCGCGCGGCCTGCACCACGAACTCTGGGACCACGTCGCCGGTTGCCGCCAGTATTTCAACGTGACCCGTGACACGGTGACCTACGAAATCCTGGAAACCTACAAGATCGGCGAGAAGCCTCAATTCACCGCTGCCAAGCAGGCGGAAAGTTCGAAAGCGCCCCAGGCGGCTGTGGGAGAAAAGGTATGAGCCAGGTCAATCGCCTGTCCAACGGTGGTCGTATCGACCGCAACAAAGTCTTGAGCTTCACCTTCAACGGTGAGAGCTACAAGGGCTACGAAGGTGACACCCTGGCCGCCGCGCTGCTGGCCAACGGCGTCGACATCGTCGGCCGCAGCTTCAAGTACTCCCGCCCACGCGGCATTTTCGCCGCCGGGGCCGAAGAGCCGAACGCGGTGCTGCAGATCGGTGCTACCGAAGCCACCCAGATCCCCAACGTGCGGGCTACCCAGCAGGCGCTGTATCAGGGCCTGGTCGCGACCAGCACCAACGGCTGGCCGAGCGTCAACAACGACGTGATGGGTATCCTCGGCAAGGTCGGTGGCAAGCTGATGCCTCCTGGCTTCTACTACAAGACCTTCATGTATCCGCAGTCGTTCTGGATGACTTACGAGAAGTACATCCGCAAGGCGGCTGGCCTGGGCCGTTCGCCGACCGAGAACGACCCTGATACCTACGACAACATGAACCAGCACTGCGACGTGCTGATCGTCGGTGCCGGCCCGGCGGGCCTGGCCGCCGCACTGGCGGCTGCCCGCAGCGGTGCCCGGGTAATCCTGGCCGACGAGCAGGAAGAGTTCGGCGGCAGCCTGCTCGACTCCCGCGAAAGCCTCGACGGCAAGCCGGCGGCCGAGTGGGTGGCCACGGTCATCGCCGAGCTGAAGTCCCTGCCGGACGTGCTGCTGCTGCCACGGGCCACCGTCAACGGCTACCACGACCACAACTTCCTGACCATTCACGAGCGCCTGACCGACCACCTCGGTGACCGTGCCCCGATCGGCCAGGTTCGCCAGCGTATCCACCGGGTTCGCGCCAAGCGCGTGGTCCTGGCGACCGGTGCCCACGAACGTCCGCTGGTCTACGGCAACAACGACGTGCCGGGCAACATGCTGGCCGGCGCTGTCTCGGTGTATGTCCGCCGCTACGGCGTGGCACCGGGCAAGAAGCTGGTACTGACCACCAACAACGACCACGCCTACCGCGTTGCCCTGGACTGGCTCGACGCCAGCCTGCAGGTGGTGGCGATCGCCGATGCCCGCAGCAACCCACGCGGTGCGCTGGTGGAAGAAGCGCGCGCCAAGGGTATCCGTATCCTGACCGGCAGTGCCGTGATCGAGGCCCGTGGCAGCAAGCGCGTGACTGCGGCCCGCGTCGCCGCGATCGACGTGCGTGCCAACAAGGTGACCAGCCCGGGTGAGTGGCTCGAATGCGACCTGATCGCCAGCTCCGGCGGCTACAGCCCGGTGGTTCACCTGGCTTCGCACCTGGGCGGCAAGCCGGTCTGGCGTGAAGACATCCTCGGTTTCGTCGCCGGTGAAGCACCGCAGAAACGCGTGTGCGTCGGTGGCCTGAACGGCGTCTACAGCCTGGCCGATACCCTGGCCGATGGTTTCGAGGGCGGCGCGCGTGCAGCCAGCGAAGCCGGCTTCAAGGCCGTCGAAGGTGCACTGCCCAAGGCCCTTTCCCGTCAGGAAGAGCCAACCCTGGCGCTGTTCCAGGTCCCTCATGAAAAAGGCACCTCGCGTGCACCGAAGCAGTTCGTCGACCTGCAGAACGACGTGACCGCCGCCGCCATCGAACTGGCGACCCGCGAGGGCTTCGAGTCGGTCGAGCACGTCAAGCGCTACACCGCGCTGGGCTTCGGTACCGACCAGGGCAAGCTGGGTAACGTGAACGGCCTGGCGATTGCCGCCCGTTCGCTGAACGTGACCATCCCGCAGATGGGCACCACCATGTTCCGTCCGAACTACACGCCGATCACCTTCGGTGCGGTGGCCGGCCGTCACTGCGGGCACATCTTCGAGCCGGTGCGCTACACCGCCTTGCAGGCCTGGCATGTGAAGCAGGGCGCCAAATTCGAAGACGTCGGCCAGTGGAAACGCCCATGGTACTTCCCGCGTGCCGGCGAAGACATGCACGCCGCCATCAAGCGCGAGTGCAAGGCCGTGCGTGACAGCGTCGGCCTGCTCGACGCCTCGACCCTGGGCAAGATCGACATCCAGGGCCCGGACGCCCGCGAGTTCCTCAACCGCGTGTACACCAACGCCTGGACCAAGCTCGATGTGGGCAAGGCCCGTTATGGCCTGATGTGCAAGGAAGACGGCATGGTCTTCGACGACGGCGTGACCGCCTGTCTGGCCGACAACCACTTCCTGATGACCACCACCACCGGCGGCGCGGCTCGCGTCCTGCAGTGGCTGGAGCTGTACCACCAGACCGAATGGCCGGAAATGAAGGTGTACTTCACCTCCGTGACCGACCACTGGGCGACCCTGACCCTGTCCGGCCCCAACAGCCGCAAGCTGCTCAGCGAAGTCACCGACATCGACCTGGACAAGGACGCGTTCCCGTTCATGACCTGGAAGGAAGGCCTGGTGGGCGGCGTGCCGGCACGGGTGTTCCGGATTTCCTTCACCGGCGAGCTGTCCTACGAGGTCAACATCCAGGCCGACTACGCCATGGGTGTCCTCGAGCAGATCGCCGAGGCGGGCAAGAAGTACAACCTGACCCCGTACGGCACCGAGACCATGCACGTGCTGCGCGCCGAGAAGGGCTTCATCATCGTCGGCCAGGACACCGACGCCTCGATGACCCCGGACGATCTGAACATGGGCTGGTGCGTCGGCCGTACCAAGCCGTTCTCCTGGATCGGCTGGCGCGGGATGAACCGCGAGGACTGCGTGCGCGAAGACCGCAAGCAACTGGTTGGCCTCAAGCCGATCGACCCGAACAAGTGGCTGCCGGAAGGTGCGCAACTGGTGTTCGATCCGAAGCAGTCGATCCCGATGAAGATGGTCGGTCACGTGACCTCCAGCTATGCGCACAACTCCCTTGGCTACTCGTTCGCCATGGCGGTGGTGAAGGGCGGTCTCAAGCGTATGGGTGAGCGTGTGTTCGCACCGCTGGCCGATGGCAGCGTGATCGAGGCGGAGATCGTGTCCTCGGTGTTCTTCGATCCGAAAGGCGATCGCCAGAACATCTAAGTCGATCGTTCCCACGCTCCGCGTGGGAATGCATCCCGGGGCGCTCCGCACCCCAAGAGCGGACGCGGAGCGTCCATGGCGGCATTCCCACGCAGAGCGTGGGAACGATCAGAGACAGAATTCAATACAGGTGTTTCACATGAGCACAGCCAACGTTTACCAGCAACGCCCGACTTCCGGGGCCAAGGCCGAGTCGTCGTTGCACCATGCCGATCTGGCCAGCCTGGTGGGCAAGGGCCGCAAGAACGCCGGCGTGACCGTGCGGGAAAAGAAACTGCTCGGCCACCTGACCATCCGTGGCGACGGCCATGACCCGGCGTTCGCCGCCGGCGTGAAGAAGGCCCTGGGCCTGGAACTGCCCGTGGCCCTGACCGTCGTTGCCAAGGGCGAGACCAGCCTGCAATGGCTCGGCCCGGACGAGTGGCTGCTGGTCGTTCCGACCGGTGAGGAATACGCCGCCGAAAAGGCCCTGCGCGAAGCGCTGGGCGACCTGCACATCGCGATCGTCAACGTCAGCGGTGGCCAGCAACTGCTGGAGCTGAGCGGCCCGAACGTGCGCCAGGTGCTGATGAAGTCGACCAGCTATGACGTGCACCCGAACAACTTCCCGGTCGGCAAGGCCGTCGGCACGGTGTTCGCCAAGTCGCAGCTGATCATCCGTCACACTGCCGAAGACACCTGGGAACTGGTGATCCGCCGCAGCTTCTCGGACTACTGGTGGTTGTGGCTGCAGGATGCGGCAGCGGAGTACGGCCTGAACGTTCAGGCTTGAGGCTGAAATGTGCCGAGGGCCTGTATCAGGAGGCACATTTGGGCGAAAAGTATAGCTGTGGCGAGGGGGCTTGCCCCCGCTGGGCTGCAAGGCAGCCCCAAACCCTGAGCACGCGGTGTGTCTGACACACCGAGTTTGCCGGTTTTACGGCTGCTCTGCAGCCGAGCGGGGGCAAGTCCCCTCGCCACGGGTAGACCGGCAAGCCCCTTGCAGAAGCGATCTCCTTTCTTCGGGGATCAGTGCCAGACCCACCCAGGTTTTTGCAGCATTCAAGAACAGGAGTCACCCGATGAGCCGCGCCCCCGATACATGGATCTTGACCGCCGACTGCCCCAGCGTGCTCGGCACGGTGGATGCGGTGACCCGCTTCCTGTTCGAGCAGGGCTGCTACGTCACTGAACACCATTCGTTCGATGACCGCCTCTCGGGCCGGTTCTTCATTCGTGTGGAGTTCCGCCAGTCCGAAGGCTTCGACGAACAGGCGTTCCGCGCAGGCCTGGCCGAGCGTGGCAAGGCGTTCGGCATGACCTTCGAGCTGACCGCGCCGAACTACCGGCCGAAAGTGGTGATCATGGTCTCCAAGGCCGATCACTGCCTCAACGACCTGCTCTATCGCCAGCGAATCGGCCAACTGTCCATGGACGTGGTCGCGGTGGTGTCCAACCATCCCGATCTCAAGCCCCTGGCCGACTGGCACCAGATTCCCTACTACCATTTCCCCCTCGATCCCAATGACAAACCGGCCCAGGAGCGGCAGGTCTGGCAGGTGATCGAGGAGTCCGGCGCCGAACTGGTGATCCTTGCCCGCTACATGCAAGTGCTGTCGCCGGAGCTGTGCCGCAAGCTCGATGGTCGCGCCATCAACATCCACCACTCGCTGCTGCCGGGCTTCAAGGGCGCCAAGCCCTACCACCAGGCCTACAACAAGGGAGTGAAGCTGGTGGGGGCGACCGCGCATTACATCAACAACGACCTGGACGAAGGGCCGATCATCGCCCAGGGCGTGGAGGTGGTGGATCACAGCCACTACCCCGAGGACCTGATCGCCAAGGGCCGGGATATCGAGGGACTGACCCTGGCACGGGCGGTGGGCTACCACATCGAGCGGCGGGTGTTCCTCAACGCCAACCGGACGGTCGTCCTTTGAGTTTCATGCTGTCCATCCTGGCCTCATCGCCAGCAAGCCGGCTCCCACGGTGGGCGGGTGGTGTTCGCGGAATCCTGGCGTACACCGCCCCTTGTGGGGGCCGGCTTGCTGGCGATAGGGCCCTGAAAAACAACGTGCCCCATTCGCGGATGAATCCGGCGTCCACAAGGTGGAGTGTCGAACACAAGACTGGTGTGCGCCACAACACTGTGGGAGCCGGATTCATCCGCGAAAAATCCAAAGAATAACGCAGTAAAAAAAGACACAAGCACAACCCCGAGCAATCAACGCGTTGCTTCGTGGCAACGCGTCGCTACATAAAAACAACAGCGAGGTGAAAGCATGTCTGGCAATCGTGGAGTGGTATACCTTGGCGCTGGCAAGGTAGAAGTACAGAAGATCGACTATCCGAAAATGCAGGACCCGCGTGGCAAGAAGATCGAGCACGGCGTGATCCTGCGGGTGGTTTCCACCAACATCTGCGGCTCCGACCAGCACATGGTGCGCGGTCGTACCACCGCCCAGGTCGGCCTGGTTCTGGGCCACGAGATCACCGGCGAGGTGGTCGAGAAGGGCAGTGACGTCGAAAACCTGAAGATCGGCGACCTGGTCTCGGTGCCGTTCAACGTCGCTTGCGGGCGCTGCCGTTCCTGCAAGGAAATGCACACCGGCGTCTGCCTGACCGTCAACCCGGCGCGTGCCGGCGGTGCCTACGGCTACGTCGACATGGGTGACTGGACTGGCGGCCAGGCCGAATACGTGCTGGTGCCCTACGCCGATTTCAACCTGTTGAAACTGCCGGACCGCGACAAGGCCATGGAGAAGATCCGTGACCTGACCTGCCTGTCCGACATCCTGCCAACCGGCTACCACGGCGCCGTCACCGCGGGCGTTGGCCCGGGCAGCACCGTGTATGTCGCGGGTGCCGGTCCGGTCGGCCTGGCCGCTGCCGCCTCGGCCCGCCTGCTGGGCGCGGCGGTGGTCATCGTCGGTGACCTGAACCCGGCCCGCCTGGCGCATGCCAAGGCGCAAGGTTTCGAGATCGCCGACCTGTCCCTGGACACGCCGCTGCACGAACAGATCGCCGCGCTGCTGGGCGAGCCGGAAGTGGACTGCGCCGTCGACGCCGTGGGCTTCGAGGCCCGGGGCCATGGCCATGAGGGTGCCAAGCACGAGGCCCCGGCCACCGTGCTCAACTCGCTGATGCAGGTCACCCGCGTGGCCGGCAAGATCGGTATCCCGGGCCTGTACGTGACCGAAGACCCGGGTGCGGTGGATGCCGCCGCCAAGATCGGTGCACTGAGCATCCGCTTTGGCCTGGGCTGGGCCAAGTCCCACAGCTTCCACACCGGCCAGACCCCGGTGATGAAGTACAACCGCGCGCTGATGCAGGCGATCATGTGGGATCGCATCAACATCGCCGAAGTGGTGGGCGTGCAGGTGATCAGCCTGGACGAGGCGCCGAAGGGCTACGGCGAGTTCGATGCCGGCGTGCCGAAGAAATTCGTGATCGACCCGCACAAGATGTTCAGCGCGGCGTAAGCGAAAGGCAAGAAAAGGGCGACTTCGGTCGCCCTTTTTGCTTGATGACGACGGGTTATGGTGTCGTCCCGTTCGCGGACAAGCCGTGCGTCTACAGGGAGGCGTTCGCCGATACCGGACACCCCAATGAACCGTAGAAGCGTGGCTTGCCCGCGAAAGGGCCCATGGCCTCAACGGATAGTCTTCAGAAACGCCGCCGGCCGCCACCACTGCGGCATCTCAGCAAAGCTGCCTGCCGAGGCAAGCGCAGGCTTGAGTCTTCAGCGCTGAGCCGCCTTGGCCGCGCCTACCCGCTGGCAGAACTCCGGGTAGAAACCCCAGCCGCTCGGATCGCGGCAGTATTCGCGGGCTTGTGCCAGTGTCTCGCGGCTGAACTTCAGCTCGCGAGGCATGCTGGCGAAATTGATGTAGCCACCCTGTTGGGTCTTGATCGCGTCGAAGCTGTCCATCCCGTAAACCAGCTCGACGTCATCGGCAGCCACGATGTGGGCCTTGATCGTCACCTGTGCGTATTGCTTGCCGCCGGGTGCATTGTTCACCGCCGCCAGGCCCTGGCCGACCGTGCGCAGCATTCGTGGAACCCAGGCTTCTTCGTTATCGGCAACCTTCCCGGGCCGGTAGAGGATGGTCAGTGCCTGCTGGTCGCGGCTGACCTCGGCCAGCGCGGGATCGGCGCGCTTGATGCGGTGTTCGAGCGTCAGCCAGGCGGTCTGCTCGTCGCTGAGGTTGTCGGGCAGCTCGGGGTTCAGCGGGCCACGCTGGCATTCGTTCAGGCCGAAGGTGATGGCCAGGCCAGCCAGGATGATTGCCAGTGCGGTTCCGCCGATTTTCACGTCCATGTGCGTGCTCTCTCCCAGGGGCTCCCACTTTACGGCAAATGCCCGGCCAGCCCTAGCGGGGCGGACATCGCTCATGGATTCCAGGGCCCAGGCAGAGGCTTTCCGCCGGGACGGGGCGTCTTTTCCGCAGCGGCCTGTCGCCGTCGGGCAATGGTCGCCAGGCCGCCGGCCTCTCAACATGAGCGCTCCATCAATCTCTCGATAAAGAGGTGCCTTCATGGCCAAAAAGGAAATCCGACTCTCCCTGGAAGACATCGACAGCAATGGCACTCCGGAGGTGCTGGTAGAATTCTATGAAGGCGACGAGCTCATCTTCGCTTCCGCCGTGTCCTCGTCTGGCGAGGACAAGACCTACGACACCGTCAATGTTCGCGTGGACATGGATGAAGATGGCGACATGGATGCAGACGACGAACGTCACCTGCTCACCCTGTGCCAGGCCTTCGCCGGGTTCGCCCGCTAACCCCCTGGCAGCGAGGGTCAGGCGCGCTTTCGGGCCAATATGGCAAAAATAGCCAAAATGGCTGGTGATTGTTATAGTGGATTGGCCTTCCCAATCTGTGAGCACGCGCCATGATTGCCCTGCCTGACCTCCTCGATCTGCCGCGCCAGAACGCTTCCCAGGTGAAGAACAAGTGGGCCGACGTGGTCCGCCTG